>NZ_BLVO01000013.1:1197688-1497688 GCF_013340285.1 Desulfovibrio subterraneus | reverse complement strand
CCGACTTCAACGGCATCCATCTGCTCAACGGTAACCTGTCCAGCGACACCCACAGCGGTTCTGCTATGCAGTCTACCGGCAAGATGAAGATCCACTTCGGTACTAAGAATGACAGCGCGGAAGACTACTACTACATCAAGATCGGTACCGCTACCGCGTCTGCTCTCGGCCTTGGCAACCAGGCTTCCGCTACCAATCAGGGTTACACCATTTCCACCCAGTCTGCCGCTCAGCAGGCTCTGGTAGGTATCGAAAACGCGATTATTTCCAAGGACAAGATCCGCGCCAACCTCGGTGCTCTGCAGAACCGTCTGGAAAACACCATTTCCAACCTGCAGATTCAGTCCGAAAACCTGCAGGCTGCAGAATCCCGAATCTCCGACGTTGACGTATCGTCCGAAATGACGGAATTCGTCCGCCAGCAGATTCTCACCCAGGCCGCAGTAGCCATGCTGTCTCAGGCAAACAGCCTGCCCAGAATGGCCATGCAGCTCCTCGGTGGCTAACGACCACCACATGGGGGGTGGGAGTTCAGACTCCGTGATTCAGGGCCGCCGCAAGGCGGCCCTTCTTTTTTGGGTGCTCCTTTTGGTGTTCCTCAGGCGGGCATGGCTTACCGCTGACGTTGTTTACTTTACCTTCATGCTGATGCACAGTGGCACATATATACTACTCCATGCAGGCAGGTACTTATGCGTTTTAAAGTTACAGCAGATAATTTCCCTCTGGTTCTTGCCGCGGTATTCACCGTGTTTTTCGGGCTTCTTGCCATCAATCCGGTTTCCCGCGCAGTGTGGATAGCCGAGGTCATTCCCGTGGCCTTTGTCTTTCTTCTGCTCGTTGCCACCTACAGGTGGTTCCGGTTTTCCAACGTGGCATACGGCCTTATGGCTGTGTGGCTGTTCTGGCATACCATCGGGGGCCATTTCACCTTTGCCAACGTGCCGTTCGGATGGATTTCTGAACTGCTGGGTTCGCAGCGCAATCACTTTGACCGCATCGGTCACTTCTCCGTAGGATTCTACGCATACCCCATGGCAGAACTGTTCATCCGCCGCAAACTGGCCGGGCCCATTGTCACCACCTTCTTCGGACTTTTTTTCATCATGTCCATTGCGGCAGGGTATGAGATTATCGAATGGTGGTACGCCGTGGCCGAAGGTGGCGAGGCCGGAATTGAATTTCTTGGCAGTCAGGGCGATATCTGGGATGCCCAGAAGGACATGCTGGCCGATACGCTTGGCGCCGTGGTCACGCTGATTCTGTTCTGGGTATTCGGCAAGCGGTGGGGAAGCCGCTAGCAAGTCAATATGACAACGTACATGAAAAGGCCCCGCGTTTGCGGGGCCTTCCAGGTTAATGACAAACCTTCGTTTTCAGTAAAACCGTATTCCCGTTAAGCCGGAGCTGAAGTCCAAAAAACGGATTTACATCGCTTATACGAGGTGCAGGAACGTTAGGTTCCTGCCCGGCGGAGCCAAAAAATACCAGAAATGACTTTGTCAGCAGTCTGAAAGGCCCCGCGTTTGCGGGGCCTTCTTTGTTCTGTCAGTTATGCCATGGGGAGCATGCCTTTTTCATGGCGCAGCAGGCGGACTATTTCCGGTGTGCAGCACCGGCCACGGGGAGAAAGTTCGGGGCAGCGGCTGCCGTCGGCCCCCATGAGTCTTTTGAGCACGGCAAGGTCGGAATTGCCTTGCCGGATGAGGGCTATCACTTCCTTCTTGGTCACCTGATTGCAGTAACATACTGTCGCATCATCTTCAGCTTGCAGAATGTCTTCCGTGCAGGTGTCCATGTGTTTTCCCCAAGTTAGAGTATGGCGTTGAACAGGTAACCTACCACCAGTATTCCGGTGCCGACCGTTGCGGCAAACACGGCGATGAGCTTTTTGGTAAGCACCTTTCTGAGGATTACCATTTCAGGAAAACTGAGAGCAATCACTGACATCATGAAGGCCAGAACAGTGCCGAGGGCGGCACCCTTGCCCAGCAGGGCAGAGACTATGGGAATGATGCCAGCGGCGTTGGCGTAGAGGGGAATGCCGACCAGAACAGCGGCGGGAACGCTCCACCATGCTTCGGCTCCCATGATGCCCGCCATGAATCCCTGCGGGACGAAACCATGTATGCCCGCACCGGCTGCGATACCCAGAATGATGTACTTCCACGTCTTGCCGACAATGTCCTTTACGGAGTTGAGGCCAAAGTCGATTCTGTCACGCCAGTCGCGGTAGAGGGGGGCTTTTTCTTCCGCATCGTTCCGTACCTGAAGCACCCATGGCTCCAGCCAGTTGTCGAGTTTCATGCGACCCAGAATCCATCCGGCCACGATGGCAATGCCGACACCCGTGGCAAAATAGATGGCGGCAACCTTGAAGCCGAAAAGGCCGTAGAGCAGCACCAGCGCTATTTCGTTGACCATGGGGGCGGAGACGAGAAAGGAGAAGGTGACGCCGAGCGGCACTCCCGCAGCTACAAAGCCCAGAAACAGCGGGACGGCGGAGCAGGAGCAGAAGGGGGTGACAACGCCGAGCAGGGCGGCAAGCACATTGCCTGCGGACTCCCGGTCTCCGGCCAGCAGTTTTCTGGTGCGCTGGGGCGTGACCCATGTTCTGAGCATGCCGATGCCGAATACGACAAGCATGAGCAGCATGAGCACCTTGGGCGTATCATACAGGAAAAAGGCAATGGCCTCATACCAGTGGCTGCCTTGTTCAAGGCCGGGAATCATGTCCGTTGCAGCTCGTGCCATGGGCGCGAGCTGCTGGTAGAGCGCAAACCACAGCAGCAGAAGCGTTGTGCCTGTGAGCAGATACACAGCCTTTCCACGCTGTACGCTGGTGGGAGCGGTGGTGCGCTGACAGGCGCAACCGCCCGCAAGGGGGCTGGTCGATCCCTGATCTGTTTGCGGAGCACCGAATGCCGAGGCCGCGAATTTGCCCGAGGGAGCAGGTTGGGCCGATGGCGCCGGTTGTCCGGATGGTGCCGGTTGGGCCGGGGGAACAGGCTGGCCGAAAACGGCCTGTGCAAAATGACCGTCGGCAGGGCGTGGTGCAGCACCCTTGCCGCAACCGCAGCCCTGCGGGAATGATTCCGGTTTATCCATGACTTACCCCTTGCTGCATTGCAATTTTTCGGGTGACAGTTCAGGCAGTTGCAGACGCAGGACGCGTATGGCGGGATCGTTATTCAGATGCGTCCTCAGAATGCCCAGAACGGATGCACGTATGGCGGCCGGGCTGTTTTCGGCGCTGTCTGCCGCGACCGTGTCTTCTGCCAGTCGGAAGTGCATCCATGAACCTTCCCTTCGGGCGGTTATCAGGCCTGCTTCCGTGAGTTGTTTGAGATGCTTGGAAACCGTGGGCTGCGCCAGATTCAACGCTGCAACGATCTCGCAGGCGCACATCTCACGGACTTCGAGCATTTTCAGAATCTTGATTCTACCGGGATCGGAAATGGCCTTGGACACTCGGGTGAAAATATCCAGTTCTGTCATGTCGTATCTCCATATTGCCATATAGCAATATGGCTATGGCGTACTGCTGTCAAGCTTCCCTTCGCAATATTTTAACTGGAGTTGAACAGGATTCCGGCTGTGCTGGTGAGCCGTCCAGAGAAACAGGGCGACTATACAGGGGAGGGAAAAGGGGGTAAGCCAAGGGCTTCATTCCGCCCCGCTCGGGCGACAGATACAGGAGATGACAATGACAGCATGCAATCCGCAACAGAACCTGCAGGGCAGAGACCGGCTCACACGTCTGGCTGATTTCTTGTTCGAGGCGGGTATGCTGCGCAAGACGCCGAGGAGCGGGTACCAGTTTCTTGGAACGGGCAATGAAAATGTGGCAGAGCACTCCTTCCGCACAGCGGTCATAGGCTGGGTGCTGGCAAGGGAAGCGGGTGTTGATGCCGAGCATACAGCCATGATGTGCCTCTTTCACGATTTTCATGAGGCCCGTATCGGCGACTTCAACTACGTGAACCGCATTTACAATACCACCAAGCCCCGCGCCGCCATGGAGCACGCCACGGAAGGAACCGGTCTTGAAGATACGGTTCTCGGACTGTGGGACGAGCTGGAAGAATCCCGTTCCGTTGAGGCACAGCTTGCTCATGATGCCGACCAGATAGACCTTATCCTGAACCTGAAGCAGGAGCTTGATCTGGGCAACAAGTATGCGGGAAAGTGGATGGAATCTGCCCTGCAGCGTCTGCGCACCCCGCAGGGGAATGCGCTGGCTCAGACCATTTCGGAGACGGATCATACCGACTGGTGGTTCATAGGACCGGACCGCAGCTGGTGGGAGCGCAAGAACGGCAAGAAATAGCCGGTGCGCCCGCTGCTGAATGTTCTGCTGAATGGGCCGAATCCGCCAGCCCCGTCCGGCCAGCTTTGCCAATCCTGCCATAGAGAGCACGGACGCCTCGCATGAAACAGAAAAGCCCCGCAGCAATGCGGGGCTTTAGGTTAACGCCAAACCTTCGTTTTCAGTAAAACCGTATTCCCGGTAAGCCGGGATCGAGATCCAAAACGGATTTTCATCGCATATACGAGGTGCAGGAACGTTAGGTTCCTGCCCGGCGGAGCCGAAAAATACCAGAAATGACGTTGTCAGCAGAAAAGCCCCGCAGCAATGCGGGGCTTTCGTGTTCTAATCGTCTGGCCTTGAGGTCTAGAAGTGCGGAACCTTCGTGAGCCAGCCCTTGGTGTCGGGCAGGGCGCCCTTCTGGATGCCGGTGTAGGTTTCGTACAGCTTGCGGGTAACGGGACCGATGGAGCCGTCGCCCACTGTGAAGGAGTCGCCTTCGTCGGTGATGTACTTGCCCACGGGGGTGATAACGGCTGCGGTGCCGAAGCCGCCCGCTTCAGTGATTTCGCCGGACTTGACCATGGCGACGAAGTCGCTGAGCTTCACACGTTCCTGACGGGCGTTGGGCAGCAGTTCCAGAACCGATTCAGACGTGATGGACTGCAGAATGGTATCCGTGAATTCGGGAATGACCACGCTGCCGTCGCGCATGACGTGGAAGTGGTTCATGGCGCCCACTTCTTCAAGATAGGTGTTGGATGCATCAAGATACAGTACCTGAGCGGCCCCCTTGGACTGTGCGAACAGCTGTGCGCGCAGCGATGCGGCATAGTTGCCCGCCGCCTTGGCGGCGCCGGTGCCGCCGGGGGTGGCACGGTGGAACTGTTCGGTGATCAGCAGGGTAACGGTCTTGTTGAAGCCGCCTGCGTAGTAGGGGCCGCTGGGCGACAGCATGATGCAGTAAGTGAATTTGTCGCTGGGCTTTACGCCGAGAGCATCTTCGGTGGCGAACAGGAAGGGGCGGATGTAGAGCGAAGATTCGGGAATGGTGGGGCACCATTCGCGCTCTATGTCCAGAAGCCGCATGAGTCCCTGCACCTGCATGTCCACGGGAACGTGGGGCATGCACATGATGTCGGCAGATCTGTTCAGGCGTTCGGCATTCTTTTCAAAGCGGAAGGTGTAGATTTCGCCGTCTTCATGGCGGAATGCCTTGGCGCCTTCAAAGATGGCCTGGCCGTAGTGCAGTGCGATGGCTCCGGGGGGAACGCTGAAGTCACCGTAGGGAACAATGCGCGGATTGGACCATTCCTTGTTGGCGTAGTCCATGACAAGCATGTGGTCGCAGCGAAGCTTGCCAAAGGGCAGGCTGTCCATGCCCTTGAGAACGGAATGCCGACGTTCGGATTCCGGCAGCAGATTCAGAGAAATTTCCATGGTCCATCCCTTCGGTTCAAGAAAGTATTGCGTAATCGGGCACGGCCTGAATCGTATTCAGTGAAGCAGGCACGAGGCATCCGAATGGTCTTGTAGAGGGCTACCTTTCCGCGAGAGAGCGCTTTTGTCAATGGGGACAGAGTGGAAATAAGGCAACGTTTCCGCAGCTTCGCGCTTTGTCCGTTGCCGATGCGACGCCTGATGTGTCCGGCGGCTCAGAAGGTGTAACCGAGCATTGCCATATCCTGCATATAGTACCGGCTCAGCGCATCAGTCACGCTGTCGGGGAGTATTCTGCGGTAGGCCTTGTCGTTTCCGGCGGTGTGTCTGTCCGGCATGAGCAGGTATTCACCGCATATGCGCTGCGATACGAAGGCAAGGTCTTCGTTCAGCGTTTCATAGCGCCCGATGTAATCCACAATGATCTCACCCGTGTCATTGAGAAACCAGCTTGTCTGCGGGTGCCACTGCCTGGACAATTTGCCCAGCAGGAGCAGCTCTGCGCATGTTTCAAGGTCGGCATTACGCAGAAGTTCATAGTCGGCAGCGCTGTGTTCGCTTTCTTCGCGGGGAGAGCGTGCGTTGCGGTACAGGGAGAGGAATCGGTCATACGGGTTGCGGACAAAGCAGAAGGTAAAGAAGCGCTCGTAACAGCGTTTGCCCATCCACCAGTTCAGTTCCCGTGCTGTATAATGATCTGATGACGACAGGCCGAAGGCGCTGGAGATCGCCTCTCCGGCGTTGTGCGGGATATGGATGAACAGCGCGTTGGAAGAGACGACATTGGCCTTTCCGGTATAGGCGAGGTTGAGCACCTCTGCCGCCACGATGTTTCTGAATCGTCTGAGACGTTGAGAGAGTATGTGCATGCCAGTTTTCCTGAAGCGTGGTTGGAAACGTATCGATACGTGGAAATACGGGGAAAGCAGGGGTGCGGTTACTCCGCTTTTCAATTATTAGTGTTTATTTAGGGAGCTGCCGGAGAGTTGTGGAATATTTTGTTAATAGCCGGTGTATTATGGGTTGCTTGCGTGGCGAATGGTTTGATGACGATACAGTGTGGGCGTGGTGGATTGTTAGTGGGAGATAAATGGCCGGAAAAGGCATGTGGAGTGGATGTTAGTATCATCTTTTTTTGAACTGTTTTTGGGTTGAATAAAATTGTTCATGATTTATGATAGGTTGCGGGCGGAAATAAATCTGATGTAAACGAAAATAAGTGTTGACTATCCGTGTCAGGAGAGTATAAGTGGATTTCTAAACAATAGCGGTGCTGTATTTTCTTGAGTAGGCTCTGGAGGACGGCAGCACATCCCCTTCCCTTTTTTATTTTGGAGTTATTCACTTGGCTAAGAACATTTATGTCGGCAATCTGGCTTGGTCCACCACTGATGCGGATCTTCGTAACCTCTTCGCTGAATTCGGTGAAGTGATTTCCGCCCGTGTCATCTCTGACCGCGAAACCGGTCGCTCCCGCGGCTTCGGCTTTGTGGAAATGGACGATGCCGGTGCAGCACAGGCCATTCAGGCACTGAATGGTAAGGGTATTGGCGGTCGTGACCTCAAGGTTAACGAAGCTCAGCCCCGTGAGAGCCGTCCGAGCCGTCCCCGCTACTAAGCGAACGTTCGAAAAGCGAATCACGAAGCCCCCGCGTTAGCGGGGGCTTTTTTGTTGCCAGAAAACGGCCGGTATGGGCAGGTTTGTGTTTGCTGTATCCATGATGAAGCAGGGGAGTTGGCCAGCAGCTGATTGGCTCGGCTTACTGTGGTCCCTTCAGCTCGGCTCATGTGACTGAAGTCAGGTTCGCACGTTCTGTCTGCCCCGTCAGGCTTAACTGATCTCAACCGATCTCAACTGATTTCGACTGGCAGTCTGGCTGGTTCGGCCATTTAGACCTGTCCGACCAGCTCGTTCGGTCCGCTATATTCGCTCCGGCCTGTTCCGGCCCGCTGGTCTGTTATGACCATCCAGAGCTTATTCAAGCCCGTTACGCTCCGGCCGTTGCCTGATTCTTTCTCATCCGGCGGCTGCCTATGACCAGAAGGACCAGTCCGGAACCCATGAGAATCCATGTCTGGGGCTCAGGCGCAGGCACGGGCGTTCCATCCTTTACCCACGCGCTACCTTCCCCGATGCCCTGAATGTGGACAACGGAAAGGTAATCAAGGCCTTTACTCGAGTAAATGGTGTTGAAATCCTTTGCCGTAAGATCATCAAGTCCGGAGAGCAGGAAGACTGTGTAGTCGCCTGCTTCAAACCGGTCGAGTGCGGCCTTCTTTGCCTTGGACGAACCGGCCGAAGTGGCAAAGTCGATGCTGATGGGCATGGTGACGTTTGCCCCCGCTGAGATAAGGTCGGGGTCAATGGTCACTGAAGCTGCAGCCGTGCCTTCAAGATACTGGATATTCAGCTGGTTGACATTCTTCAGCGGGTTGAAGTTGAAGAACCACGAGGTGGCAAACTCTGCGTCGGTCAGGTTAACCGCCCTCAGGGTAAGCAGAACTTCGCCGGGGGCGTAGTCTGCAAAGTTGGCTGAAAGCCACGGATACTCCCCGAAAGGTTGCGAAGATCCGTCCGTATACGTTTCCGTGTATTCAATGAAAAGGGCATGCGCGCGAGAAACGGGCATGAGTCCGGTAATGACTGTAATCAGAAGGATAATGAGAAGGGTATGGGTGTTTTTCATAGTGTGTCCTCCCTTGGTTGGCTTTGCTGCAAAATATATGCTACAATAAAATTTCATGTATTCGGGATGTTGTGAAAGCAATAACGCTGAATTTGTTGGGAAAACCAACAGAAATGTCGGAATAGGCTACATGTGGGCCTTGTGCCCTGTAAGGTCCGGAATAACTAACGATTGGGAGCACGGCCATGAAGCGGGTAGCGTTGGGAATGGTTGTAATGGTTCTTATGCTGGCAGGGTGTTCAAGTACAAGTGCGCAGAATGCGCCCGGACACGGAACGGAGGCGGGTATGGTGCAGGCAAATGCAACTGTGGAAACTGGTGCCGCAGGGCGGCTTGCGCCGTTGCCTTCTTCGCCCAATGCGGTTTCTAGCCTGAGCGGAGATGCTTCCCGTCAGGTGCCTGCGTTACCCATGAAGGGAGACAGGCAGCAGACCATGGCGCTGATTTTGAAGACTTTTGCCACCATGGGGCACAACAGTGTTGAAAAGCAGGAAGATGTGTATGTGCACGTTGTGTTCGTGAGCCGTCTTTTCCACTTCAAGGATGATGTTGAATTGTACATCGAAGAGGAAACCGGAATGGTGCACTACCGTTCTGCTTCACGCTCAGGTTATTGGGATTTCGGTGTGAACCGCAAGCGGTATGAGGAGTTCAGACGGCTTTACATGAGTGGTGTGTAATGCGTTCCATATGAACAGGCAGATAGCGGGGCGAGAGATCTGGCAGATCCGTGCAACCGGTATGTGTCAGTAGCCCTATATTTCCCGTTGCCGGATCGTGCACATGAGACCGCCGCCTGAAGGTACTTAGGCGGCGGTTGTGCGTCTCATCGGGTATTAAGGCCCCGTGTAAAACGTCTCCTCCGGTGGCAGCGGCTGTTGGGCGCAACGGCTGCCACCGGAAGGAGGGGTTGGTGAGCTAGTGGAGTTCGGGTTCCGTCTCCCTCTTAGGAGCGCATGTCGTCCTTGCAGATGCCTGCTACGGGAACGGGCTTCTTCATGGCGTCACGACGGAAAGGTTCGCCGAGTTCCTGATTGTTCAGGATTTCGATGAAGGTGGTCTTGCCTTCTTCCATCTGTGCCTTCACGGCTGCAGCGAGCTTTTCGCGCAGTTCTTCGGCGGTGGAAGCCTGACAACCGTCTACACCGCACGCCTTGGCTACGTTGGCGTAGGATACGTTGGTGTTCAGTTCGGTACCCACGAAGTTGTCATCGTACCACAGGGTGGTGTTACGCTTTTCAGCGCCCCACTGGTAGTTGCGGAAGATGACCATGGTGATGGCGGGCCAGTCCTTACGGCCGCAGGCAGCCATTTCGTTCATGGAGATGCCGAACGCACCGTCACCGGCAAAGCCGATTACGGGAGCTTCAGGCTTGGCGATCTTGGCACCCAGAATGGCGGGGAAGCCGTAACCGCAGGGACCGAACATGCCGGGAGCAAGGTACTTGCGGCCTTCTTCGAAGGTCGGGTACGCGTTGCCTATGGCGCAGTTGTTACCGATATCGGTGGAGATGATGGAACCTTCGGGCATCACTTCCTTGATTACGCGCCATGCCATGCGGGCGGTGAGCTTTTCGGGCTCACGGGTGCGGGCGCGCTCGTTCCAGCTGGTGCCGGGATCGTCCTGCTCGTGGTCCATGGAAGCCAGTTCCTTGTCCCATGCAGCCTTGGTCTGAGCAATGAGTGCCTTGCGCTCTTCGCGACCGGCATCACCGGCAGTGGGTGCCAGCTTGGCGAGAATGCTCCGGGCAACCTTCTTGGCATCGCCGACGATACCGACGCTGACGGTCTTGGTCAGGCCGATGCGGTCGGGGTTGATGTCAACCTGAATGATGGCGGCGTTGGCAGGCCAGTAGTCAATGCCGTAGCCGGGCAGGGTGGAGAAGGGGTTCAGGCGGGTGCCCAGTGCGAGCACCACGTCAGCCTTGGCGATGAGTTCCATGCCTGCCTTGGAGCCGTTGTAGCCCAGAGGACCGGCGTACAGGGGGTGGCTGCCGGGGAAGGCATCGTTGTGCTGGTAGCCGCAGCATACGGGAGCATCAAGACGCTCGGCCAGAGCCTTGGCATCTTCGATTGCGCCGCCGATGACAACGCCGCCGCCGTTGAGGATAACGGGGTGCTTGGCATTGGAGAGCAGCTCGGCTGCACGTGCAATGGCATCTTCACCGCCGCCGGGCAGTTCGAAGTCCACGATTGCGGGCAGTTCAATGTCGATCACCTGCGTCCAGAAGTCGCGGGGAATGTTGATCTGCGCAGGTGCGGAAGCACGCTTGGCCTTGAGGATTACACGGTTCAGCACTTCGGCGATGCGCGTGGGGTGCAGAACTTCTTCCTGATACGCTACCATGTCTTCGAACACGGACATCTGGGGAACTTCCTGGAAGCCGCCCTGACCCATGGTCTTGTTGGCAGCCTGCGGGGTTACCAGCAGCAGCGGGGTGTGGTTCCAGTAAGCGGTCTTGACCGGAGTTACGAAGTTGGTGATGCCGGGGCCGTTCTGGGCGATCATCATGGACATCTTGCCCGATGCACGGGTGAAGCCGTCGGCCATCATGCCTGCGTTGGTTTCGTGTGCGCAGTCCCAGAAGGTAATGCCTGCCTTGGGGAACAGGTCGGATATGGGCATCATCGCAGAGCCGATAATGCCGAAGGCGTTATCGATTCCGTGCATCTGAAGAACTTTCACAAATGCTTCTTCAGTGGTCATCTTCATGACAGTACTCCTTGTGTTACGTCTTGCCGGCCGGTTCTGCCGACGTTTTCTGACTGTTATTTTAGTTGGACAATGCCCTGATAAGCCTGTCAGGAGCCGGCACCGCACGGCACCGGTCTTTTATCGTGCCAGCGATGCCTCAAGTGTCCGGGCAAAGAACATCGCCAGTTTCACATCATCATCAAGTGCTCTTCCGCTTACCCCCACGGCGCCGATGCATGCACCGTCCATGAGGATGGGAATGCCTCCAGGAAGCGGCGAGAATTCCTTGTCGCAGAACCATTCGGCCTGCAGGTTCTCGTTCCGGAGCTTTTGCAGAAACACTTCAGTAGGCACCGTCATCTTGGCGGCGGTATACGCCTTGGCTCTGGCTATGCCGACAACCCGTGCAGGGGCCTTGTCCATGGTTGCCGCCGCAATGGTTATGCCTGCGGCATCCACAACCGTCAGGGCCACGTGGTTGCCACCGTCGTTCGCGGCGCGTTCCACTGTTGCGCTGATGGCCTGCATGGCCTGTTCAAGCGTTATTCTCACAACATCTCCTTACAGCGGGCCTGCTACAGCAGGGCGAGTGAGAGGAAGGGGATGTAGGTAACCAGCATGAGGACAACCAGCATTGCTATGAGCAGCGGCATGCCTGCACGGGCCACCGCCGTCAGCTTGGTTCCGCTCATGCCGCTGGCAACGAACAGGTTTACGCCGACAGGGGGAGTGAAGAAGCCGATTGCAAGGTTGACGACCATCACCACCCCGAAGTGAATGGGGTCCATGCCTATCTTCAGGATCAGGGGCATGAGAATGGGCGTGATGATCACGATGGCTGCCAGTGCTTCCATGAACGTGCCTATCCACAGCAGGAACAGGTTGATCAGAAGCAGGATGATAATCTTGTTTTCAGTCATCGAGAGAATGATCGAGGTGATTCTCTCAGGCACCTGCTCAATGGTCATGATGTTGCCGAACAGGGTTGCCATGGCCATCAGGATGATGATGACCGAAGAGGTCATGGCGGAACTGAGAGTGCTCTCGTACAGTCTCTTCCAGTTCAGCTCCTTGTAGACGAAGAGACCGACCATCATGCCGTAGAAGGCGGCAACGGCTGCGGCTTCGGTGGGGGTCATGAGACCGCCGTAGATGCCGCCGAGAACGATGACGGGAACAAGCAGAGCCCATTTGGCTTCCCACATGCTTCGTGCCACCGTCTTGATGTTGCGTTCACGCTGCTCGCCGCACCAGCCGTTCTTCTTGGAAATGAAGTAGACCACAACCATCAGGGCAAGACCGGTCAGAAGGCCGGGAATGATGCCTGCGACAAAGAGTTTGCCCACGGAAACCTGCCCTGACACAGCATACACCACAAAGGGGTTGCTGGGCGGAATCATGACGCCGATGGCCCCTGCCGCGGCCACAACCGCAGCGGAGAAGTTGACGTTGTAACCGCGCTCGATCATGGCGGGAATGGTCAGTGCCCCGATGGCGGCCACGGTAGCGGGACCGGAACCGCTGATGGAGGCGAAGAACATGCAGGTCACAACGCTGGCCAGTGCCACGCCGCCGGGGAGTGAACCGACAAGTTCGTCAGCCACGGCGAGCAGTCTGGTTGAAAGGCCGCCTGCACCCATGAACACTCCGGCCGCGATGAAGAACGGAATGGCCATGATCGGGAAGTTGTCGATAGACGTGAACGCGATCTGCGAGAGGTAGTCCACAGGCAGTGTGCCTGCGCCGAGCACCGTGGAGAACGCGGACAGGCCCAGCGCAAACGCCATGGGAATGCCGAGGAATACGAACAGGATGAAGTAGCCGAACAGCAGGGCCACGGGGTTCAGGTCATCCCATATGAGAATGGGGGTGTACATCAGCACAGTGGCAACTGCGGAGAGCACGAAGTGCAGGGGCGGCATGCTGCGGATCTGCTTGGACAGGCTCTGCAGGCCGCGGACAACGGCAAGGCCGAATGCCACGGGCAGGATGAGATAGGGAATGTAGTACCCGATCCGCATGGCGGGGGTGATCTGGGGGAATTCGAGCTGCATCTGCACGATGCCCCAGCCCATGTATGCCAGCATGCCGGACAGGATGATGATGGACAGCTCAACCACAACCCAGTTGCAGGCCTTGAGATTGTCCGAAAGTTTTTCGTAGACCAGGTCAACCCTGATGCTGGTGCGCTTGAGCACCGCCAGCGGAACCGCCAGGTAGGACACCCAGACGAAGACGTAGCGGGCCAGCTCTTCTGACCAGACAGCCCAGCCGGCTATGCTCTTCATGAACTGGCGGGCAGAATCTATGTTGATGAACAGGTTCAGCAGCGTCTTGTTCTGAGGGTCGTTCAGAAAGTTGACGAGATTGCTTACGATATAGCGGAAGGCGGTCTGATATGTAATCGCGAGAATCATAATCATGAAGCCGGCGAACAGAAACGGCTTTTCCACGTTGTTATAATTCCGCTTAATAAAGGATGATAGTGAACTCATATTACCTTCTTTGAGGAACGTGTTCTCAGCTGCATCGACTGAGAGTGGCACTCTTCTCTATCAGTACAACTGAAGAATATCGTCCGTGCGGTGTCGTCGCCCGCACGGACGATACGCAATTCCTTAATTATTTCTGGGTGTCCTGAACCATCTGTACGAGTTCAGGAGCAAGCTTGTTCAGGTAGTTGTCCCAAACAGGACGGGTGAGCTTCTTGAGTTCATCCATTTCGGCGTCGGTCAGGGTGTGCACCTTGATGCCGCTCTTCACAAAGCCTTCGTAGGCGCTCTTTTCGTTTTCGGGGTAGAGCACATCACGCTGGTACTGCACGGCTTCGGCAGCGGCTTCACGGATGACCTGCTGGGTCTTGGGGTCAAGGCTGTCCCACCACTTCTTGTTGGCAACGCCGAGCTGCATGCCGTAGTTGTGGTAAGAGTACATGGCGTAGCGCAGAACCTCGTTGTGCTTTGCGCCGTAGAGGTGGGGGAAGGTGTTGCCTTCGGAGTCGATGGTTCCCTGCTGCAGGGCGGTGTATACTTCGCCCCAGGCGATGGGGGTGGGGCTCATGCCCAGTGCCTTGGCAACGTCCACTTCAACGGGGGAAGCGGTGGTGCGGACCTTCAGACCTTCAAGGCTCTTGGCGTTGGTGATTTCTTTGCTTACGGCGCAGAAGTTACGGTAGCCGTATTCGGCCCACATGATGTTCTCAAGGCCGATGCCGTGGGCAACCTTGTCGAAGTATTTGCCCAGATCGCCGCTGTCCAGAGCCTTGTACAGGTTCTGCTGGAACTTGGGGCTGGTGATGTAGGGCAGGTCGAATACCTGATAGTCGGGAGCAAAGTTGGCCATGTTGGGGGTGGAACTCACAGCCATCTCAAGAGAGCCGCGCTGTGCGCCTTCGATCAGAACGCGGTCACTGCCAAGAACTGCGTTCGGGAATACCTGCACCTGAATCTTGCCTTCGGACTTTTCCTTCACCAGGTCAGCGAACTTCTGGTACGCCAAAGTGATGTGGTTGCCGGGAGGGGTGGTGTGTGCAAGACGGAATTTGAGCTTGGGGCCATCGTAGGCGTTTGCGGTAACAATGCTACCGAACAGCATCGCAAGTGCGATGATACAAGTTGTCGTCCTCTTCATGATTCCGTTCATCTTGACCTCCTTACTGGTCGTATCTTGAAGCCTTGCCGTAGAGCTTCTCAATTGGTTTTCCCTATCGGACAGCGATGTCCGATATTTCACAAACGGGTGTATGCTTACGCTCGCAATCTATATGGAAGAGAACGGTGCAAATGGAAATATTGTAGATTTAGCTAGAAATTGTGTAGGCAATCTAAGCAATTCTAATACCTCCAAAGTTGGCGATCGCCTCTGTCTTTGTTCGCTAGTAAACTGTTTTTATTTACTTTATGCCTGTTTTGATTTTCGGGAAGGGGCTGCCGTAATACCCCGATTGTGTAGATTATGTGTAGGTCTAATCACAGAGAATGAGGCGGGAAAAGGCTGGTGCTTGTTCCAATATGAACTTGCAGAGATGAGATTATGGAGGTGGGGGGGCGGAGGATAGGGAAGAAGGGGGCGTTTATGACTGCCCATCAGGTGACGAGCCGGAGCGGGGTCGGATGCCGACGGATAATACGGCGGTGATCCCTGCAGCCTTTGCGTGTCAGGGATGGTCCGTGGGAAGCGGATAAAGTGATCAAGCAGATGAATCAGACAGGGGGAGAGAATAAGCGGGCGAACAGGGTTGGATGCGTATCGTTTGGCGATGAGGACGTTGCTGCCTGAACTATTGCAATCGATATGGTATCAGCGAGTTACGTGCGACAAAAGCGCTGTGGCGGGAAGGTGTTGTTTGCTGTTGTTGCGCAAAGCTTACATCATGTTACGCATTTCACATATCGGGGAAGAAGAGGGGCGATGGAATAAATGACAGCCACCTTTCATAACAGGTGGCTGTCGGGGGATACTTTTAGGATTCGCCATTATCGGCGTTGAGAAATGTTTCCAGATTGGTGCTGGAATTCAGCAGTCCGAGCTTACGCCGGATGCTGTAGCGGTGGGTGGAGATAGAGCTCGGGGCAAGGTTCAGAATGTCGGCTATGTCTTTGGTCTTCTTGCCCTGCCGTATGAGGTCGGCAATGCGCGACTCCTGCGGGGTAAGGTCCAGATACTTGGCAAACAGGGTTTTAGAGGCGGGAGAAACCGCCTTCTGCAGAGCATCTTCCAGAAAGTTGACCGTTTCCAGCACACCAGTATCGGATGTCTGGCTTTTTATCATTTCCACATACGGGACAACGTACTTCTTGATGTTCACGAGGATGGATTCTTCAAGAGCACGCTTTTCCGCATCTCTGGCTTCAAGCAGGCTAGTCAGGGCCTTGTTGGCATCCTGCAGGTGGTCTGATTTCTGCTGCAGCTCTCTTTCCGCCATTTCACGGGTGGCCACTTCCTTCCCGAGTTTCTCGGTGTGTGCCTCCACCGTCTTTTCCATCTCACGGCTTTTCTGATCGCGCTTTTTCTCTTCCGCCGATTTGTGCAGCGCTATCTTGACGGCGGAAAGGATGTCGCTCTGTTTGAACGGCTTGAGTATGTAGCCGAGCGGCTCGGCCGACTTGGCCCGGTCAAGCAGGGAATTATCGGAATAGGCGGTCAGGAAGACGGAAGGAATTCCGAACTCGGTTCGGAGTTTGATGGCAAGGTCAATGCCGTCCGGGTTGCCCTTGATCTTGATGTCCATCAGGGCCAGATCCGGCGAGCATCCGGCAAGCACCTCCATGGCGTTTTTTGTGGAGCGGGCAATTCCGCATACCGTATAGCCTTCAGACTGGAGAATTTCCCGTATGGAAAGTGCCACCAGTCGTTCGTCTTCAACAATCAGTATGTTGCAATTACTCATCGTCCTGTTCTCTCTGGCTTTCGCATTCCGGTGTGCTCCAGGTGATTTTCCAGAACGCTCCGGCTTTTCTTTCTAATTGTATATTGCCTTCAAGTTGTCCTTCTACGAGCTCGCGCACTAAGAGAAGTCCCAGTGTGGCGGATTTGTCCCAATCCACCTCGCCCTTGAAACCGACGCCGTTATCATAAATCCACAGTTCGTACCGTTGGCCGTCAACATCTTTGAGATGTATGCCGACCGTGCCGGACGAGCGGCCTGGAAAAGCGTATTTCAGGCTGTTCGATACCAGTTCTGTTACGACAAGGCCGCACGCGATGGCGTCTTCCACTGAAAGGACGACATTGTCCGCCTTTATCTCGATTTTCACCCTCTGGTCGCGGCGGTACATGTCGGAAAGATATTGCACCAGCTTTTCCGCATAGGTCTGAAAGTCGATGTGGGCAATGGTATCCGACTGGTAGAGCAGCTCGTGAACCAGCGCAATGGATTGCACCCTGCTGCCTGCGGTATTGAAAGCCTCCAGAGTTTCCTGATTCTGCAGCTTGTTCTGCTGCAAAAGCAGCATGCTGGAGATAACCTGCAGGTTGTTTTTGACCCTGTGGTGAATTTCTCTGAGCAGCAGCTCTTTTTCTTCAAGAGTTTTCTGAATTGTCCTGCGATCTTCTTTCTGCTCCAGAATAACCATTTCGAGGTCTTGTTTTGACTGGTCAAGGGACTGGTTGAACTGGTTGATCCTTTCATATTGCATTTTGTGGTTCTGCATGACGAGCATGACGCAGACAACAATGCCGCAGCCGATGAGGATGAAGTAGATGAAGATGTTGATGAGGTGGTTTCTGGGATCGGCATAATGGCGCGCAATGTCGGGCAGGGCGAGCTCTGTGCAGAAGAGGCCAGTGACGACCAGTATGATGAAGGCCATGAGGGAGTATTTGCGCCACCCTTCGAGAATCAGCGATACGGTGACTATGAAATGCAGCGCAATAAGGGGAGCCACTCCGGCCACGCCGCAATACATGAACCATGACTGCAGCAGAATGGCCAGTTCCAGCAGGACATAATAAATGGTATAGTCCCTGTAGTCCCCGGTTTCCCGTGATTTTCCGTAAAGCCAGAAATAGGCAACCGTGACAGAAAGGCCGAAGGCAAAATTGTTTTCACGCCTTGCCTGCCCGAGAAAGGTATCTGCGCAGAAGATCAGGAGCGAAGTGAGAATGCCGGAAAAGGTGATGGCATTGAAGATCTGGCTGGGCAGAGAAAATTCGTGAGAAGAGCCCAGTATGATCTCTATGAGACTCTCTTCCCTGTCTTTGGACTTGATGTCTTCGTCAGCCAACGCTGTGCTCCTGTGTATGGATCATTGCCCGAAATGCATGTTCGGGGTGCTTATTAACAGTATTGCCTCGGGCAGACGGGCATTGTCCAGCCTGTCGTGCTGCCGCGGCAGCCTGAATGGTGCGTCCGGAACTGCTGTTTTTTGCGTGCAGGGTGCAGGCACTGCGAGCCACAACCCATATATTCTTCCTGCAAAAGATGCTGAGGTGTGCCGGACACAGTGCTATTATGTATCGATTAGCGTATTGGATAGAGATATGGCAGCGTCTTCAGGTTAGGGGCAAGGCCGACGATGCTCCGTCTGCGGTTCGAAAATGCCGGATGCACGCCGTGCCCCACGCCGCCGCGGAATACATAGCAAGTCGGAAAGGTGAGAGCAACTACTCACAGAATGTATTGCAGGCGATATCGCCTGCTGGATTTGCGGACTGAGCAAAGGGGGGCTGCTGTTGGCAACCAGTGCTTCCCCTTCATGTATGAAAAAGAAGAAAGCCCCATGAACTGGGGCTTTGCGTGCAGTGGCGGAAGCGTATAGGAGTCGAACCTACCGGGGACATCTCTGCCACCCCACCGGTTTTGAAGACCGGGCGCAACACCGGTTACGAAACGCTTCCTTCCTGTGTATTGAGGAAATCCTCAAGGGTCGGGAATGTCTAGCAGGTTTTATAATAACCGGCAAGCAACTTGCGCGATTTGCGCAGAGAAGGTGTACCTGTTTGAGAATTCATAAATTTTCGGTACTCTTCTCATTGTCAAATGGCGCGCTACGCCTTAATAGTAACAATCCAAGCTAAGAAATTGTCCGAAACGAAACTCGGAGGCATAGACTCTTGAATCAGTTTTCACGGAATTTGGTATTGTGGGCCGTCATCTCCGTCTTAATGGTGGTCCTGTTCAATCTCTTCAGTCAGCCGCAGACCCCGCAGGGTAAGGTAAGTTATTCCGAATTCCTGCAAATGGTCGATGGCGGTCAGCTGGCAGAGGTTGACATACAGGGGCAGAAGCTTTCGGCCAAGCAGCAGGATGGTTCCACCATCGTGACATTTGCTCCCGAAGATCCTCAGCTGGTCGAACGTCTTCTTTCGCACGGTGTTCGCGTGAACGCCCAGCCGCAGGAAGATGCTCCCTGGTACATGACCCTGCTCGTATCGTGGTTCCCCATGCTGCTGCTTATCGGCGTGTGGGTGTTCTTCATGCGACAGATGCAGGGCGGGGGCGGGAAGGCCATGTCCTTCGGTCGTTCCCGTGCGCGTCTTATCTCGCAGGAGCAGACCCGCGTCACCTTTGATGATGTGGCAGGCGTGGATGAAGCCAAGGAAGAACTCACCGAAGTGGTCGATTTCCTCTCCAATCCCAAAAAATTTACCCGTCTTGGCGGCCGCATTCCCAAGGGCGTTCTGCTCGTGGGACCTCCCGGTACCGGCAAGACTCTGCTGGCCCGCGCTGTTGCGGGTGAGGCCGGAGTGCCTTTCTTCTCCATCTCCGGTTCCGACTTCGTGGAAATGTTTGTCGGCGTCGGTGCCTCCCGAGTGCGCGACCTGTTCGTGCAGGGCAAGAAGAATGCTCCCTGTCTTATCTTCATTGACGAAATCGATGCCGTGGGCCGTCAGCGCGGTGCCGGTCTCGGCGGTGGTCATGACGAACGTGAGCAGACGCTGAACCAGCTGCTGGTGGAAATGGACGGCTTCGAATCCAACGAAGGCGTCATTCTCATCGCCGCAACCAACCGTCCCGACGTTCTGGACCCTGCATTGCTGCGCCCCGGCCGTTTTGACCGTCAGGTGGTGGTTCCCACCCCCGACCTGAAGGGCCGCAAGCATATTCTGGAAGTGCATGCCAAGCGTACCCCCCTTGCCAAGGACGTGAACATGGAAGTTCTGGCAAAGGGCACCCCCGGTTTCTCCGGTGCCGACCTTGAAAACCTTGTGAACGAAGCTGCCCTGCAGGCCGCCAAGAACAACAAGGATCAGGTCAACATGTATGACTTTGAAATGGCCAAGGACAAGCTCCTCATGGGTAAGGAACGCCGCAGCCTCGTGATGAGTGATCACGAAAAGCGCGTTACCGCATATCATGAAGGCGGTCATGCCCTTACTGCCATTCTGCTTCCGGAAACCGATCCCGTGCACAAGGTATCCATCATTCCCAGAGGTCGTGCTCTCGGCGTAACCATGCAGCTGCCTGAAGGCGACCGCCATGGCTACTCCCGCACCTATCTGGAAAACAGCCTTATCGTGTTCCTCGGTGGTCGCGTGGCTGAAGAACTTATCTTCAACGAAATCACCACCGGTGCCGGCAACGATATCGAGCGCGCCACCAAGATGGCCCGCAAGATGGTGTGTGAATGGGGTATGTCCGATGCCATCGGTCCCATGAACATCGGCGAACAGGGCGAAGAAGTATTCATCGGCCGCGAATGGGCGCATTCCCGCAACTACAGCGAGGAAACCGCACGTCTGGTGGACGCTGAAGTGAAGCGGATAATGGAAGATGCGCGTCTGCATGCCCGCAAGCTGCTCGAAGAAAACATCGATGCGCTGCACAAGATTGCCGATGCCCTGCTTGAGCGTGAAACCATCAGCGGTGCAGATATTGATCTGCTTATGGCCGGAAAGGAACTTCCGCCTGCCGAGGTGGTAGCTGCTCCTGTCGCTCCGGAGCCGGAACGCGACAGCTTAGCCAAGGCTGCCGCTACATACCGCGAGACGCAGGCTTCCGGTTCCCGTCCTGTTGCTTCTCCGGCGGCTGAACGTGAAAAGACTTCCGGCGGCGACTTCACCCTTGAAGAAGAGTCACCGCAGGACAAGGGCAACAGCGAGGACGGAGAAAAGCGTTGATGCTCTCCCCGGTAGAATGGAAAATCAGAGGGGGCAGGTCGTTAGGCCCTGCCCCCTTTCTCGTATTCGGCATCGTGAATGTGACCCCCGACTCTTTTCATGACGGGGGGCAGTACATGCAGCTCGATCAGGCTCTCGCCCATGGCCGGATGCAGGCGGAAGCCGGAGCGCATGTTCTGGATATCGGCGGAGAGTCCTCCCGTCCTTTTGCTGCCCCTGTGTCTCTGGAAGAGGAGAAGGAGAGGGTGGTACCGGTCGTTGAAGGGCTTCGTGATCTGCACTGTGTCAACGGTATGCCGTGGGCGCTGTCCGTAGACACCTACAAGGCTGGCACTGCAGCCGCCGTGCTTGAGGCCGGAGCACAGATCATAAACGATATTTCCGCATTTGCCTTTGACCCGGCTCTGCTTGACGTGGTTGCGCAATACAAGCCCGGTTACATTCTCATGCACAGCCTTGGCAGACCCACCGAGATGCAGAAGGCTCCTGAATATGGAAATGTGGTTGAGGAAATTCTGGACTTTTTCGAGAAAAAACTGAAAGAATTAACCACAGCGGGCGTACCGGAAGACAGAATAATGCTTGACCCCGGCGTGGGGTTCGGCAAGACGCTGGAACACAACCTCGCAATTTTGCGGGGTATGGACAGATTCGCTTCGCTCGGTCTGCCTCTTATGGCAGGAATATCCAATAAATCCATGTTTGGCATGTTGTGCAATGCTCCTGCGGGGCAACGGCAGAATGCCACTCAGGCTGCCACAGCCATTCTGGCCGCTCGCGGCGTGTTTGCCCACAGGGTGCACGACGTGGCTATGACGGTGCAGACCCTGCAGGTGGCGCAGGCTTTGGCAATGTAAGGGACGCTACCGGCGACGGATAACGATTAACATACCCGAGGGGCGGCTGCGGTATGCTGCAGATTGGCGATATAAGTGTAGGCTGGCGCGATATAGTAGATATCGGGCTGGTCACCCTGCTTTTCTATCGGATAATTCTGATGGTCAAAGGCACGCGCGCCGTCTCGGCCATTTACGGGCTCCTGCTCGTTCTTGTGGTCTATTTCGTCTCCGAAGAAGTGGGTTTGTATACCCTGCACTGGCTGCTCGCCAACTTCCTCAGTTCCATATTCCTCGTCATCATTGTGCTCTTTCAGCGCGACATACGCAGGGCGCTCACCGAAATGGGGGCGCGCGGTTTCTGGCGCAAGAAGGTGGTTGAAGACGACCTGCTCAACGAGGTTGTCGGCGCGGTGCTCAGCATGGCCCAGCGACGTGTGGGCGCGCTGGTGGTTCTTGAGCGGAACGTGCCGCTTGGCGATACCGTTGAGCGGGGCATTCCGCTTGAAGCCAAGGTGACCAAGGAACTGCTCATTTCCATTTTTCAGACATCCACTCCGCTGCATGACGGAGCCGTGGTGGTCCGTGGTGGCAGGCTTGCCGCGGCAGGGTGCATTCTGCCCCTTGCCGTTTCGCCGCAGGACCGTCCCGAATACGGCACGCGCCACCGTGCCGCCATGGGCATAACCGAAGAGAGTGATGCCGTGGCTGTTGTGGTATCGGAAGAGCGCGGGGCGGTTACCGTGTCCATCGGCGGCAAGCTGACAACGGCGCTGGACGCCACGAGACTCAAGCGCGTGCTGCGCAATGCTCTGGAGCGATGATCATGCGCGGAAACTGGCAATATTTCCTGCTTGCTCTGCTTATGTCATGTACCCTGTGGTACATGGTCTCCGGCCGTGAAGAAGTGGAAGCATGGGCCACCTTGCGCATCGAGATGAAGGGTATGCCCTCCAATCTGGTCATCATGAACGGCCTTGAGCCGACTGTTGACGTGCGCGTGCGTGCCCCCAAGGGCCTGCTGAGAGGGCTCAATGAACGCAACCTTGCTTATTCGCTCGATCTTTCTGCCCTGACTCCGGGGCTGAACGTCATGAATATTCTTCCCGAGCATGTGCCTCTCGGCAACGCCTATGAGGTGGTCGAGATGCGTCCTTCAAGGCTGGCGCTGAACGTGGATGCCATTGAGGTGCGCGAGGTTCCGGTCCGCATTCAACTTGCGGGCGCACTCCCTCCGGATATCCGCGTGTCGCGGTCCACAGCATCACCTGAAGCTGTCAATCTTCGCGGCGCGTCGACGCTGCTGGCAAAGGTGAAGCAGGTGGACGTGATAGCCACTGTGCCGGAAGTGACCGAGGCAGGCGTGGTGGAAGTGACGGGTGTAGTTGACCCGCCGGACGGACTGGAGGCGAATCCTCCTCAGGTCAAGGTGGGTATGCTGCTCGGCATCAAGACAGTTTCCAAGACGGTTACCCGGAATGTGGAAATCAATGCACCGGACTGGGTGAAGGTGAGTGTCAAGTCGCGCAAGGTCAATCTGCGCCTTGAAGTGCCGGAATCCAAAAGCCGTAAAGAAGGCTTGTTTGACGAGGTGAGGGTGGAATTGGTCGTTCCGGAATCGCTTGAACCCGGGGCGCACACGCTTCCGTATCGGCTGTATCTGCCGGAAGGGGTCTGGCTCAAGTCTGCCGAGCCGAGCACCCTTACCGTGACAATTGGCACCAGATAGCGTAGTGCTGCCGCTGCCGCGCGTCTGTTGCGCGCCGAAGCCGGAAGTGGTCCGGCTGCGAGATTTTTCAATGAGGATATGAACTGATGGGAAAACGGCTGTTTGGTACTGACGGACTGCGCGGTCAGGTAAATGTGTATCCGATGGTTCCCGATATCGCCCTGCGTCTGGGCCTTGCTGCGGGTACCTTTTTTCGCAATGGAAAAAAGCGTCACCGTGTGGTGATAGGCAAGGATACCCGCCTTTCCGGATATATTTTTGAAACGGCTCTCACCTCCGGTCTTTGCGCCGCAGGTATGGATGTTTTTCTCGTGGGCCCGCTGCCCACCCCCGCCATTGCCTTTCTTACCCGCAACATGCGGGCGGACCTTGGCGTTGTCATTTCCGCATCGCACAATCCCTTCATGGATAACGGTATAAAGTTTTTCGACAGGCAGGGCTTCAAACTGCCCGACGAGTCGGAAGACGCCATTACCGATATGGTCCTCAACATGGATCACCAGTGGGATTATCCTGCACCGGAGCGGGTAGGGCGCGCCTATCGTATCGAAGATGCCCCCGGCCGCTATATCGTGTACCTGAAGAACAGCTTCCCCAGCCATCTCACGCTGGACGGTATGCGTATCGTGCTCGACTGTGCACATGGTGCAAACTACCGTGTGGCACCTCTTGCCCTTGAAGAATTGGGCGCGGATGTCATCAAGATAGGTGTTTCTCCTGACGGCGTGAACATCAATCAGCAATGCGGTTCGCTGTATCCGGGTGTTGCCGCCGAGAAGGTTGTGGAACACCGGGCCGACATCGGACTTGCGCTGGACGGCGATGCCGACCGCCTCATTGTGGTGGACGAAAAGGGCCAGGTGCTTGATGGCGACCAGATCATGGCCATCTGCGCGCAGGATATGATGGAGCGAGGTGTGCTGCCTAATAACACGCTGGTTTCCACAGTCATGAGCAACATGGCTCTTGAAGTCTTCATGAAGGAACGCGGCGGCAACCTGCTGCGTACCTCGGTGGGTGACCGGTACGTGGTGGAAGCTATGCGCCGTGAAGGTGCGGCCATGGGCGGCGAACAGTCCGGCCACCTCATCTTCATGAATTATGGAACCACAGGCGACGGCCTGCTTGCGGCTCTGCAGCTTTTGCGTATCATGAAGGAAAGGGAAAAGCCTCTTTCCGAGCTTGCCGGCTTGCTGCAGCTGTTCCCGCAGGAGTTGATCAACGTGCACGTGCGCAGGAAAATTCCCTTTGAACAGAGTCCCGAACTCATGGCTGCCAAAGCCAAGGTGGAAAAGGAGCTGGGCGACAGGGGACGTGTGCTGTTGAGATATTCCGGAACAGAAGCAGTGTGTCGCGTCATGGTGGAAGGCGAGCATCCTGAACAGGTTAGCCGTCTTGCTTCCTATCTGGCAGAGGCTGTACAGGCGAACTTGAAGTAGTTTCGACCGTCATCCGATTTTCCGCAAAGGAGTGCTCTCAATGAATATTCGCAAAGTCGTGATTCCTGTTGCAGGCTGGGGAACCCGTTCGCTTCCTGCCACCAAGAATATCCCCAAGGAAATGTTGCCCGTCTACAACAAACCTGCGGTGCAGTATGTCGTTGAAGAAGCTATCCGCTCCGGTATGAGTGATACGGTCTTTGTCACCAACCGTGACAAGAAGATCATTGAGGATCATTTTGATCACAACCTGCAGCTTGAAGGGGTGCTGGAGCGGGCAGGAAAAACAGCCATGTTGCAGACCATCCGCGAAGTGGCAAGCATGGTGAACATTATTTCCATCCGTCAGAAGCAGCAGCTCGGACTTGGGCATGCGGTGTTGTGCGCAAAGCATGTCATAAGCGAAGAGGCATTCGGCGTCATGGTGGGTGATGACCTCATGTTCGGCATGGAACCGGGACTCAAGCAGTTGCTGGACGTTGCCGTTGCCGAACGGTTGCCCGTGGTTGGCGTTATGGAGGTTGAGCCGGACAAGGTCAGCCGCTACGGTATCGTATCGGGAGAGGAAATCGCTCCGGGAACGTACCGTGTTACCGATCTCGTTGAAAAGCCCGCAGTCAACAAGGCGCCTTCACGTCTGGCGATAGTTGGACGCTACATCCTGACGCAGGATATCTTCCCCGCTCTCGAAAATACTCCTCCCGGTGCCGGAGGCGAGATTCAGCTTACCGATGCTCTGAAGACACTTGCCCACGGCAGGGGACTGCTTGCCGTCAAGATCCGGGGCATGCGTTTTGACGTGGGAGATTGGGCTGAGTACCTTACGGCCAATATCTATTTCGCCCTGCAGGATGAAGAAATACGGGATGATCTGGTGAAACAGCTTAAACCGCTCCTGCCTTGGAATTGTTGATGCAAGCGGGCGGCCGTCAGGACCGCCCGCTTTTTTTCCGGCCTGCGGATTCGTTTTCTGTGTCTGCTGTCTTTTTTTGCCTCTTTTCTTTTTTCCGGTGAGTCTGCATGTCTACGCTTCTTTCCATAGCTCTGCTCAGCCCCCCCTATACTAACCTGACATACGCCCGACCGGCTTGGTTGCCCGGTTCGCTATGGCAGACAGGCATGCGCGTTGCCGTGCCGTTGGGTAAATCCGGAGGATTGCGGGTGGGGGTCGTCATGGATGCCGATGCGCCGCAGGCACCGGAAGGCGTCGAGATCAAGGAAGCCATGTGGCCCCTTGAGAGGGTGCCGCTTCTTACGCCGGAATATCTCGAAATGGTGCGTCAGCTTGCCGTGCGGCATCTGTTGTCTGCGGGTGAAGTGCTTGGCAGTCTGCTGCCCGCCGGTCTGCGCACATCACAGGTACGCCTGCGCGTGCTGGGCAGTGGTAAGCCGAGAACGCTGTACCTGAAGGAAGTGGCCAAAGCCTCGCTTCCTGAACGCACGCATCTGGGTGAGGCATGGGCTACCGGTAACGTGGAAGTGCTCGATGCGGGCTTTGACGCTGAGGTACAGGAAGTATGCGTGGTGACGCAGGACCCGCCGTGGCCCGTGCGCCCTTCCGCCAAACGGCAGATTGAGGTGCTGGAGTATCTCTGGGACAACGGAGCCGTGTCCCGCAAGATTCTGCTTGGTCAATGCGGTGCTCAGGCCTCGCAGGCACTCAATGCACTTGCCGAGAGAGGTCTCGTTGCTGTGGGGCCGCTGGAGTCGCTCTCTTCTCTTGCCTGTTCGTGTCCGGTGCAGACTGAGGAAGATGCCGATGCACTGCTCCCCATGCACGATGCCGGATTCGTGCTGACCCCTGCGCAGCAGGAGGCGGTTGACGAGTTTACAGGTGCGCTGGATTCGGAATTTCCTGAAACCCGTTTGCTGTTCGGCATTACAGGCAGCGGCAAGACGGCCGTATACCTTGAACTGGCCGCAAGAACCTTGCAAAGAAGAAAATCCGTCCTGCTGCTGGCACCGGAAGTTGCCCTGGCCTGCAAGCTTGAACGGGCTGTGCGCGCTGCCCTCGCCGGCAGTGATGTATTTTTGTTCCATGGGTACCAATCCGCAGCCGAGAGAGAACGTACGTTCAGAGCGCTGGCGTCGCGTGAAGCTCCCTGCATTATCATAGGCACCCGATCAGCCCTGTTCCTGCCGGTCCCGCAGCTTGGGGCTCTTGTGCTGGACGAGGAACACGACGGTTCCTTCAAGCAGGATGAGCGGCTTGTCTATCAGGCCAAGGAAGTTGCCCATTTCCGCATGCAGCAGGTGAAGGGCTTGCTGGTGCTCGGTTCGGCCACTCCGGATATCAAGACCTTTCATGCTGCCCGTCAGGGACTTATTCCTCTTGCCCGTCTTGCTGAGCGGGTGGGGGGCGGCACTCTTCCCGATGTTGAACTTGTTGACATAAAGGGGCTTTCCCCTTCAGATGGTCTGCTGGCCCCAAAGAGCCTTGCCGCGCTGAAAGACGTGATTTCGAAAGGTGAGCAGGCCGTTATTCTGCTGAACAGACGCGGGTATGCACCACTCATGTACTGCCTTGACTGCGGTACCGTTGCACGCTGCCCGCATTGCGAGATAGGCCTGACCTACCATAAGGGACGAGAGCGGCTAGTCTGCCACTACTGTGGATACGCGACTCCCTATCCGGTTACGTGTTCCTCGTGCAAGGGGCTGCATTATCTGCCCATGGGCGAAGGAACCGAGAAGCTGGAAGAGGGCCTGGTGCATGCGTTGCCGCCCGGCACAAAGGTGCTCCGGCTGGACCGGGATTCAACCCGTCGTCCGGGGCGGATGGAAGCTATTCTGGAAGCCTTCGGCAAGGGAGAGGCACAGGTTCTGGTGGGCACGCAGATGCTGTCCAAAGGGCATCATTTTCCTAACGTCACCCTTGCCATTATCGCTGATGGGGATCTGGGGCTGAATCTGCCCGACTACAGGGCTGCCGAGCGCACGTTCCAGTTGCTTGTGCAGGCTTCGGGGCGTGCGGGGCGGGGCGAGAAAGCCGGAAGGGTGTTCATACAGACCCGTGACCCTGCCCATTACTGCTGGGAATTCGTCCGCAGCGCGGATTACGAAGGATTTTTCGACGAAGAAATTCGCAGACGCGAGCGGCGCAGGTACCCGCCCTTCGTGAAGCTGGCGCTTGTACGGGCAAGCTTCCCCATTGACTGGGAGCCGGGAGCGGGATGGCTTGACAGTCTGACGCTTCTTGCCCGTGAAAAGGGTAAGGCTTCCGGGGTACTCGTGCTTGGGCATACTCCGTCTCCGCTGCCTTTGCTCAGAGGGCGCAAGCGGTTTCAGTGGGCCTTCAAGGGGCAGGACTGGACAAGCATACGGAGCGTGTTTCATGAAATGCGTGTGGCTGCTCCCAGAGACGGTAAGCTACGTTTGGCGCTGGATATTGATCCTGTGAACATGTTATAAATAGTGTAGTACAATATTTCGGATGGCCGCGTGCGCGCGGTATTGTCCGGGAGGAGACCATATGATCTGGATGATAGGAAAGTGTAAGGAATGCCCGATGTTCTGGTCCGATGAGGCAGGGCACTGTGGTGCTTCATTTGTGGGTGGAGGAGAGCGAAACCGGCTGGTTTCTGAGGAAATGGCTGCGACCGGGCGGCCCGAGTGGTGTCCGCTTGAGCCCGCGGGTATGGTTGTTCAGGAAGCAGGAAGCGCCGAAGAGGTTGTCTGCGAAAACTGCTCCGATGTGCTCGTATATGAGTGCGGAGGGTGTCCCTTCTTTTTTGAAACGAATAAGCCGCGTTGCAATGTCGCCAACCCCAGAGCCCGTCCTATCATGACGGACGATCCGCGTCCTTTCTGGTGCGCATTGCGCAAGGAAGGCGTGATTATGCGTCGTCGTTCCAAATGATGAAATATAATGGTTTCCGCGTTGCTAACTTTGTACTGAAGCGTTATAGTTGACGATATAATAGTGGAATGTTGTACGAAATGAGTTTGGGACTCGTTTCGGACGGTTGAGATTCTGGGAGTACCAATGGCCAACGAAGCAATAGAAATCCTCGTTGTGGATGATGAGGAAATGGTTCGTGAGAACCTGGAAGCCTATCTGGAAGATGAAGGCTTTGTTGTCCACACTGCGGGAAGCGGGGAAGAAGGGCTTGAGGTACTTGCCGGGATAACCCCCCATGTGGGGATTATCGATATGCGGCTGCCCGGTATGAGCGGCAATGATTTCATAATCAAAGCGCACGAGATCAAACCGGAACTCAAGTATCTGATCCACACCGGATCAACCAACTACAAGCTCCCTCTGGAGCTCATGCATATTGGTGTGACGCGGGATGAAATATACATCAAGCCGTTGCAGAATATGGATGATCTTGTGGTGGGTATTTATCGCATTCTCGGAATGAATAGGTGATGCCGTGGCGCGTTCCTGTAAAGGCACCATTCTGGCTATTGATGATGAAACCATCGTGCGGCAGAGTTTGGCGGCTTTTCTGGAGGACAGCGGCTACAGGGTAATTCAGGTAGCCAATGGTCGCGACGGGCTGGATGAATTTGAACGGCAGTCGCCGGACCTGGTGCTCATAGACCTGCGTATGCCCGGAATGGACGGCCTGGAGGTGCTGAGCACGCTATCTTCGCGTGCTCCGGATGTGCCTCTCGTCGTGGTGTCCGGCACAGGCGTTATCAGAGACGCCATCGAGGCTTTGCGCCGGGGGGCGTGGGACTACATCACCAAACCCATTCACGATCTCAGTTTCCTTGAATATGTTGTTGAGAAGCTCTTGGATCAGGCGCGTATACGCCGTGAGAAGAAGGACTACCAGAACCATCTTGAAGGCGAAGTAGCAGCACGGACGGCCGAGCTGGAACAGGCCCGGGACGAGGCTGAATCCGCCAGCAAAGCCAAGTCGCAGTTTCTTGCGAATATGAGCCACGAACTGCGCACGCCGTTGAACGGCATTATCGGACTTACCGATCTTCTTCTTGGTGGCGATGCAACAACAGAGCAGATCGAATATCTGCAGATGGTCAAACAGGCAGGGCGCGAGCTTCTTGCCATCGTCAACAATCTTCTCGACATGTCCAGCATAGAGGCTGGCCGCCTTGTGCTCAGAGAATCCGCCTTCACTGTCCGCGAGACCCTTTCCGATGTTCTCAAGGTTCTTGATGTGCAGGCCCGCTGGAAGAACCTGCGTCTGGAATCATACGTGGATGAGAATGTCCCCGAGGTTGTGACCGGAGACTCCGGTCGCCTTAAGCAGGTGATAAGCAACCTTGTGGTCAACGCGATCAAGTACACCCAGCGGGGCGGGGTAACCCTGCACGTGCATATGACCGGCAGTCGCAGAAACGAATACAAACTGGCATTCGTGGTTCGGGATACGGGGGTCGGAATTCCTGCAGACAAGCTCGAATATGTGTTCGAACCATTCTCGCTTGCCGAGAGCTTCATGACCAAGAAGTATGGCGGAGCCGGACTGGGACTGTCCATCTCACGAGAGATAGCGCGCAAGATGGGGGGAGATATTCAGGTAGAGAGCGTGCCGGGGCAGGGCAGTTCCTTCTCCTTTACCGCCAGTTTCCGCAAGGCGGGCAAGGACGATGAAGCCGGTGAGATAGAAGGTATGCCTGTCATCCGCGGTCTTGGGCGCCCCTTGCGCATTCTGCTGGCCGAGGATGACATCATCAACCGCAAGCTGGCTCTGTATTTCTTCGAGAAGCAGGGCCACGAAGTGGTCTGCGTCAATAACGGTGTGGCCGTGCTGGAGGCCATGGTGAAAGAGAAGTTCGATCTCATTCTCATGGACATTCAGATGCCCGATATGGATGGTGTTCAGGCCACCCGTGCTATCCGCGAATCGCACAGTCCCGATGTCAACAAGAGCATTCCCATTATCGCCATGACCGCGCACGCCATGAAGGGCGATCGCGAGCGTTTTTTGGACGCAGGTATGGATGAATACATATCGAAGCCTGTTGATTTTACGTTGCTGGTATCATTAGTTGAGCGTGTGCTTGCGAAACAATGAGTGTGACTGTTGCTTTTTTGTGAACCTTACTTCATTTTTTCCGTAAAAGTGCCCTCTTGCGTATTGCCTAAGTGAGAGTGTTCCTATTATAACCCCGAAAGTTTGTCTGTAGGAGGAAGCCGCCCGCACCCGCTGCGTTGCCAGCAAGCGAGGGAAAATGGTGCTGCGGCTCTGTAATGTTGCCTGATGGCTGTAGGGGACGGCTGGCGATCTGCGTTATTCGGCGAAGTGCGTTTTGCCGGGGGAAGGCAGGTGATGGCCCGATTTATCGGGTCTAACGATGCCATGCGTCATCGGGCGAGAACTTAAGGGGTACCCATGAAGCGACATTTCATTTCTGTTGCCGCTGTCTTGATGTTTGTTCTCGCGGGAATTTCTTCCGCATCTGCTTCCGGTTTTGCCTTGTATGAGTATAGCGCCCGAGGGAATGCCCTTGGCGGTGCCGTTGTGGGCCGCGCAGATGATCCTGCCACCCTTGCCACCAACCCCGCGGGTATCACCCAGCTGGAAGGTACGCAGGTTGCAGCCGGTGCCTCCTTCATCATGCCCAACATGGACGTTTCTCTTAACGGCAATCAGGTGCATGGGCAGAACAACGTGTGGATTCCGCCGCACTTTTATCTCACTCACAAGTACAACGATAAGTGGGCATTCGGCGTAGGCATTTACAGCCGTTTCGGTCTCGGTACCGAGTTTGATGCTGACTGGCCGGGCCGTTACAATGTGACCGAAGCCCTGATCCAGTCTTATTCCATCAACCCCAACGTTGCCTACAAGGTGACTGACAAGCTCTCCTTGTCCGTTGGTGTTGAATACATTGACGTGAAGCTGGATATCCAGAAGAAGGCAAACCTTTCTCCCTATGGCCTTGATGATATGCTCAGCCAGACCAAGGCTGAAGGCGCCGGTTATGCCCTGACCCTTGGCCTGCTGTATCAGATCAATGACCAGTGGAAGTTTGGTGCAGGTTACCATAGCCAGGCCGAAATCAATGCTCACGGTGATCAGTCCTTTACGCCCAATGTTACTCTCGCACCTGGTGTCGCTTTTGCGGATACCAACGTGTCTGGTTCCGTTGTTCTGCCTGACATGCTTAATCTTGGTCTGACCTACTACCCGATCAAGGACCTGAGCATCGAAGTGGGTGGCACGTTGACTCGTTGGTCCACCTACAACGAACTGCGCTTTGAGTTCGATGATCCGGTTGGTGGCAACCTGTCTTCCACCTCCGTCAAGGACTGGAAGGACGTATGGCGCTACAACATCGGCGTGGAATACAAGGCTCTGGATTGGCTGACCCTGCGTTGCGGGTACACCTACGATGAGTCTCCGCTCAATTCCAATCACCTTGACTACCTCATTCCCGGTAACGACCGTCAGCTTTACAGCGCCGGTCTGGGCTTCAACTGGAAGGACTGGACTCTTGACCTTTCCTACACCTACCTGTGGATGAAGGGCCGTGACTACGGTGATGTTATTGATAGTGCCTCCTCCAAGGTTACTGTTGACTCTCATGCCAAGAATGCCCGTACCGACATCTACGGCATCACCATCGGCTATAAGTTCTAGGCTGATTTGTTCTTGCTTTTCAGGCCGGTTCAGGTGCATTCCTGAACCGGCTTTTTCATTGTAAGGAAGTATCATGCAGATAGTGCTTTTCGAACCCGAGATTCCGCCGAATACCGGCAATGTCGCCCGCCTGTGCGCGGCCACGCAGACTCCCCTGCATCTCATCGAGCCTCTGGGGTTCAGTCTTGACGACCGTTACCTCAAGCGCGCAGGGCTGGATTACTGGCCCCATGTGCAGGTTCGCGTGTGGTCCGATTGGGAAGCGTATCTTGCCGGTGGCGGCGCAGGTAAACGGCACGTGCTCACCAGCGCGCGCAGGGGCGGGGCCGTGCATACCTTCCCGTTCACTACGGATGATGCTCTTGTGTTCGGTCCGGAGACCAGAGGCTTGCCGGAATCCTTGCTCGAAAGGTATCCTGACCATCTGCGCATTCCCATATGGGGAGAGGTGCGCAGCCTCAACCTGTCCACAGCCACGGGCATTGTGCTCTATCAGGCGTATGCCTCTCTTGGCATGCTGGACGGTCGCTGAGTATGTCGTTTGCGCCATTCGTATCGGACACATGGGCAGTGAGCCTGCCGGTTCTTGCGCTTGGCCTCGACCTTGCGTTCGGCGACCCCCGCACTCTGCCGCACCCCGTGCAGGCCGTGGGCTGGATGCTGGACCGCCTTGAACGGCTTGCCCGCAGGGCAGGTGCTTCAAGGCTGACCGGAGCCCTGTGTCTCGGTGCGCTTCTTTCGATTACCGGGCTTGCCGTATGGACCCTGATCGGGATTCCCTATGTGGGGATCGTGTTTTCCCTTTATCTGGCGTGGACCGGACTGGCACTGGGCAGCCTGCTCCGCGAATGCCGTCTGGCGGCCGCAGCCGTTGCTGGCGAGGATATCGGAGCTGCACGGGCTGCCGTGAGCATGCTGGTCAGCCGCGACCTTTCGCAGGCTGATCAGGGCGAGCTGTACAGGGCTCTTGGCGAAACACTGTCCGAAAATTTCAATGATGGTTTCGTGGCACCGTTTTTCTGGCTGGTGCTGGGAGGGCCGCTCGGTCTGTGGCTGTACAAGGCGGTTTCCACCACCGATTCCATGTGGGGCTACAAGACTGAGCGCTGGCGTTCTCTCGGCTGGGCCGGTGCCCGTCTGGATGACGTGCTGGCGTATGTTCCGGCCCGTCTTTCTGCGTGTATGCTGGCCGTATCCGCACCCTTGGCGGGCGTAGGTTCGGGAATGCCGTTGCGGGGCCTCTGGCACAATGTTGCGCGCGATGCAGGCCAGATGGAAAGCCCTAATGCAGGGTGGCCCATGGCCATGGCAGCGTGGCTACACAGGCGCACCATGGGCGGGGCGACATGGTATTTCGGGCAACTGAAGGAAAAGCCCGTGCTTGGACCGCGCCCCTGTGATGCGGGCATAGCCGGAGCCAGAACGTGGGATGCTGCCGGTATCGAAGCTCTGCTGCGGCATGTGCGTATTGCAGCCGTGCTTGGCGGGGTGCTTCTCTGGCTGGTGGTATTGTTGTAACCGATTAATTTCGACTGCTTCGGGCCAGATAGATTCCGGCCAGATAGATTCGGGCCAGATAGCTTCAGGCCCGTCTACTCCTGCATCGAATCCGCCAGCGCGCGTCCTGCCGCCTGTCCCGATGCCCATGCCCAGTGCAGATTGAACCCGCCGAGCTGGCCTGTCACATCCAGCACCTCTCCCGTGAAATACAATCCCTTTATGCGACTGCTTTCCATGGTTTTTGAAGATACTCCGGACGTGTCCACGCCACCGCCGGTGACTTCGGCGCGCTTCATGCCTTCGGTCCGCGCAGGCGTGACCGTGAAGCCGTGAACACGTTGTATCAGGTGTTCCGTATCCTGCCGTGAAAGCTGTGCTATCTGCTTGTCCGCCAAAGATTCGGGGAGCAAGGCTTCGGCCAGTCGGCCGGGGAGCAGCCGTCCCAGAAGGGTGCGCACGAGCGGTTTACCGCCTGCGTGTTCAAGTTCCTGTTCCAGTTGATGGCCGGGCAGGAAGTCGATGACAATGGGCATGTCCTTGTGCCAATGACAGGACGCATGCAGAACCACTGGGCCACTGATGCCCGTGTGAGTGAAGAGCAGGTTTTCCGTGAAGCGTTTGCCGGCACACTCGATGGTGGCCGGTACCGCTATGCCGGAAAGTCCCTCAAGCGCCCAGCCCTTGGGCATGGCAAAGGGTACAAGCGCAGGGTAGGGCGCAATGATGGTATGCCCGAACTGTTTCGCAATTCTGTGTCCCAGATCGGTGGCACCAGCCTGCGGCCATGCGGGGCCACCCAGCGCGACCACAAGATTGCGGGATTGTATGGGCGCGTCATCCGTATGAACGGTGAACAGCCCGTCCGCGTGCGTTACCGATGCAATGGTGTGGCGCAGTCGCCATTCCACGCCATGTGCGGAGCAGACGTCCTCTATGGCTGCCGCAAGTTCATCTGCGCTGCGCAGGCAGAACAGCTGGCTGTGTTCGCGTTCTTCCCAGTCTATGCCGTGTGCGGAGAGAAATTCCACCATGTGCCACGGAGAAAAGCGGGCGAGGGCGGACTTCACGAAATGGGGGTTGCGGCTGATGTAGTCCGCGTGGGTAACTTCCAGATTGGTGAAGTTGCACTTGCCGCCACCGGCAATGCGTATCTTCTTTCCGGGGCGTTTTGCATGGTCGACAATGCACACGGAAAGTCCGCGTGATGCGGCTGTATGGGCACACCACATGCCGGAGGCTCCGGCACCGAGAATGACTGCGTCGAATATTTTCATGCTGTCCTTTCGATCTGAAAAAGAGTACTGCGGGCGTAACGCTGGCGGGTGAGTACCCTTTCCCCTGCATATTGTCCATGCCGCGAACAGGGCCGTGCCGTTTGCACGCGTCGGGTGCTACGCCTTATTCACAACCTGACGCGCAGCCGGATGCGCAACGCCCAGTTCCTGCTCAGATTCAACACCGGAGATTCCCATGCCACTACTACCAGCACCATCCTACACCATGTATTTTCCCTTTACCAACGGGCACGTGCAGACCCTGTATCCGCCCCTGTTCCGTAAGGTTGATATTGTTGAGGCAGAGCGCGTGCGCATAGCCACGCCCGATGATGATTTTCTTGATCTGGATTTTCTGCCTGCCACCTCAGCGCCGGATACAGACGGGGCTGAGGCCGTTTCTGCACGGCCTCTGGTCGTTGTCTCCCACGGGTTGGAAGGACATTCCCGCCGCAAGTATGTGCGCGGTATGGCAGCCTGCATGAACGCCGCCGGATGGGATGTGTGCGCATGGAACTTCAGGGGATGCAGCGGTGAAACAAACCGCACTCTGCGCATGTATCACAGCGGTGTTACGGACGATCTGCATACGGTTATCGAGTTCTGTGCCGGACGTGGCTATTCACGCATTGGTCTTGCCGGTTTCAGCATGGGTGGCAACCAGATTCTCAAATATCTTGGCGAGAATCCGTCCGCCGTGCATCCGGCTGTGGTGGCTGCCGCAACCTTCTCGGTTCCCTGCGATCTGACGGGGGCGGCCAAGGTGCTGGATAAGCCTTCCAATGCCATTTACATGCGGTATTTCATGCGGACCCTGAAGGAGAAGATGCGTCAGAAAAAGGCGCTGTATCCTGACCTGAATATCGACGGACTGGATGGCATGACAACCTTCGGCGAGTTCGACAACCAGTTCACCGCTCCTATCAACGGGTTCCGTGATGCCGAAGATTACTGGCAGCGGAGCGGTTGCGGCCAGTACCTTGCCGGTCTGCGACTTCCTGCCTTACTGATGAATGCGAAGAATGATCCCTTTCTCAGCCCTTCCTGCTACCCCATCCATATGGCACGGCAGAGCGATTATCTGCACCTGCAGATGCCGGTAACGGGCGGGCATGTCGGGTTCATACGCCAACATGAGGACGGGTATTACTGGTCCGATCTGCGTGCTGTGGAGTTTCTGCGGCAGTACCTGTAGAGCGGGTGTGGCTCACTCTTGAGAGCAAACAAGAAATCCCCCTGACCATTAGTGGCAGGGGGATTTTTTTGAGAGCGTAGTGGAAGCTAGTTGGCGCGTGATTCCTCGGCAGGGATGGAGGCAAGCAGGGCTTCCTGATCAATGGAATGAGACTGTTCGACAAATTCCTGACAGCGGCAGCCGGACTGGGCAATCTGCATCAGTATGCGCTGGTAGCTATCCAGATCTTCTTCGGTGAGCTTGTAGATGAAGCCGTACCGTTCCAGCATATTCAGCAGTTGCAGAGAAGAACCTGCGATAAGCTTGTATTCTGCGATCATGGCATGCCGCAGATTCATATCCGTTACTTCCTGCATGCGGGCCTCGCCCAGTTCCTGACGCATGCGTTCCAGCATTTCAAATTGTTCCAGCAGTCCGGAAGATTCTGACTTCATGGTTTCCCCTCTGCGGCGACCGGATTGCGGCAAGCCGTCTGGTGTCGGTGGAGTGTCGGTAAAACACCCTTGTGGGGAACATGAAGCAACGATCAGGCCATGTTTGTAATGTGCTGTTTTTATGAGTTAAAAACTTAGTCCGTTCCGTTTGTGCCGGAATATTGGCAGCAACCACCCGGTGCATTGGCCAGACCTGTTGATCCGGTAGGCTGCATCGGTACGCTAGACAGTCTTTTCAGCCGTTCTGCGGTTAAGGAATGCGCGGCGCGCGGCATCAACAAGCATGGCAATGAAGAAGCATACAGCGGCCACGGCAATGATGGACGCACCGGATGTGATGTCGAACTGGTACGAGATGGCAAGTCCGCCAAGGCAGAACATAATGCTCCAGCCGATGGCGCGTATCATCATGCCTGCGAGGGAGCGGGCATTGCGCTGCGCCATGAAGGGGGGAATGGTAAGCAGTGCGATGACCAGAATAAGGCCCACCACGCGGATGATCATGACCACGGTGAGAGCCGCCATGCCCACCATCAGGCAGTGCAGAAACGTGACGGAAAGTCCGCGTACGCGGGCGAACTCGCGGTCGAAGGAGAGCAGCAGCAGGCCGGGGTACAGGTAGCAGGTGACGGCTATGACAAGCACATCCAGCGCCGCCATGAGCCAGAGGTCCTGCACCGGCACAGCGAGGATGGAGCCGAAGAGAAAGCTCATCAGGTCCACGTTGTAGCCGGGGGTAAGGTCCAGAAGAATGATGCCGAAGGCCATGCCCGCAGCCCAGAGCACGCCGATGGCCGTGTCTGCCTTTTCCTTGTAACGCAGGGATATGCCCGCCATGAGCATGGAGGCGCCGAGCGAGAAGCCGACCGTGCACGGCAGAACGGGCAGGCCGAAGAAGAAGGCAAGGCCTACCCCGCCGTACGCAGCGTGCGCCACGCCTCCTGCCAGAAAGACCATCCGGTTGACCACAACAAGGCTGCCCACAATGCCGCAGGCTATGGAGGCAAGAATGCCTGCAAGGATGGCATATTGCATGAAATCGAAACTGAGCATCTGCCACATCAGGCGTTCCTCCCGGTATTACCTTCGGTAGTGCCTGTTACGGCGGTGGTTCCGTGGTCCGCAGATTCGGTATCAAGATGCGGCGGTTCCATGGTTCCCACGTCCGGGAACAGGTTCGAGACGGAATTGATGAAGGAGCCCATGGGGCAGGTGGGTTCGTGCGTGCCGTAGAGCATGGCGAGAAGGTCCTGTGTCAGCGCATTGCCGGATGCATAGTGCAGGGAGCGGTTGACCACGGCCATGCCTGTGAAGGGCGATGCCGCTATGGACAGGTCATGGCTGACCACGATGGTGGTGATTTCGCGGGGCAGCGATGCCAGAAACTCGTAAAAGCAGAATTTGCCCTGCGGGTCTATGTTGGCTGTCGGTTCGTCCAGCAGGAGCAGGTCGGGGTCGCCCATCAGCGCGCGTGCCACGATCACCCTCTGTCGCTGCCCGCCGGAAAGATCATGCAGTCTGTAATGTTCGCGTCCGTCCAGTCCCACCATGTGCAGGGCATTGCGGGCCTTGTCCACATTGCCGCGCGAGCGTTTCCAGTGTGCGGAAAAGATGTTGCTCGTGGCGTTCATGGCGCCGAGCAGCACAACATCCAGCACGGTGATGGGAAAGTTGTCCTGTGTGGTGGTATATTGCGGAACATAGCCTATGCGGTGGCGCACTCTGGCAGGTGCCTGCCCGAACACGCTTACCGTGCCTGCCTGCGGTGAGAGCAGGCCTAGAATGCACTTGATGAGCGTGGTCTTGCCACCGCCGTTGGGACCTAGAACGGCAATATAGTCACCCCTGTTGACGGAAAGGTTCACGTCTTCCAGCACCGGGCTTCCGTTGTAGGCAAAATTGAGGCCGGATATGGAGAGTATCTGTTCGGACATAAGCTGCATGTATACCGTGCGTTTCAAAATCACTTGCTGAACGAGGCGGCAAGATTCTTTGCCACGTCGCGCAGGTTGGCAAACCAGTCATAGGCCAGCGGGTCGGCAACCACCACGGTTCCCTTGATGTGGGTGGCAATGGCCTCTGCACTCTTGCGGGCGAACTGGGGCTGCACGAAAATGGTGCGTATGTTCAGCTCTGCGGCTTCTTCCATCAGTTCCTTGAGAATGCGCGGAGTGGGTTCCTTGCCTTCATACTCGATGGGAACCTGCTTCAGGCTGTAGTTCATGGCAAAGTAGCCCCACGAGGGGTGAAAGACCATGAACACGCGCTTTTCCTGTGGAATGGCTTCGAAAATATCCATCAGTTCCCTGTCGAGGGCATCGATTTCTTTTTCCAGCTCGGCATAGTTCGTGCGGAAGATGGTGGCGTGTTCAGCATCGGCCCTGCCGAGTTCCTTGCGCACGGTATCTGCCATATGCTTCATGAGCATGGGTGAGAGCCACACGTGGGGATCAAGGCCGCCGTGGTCATGCCCGTCATGCATATCGTGCCCGGGAGCTTCCTGACCATGCCCTTGGGCGTCTTCATGCTTGGCTTCACCTTCATGGTGGTGCTCCGCCATGGGCAGCTTGTGGATGCCTTTGTCCACGTTCACAACCTTCATAGATGGGTTGGCGGCCTGAATGCGGGGCATCCATGCTTCTTCAAAAGGCACGCCTATGGCGAAATACAGCTGTGCGTCGGACAGGGCTGCCATCTGGCGGGGCTTGGGTTCATATGTCGCCGGGCTTGCTCCGGGCTGGACCATGACGGAGACATCGACAAACTCGCCCCCGATACGCTCCACGAAATACTGCAGCGGGACTATGCTGACCACCACGGGCAGCTTGGCAGCCTGTGCTGTTGCGGGCATGAGAGGAAGCAGGGCAGAAAGTGCAAACACTGCGGCCAGTGCAACGGCGCGCAGGGCAGGGATGGTGAAATATGAATGGCGACGCATGCGAACTCCTTGAAAGGTAAGAGACTGTGGTCGATGCAGACGCATAGTATATGCAAGGAATTGTGAAGACCGTCAACAAAAGGGACGCGCCGGACAGGAAAGTGGCCGTGCTCCGGCGGAATTCTGTGTGTATTGCTCCGCGCCATGCTGCAGGGCCGTAATTTGAGGGTGTTGCGCATCCGGTCCTTGGCTTGCCGCATGAAATGGCGTAAAGGTTGGGCGCAACAAGATACGGAACGCCCGCAGACTGCCGTGAATATGTTGATTCGTGTGGCTGTGGCGGGAAACCGGATATACAGCAGCAGGACGTACGAATGCCTATAGAACGCAGAAAGACTCGCGAGATTCGGGTGGGGGATGTCCGCATCGGCGGTGATAACCCTGTTGTCGTGCAAAGTATGACCAATACGGACACGCGTGATGTGGAGGCCACTGTCGAGCAGATTCGTCAGCTGGCGGAAGCAGGGTGCGAGATTGCCCGTGTGGCGGTGCTGAACGAAGGCGCGGCCTGGGCCATAGGGCAGATACGGCAGCAGGTTTCCATTCCGCTCATTGCCGATATCCATTTTGATCATCGTCTTGCGGTGATGTCGCTTGAGGCGGGGGCGGATGCCCTGCGTATCAATCCCGGCAACATCGGCGGCAGAAAGAATGTGGATGCGGTGGTTGACGCCGCCCGCGCTCACAACGCCTCCATCCGTGTGGGCGTGAACAGCGGCTCGGTGGAAAAGGCATTGCTCGACAAGTTCGGCGGTCCCACGCCGGAAGCCATGGTGGAAAGTGCCCTCGGACATGTGCGCATGCTTGAAGAGCGTAACTTTTTCGAAACCAAAATTTCCCTCAAGTCCTCTTCGGTGCTGCATACCATAGACGCCTACTGCCTTCTTGCCGGACGCTGCGACTATCCGCTGCATATCGGCGTGACCGAGGCAGGCACGCTCATGCGTGGTGCCGTCAAGTCTTCCGTGGGGCTGGGCATATTGCTCTGGCAGGGCATTGGTGATACTTTGCGTATCTCCCTGACGGACGATCCAGTTAAGGAAATGTCTGTGGCCTGGGAGCTGCTGCGGGCGCTCGGTCTGCGCTACCGCGGGCCGGAAATCATCTCGTGCCCCACCTGCGGCAGGACGGAAATCGGACTCATCAATCTTGCGGAAGAAGTGGAACGTCGTCTCGAAGGCGTGACCGACTCGTTCAAGGTCGCTGTCATGGGCTGTGTGGTAAACGGTCCGGGCGAAGCGCGTGAAGCGGATATCGGTGTTGCCGGAGGACGCGACAAGGGCATTATCTTCCGCAAGGGAGAGATAGTGAGAACGGTGAAAGGCGGTGCCAAGCTGCTGGAAGCCTTCATGGAAGAACTAGATTCGTTCCTTGCTGAACGAAAAAAAGGATAATCGATGCGTTGGAGCCGTTTTTACATTCCGACCCTCAAGGAAGCCCCCAGTGATGCGGAAGTTGTCAGCCACAAGCTGCTGACCCGTGCGGGCATGGTGCGCAAGCTGACCTCCGGCATTTACACCTACATGCCGCTTGGTCTGCGTTCCATCTCCAAGGCCGCCAATATCGTGCGCCAGGAAATGGACAAGGCCGGTGCCAACGAAGTGAGCATGCCCATGGTGCAGCCCGCGGACCTGTGGCAGGAATCCGGCCGCTGGGACTTCTACGGTCCGGAATTGCTTCGTATCAAGGACAGACACCAGCGCGACTACTGCCTCGGACCCACCCACGAGGAAGTGATTACCGATGTTGTGCGCGGCGAAGTGCGTTCCTACCGCCAGCTGCCTGTGAATCTGTATCAGATTCAGACCAAGTTCCGTGATGAAATCCGCCCCCGTTTCGGCCTTATGCGTGGCCGTGAATTCATCATGAAGGACGCTTATTCCTTCGACAAGGATCAGGCAGGTCTCGATGCCAGCTATCAGGCGATGTATGATGCCTATATGGCCATCTTTTCCCGCATGGCTCTCAATTTCCGCCCCGTGGAAGCCGACAGCGGCTCCATCGGCGGCAGCTTCTCCCACGAGTTCATGGTGCTGGCCGAAACCGGCGAAGACACTGTGGTCGTCTGTCAGGCATGTTCCTACGCCGCCAACATCGAGCGTGCGGAAGTGCTCTGCACCGGCGACGAATGCGACGGTCTGGACACCCCCGTGGAAGAAGTCTCCACCCCCGGCAAGTGCACGGTTGAAGACGTTGCCGCCTTCCTTGATGTGCCGCAGGCGGCCATCATCAAGACGCTCATCTTCGTGGCAGACGGCGAACCCGTTGCTGCACTGGTGCGCGGCGACCGTGAACTGAACGACGTGAAGCTCAAGAACCTGCTGCACGCCGACGTGCTGGAAATGGCCACCCCCGAACAGGTGCAGAAGTGGACCGAAGCCCCCGTGGGCTTTGCCGGTCCCGTGGGCCTGAAGATTGCCCGCATTTACGCAGACAACGAACTGCGCCTTGCCACCGACTGGGTTGTGGGTGCCAACAAGGGCGACACGCACCTCAGGCACGTTTCCCTGAAGCGCGATGTGAAGCTTTCCGGTTTTGCCGACCTGCGCCTCATCACGGAAGAGGACGTCTGCCCCAAGTGCGGCGGCGCCATCTCCCTGACCAGAGGTATTGAAGTGGGCCACGTGTTCAAGCTCGGCACCAAGTATTCCGAAGCCATGAACTGCAAGTACGTGGACGAGCAGGGCAAGGAACAGACCATGATCATGGGCTGTTACGGCATCGGCGTTTCCCGTGTTGTGGCTTCCTGCATTGAGCAGAACCACGACAAGGACGGCATCAAGTTTCCCCCGCCTATCGCTCCCTTCGAGGCGCTGGTGCTCAACCTTGATATCCGTACCGATGATGTGTGCGCCAAGGTTGACGAAATCTATGAACTGCTCAAGTCGCAGGGCGTGGACGTGCTGGTGGATGACCGCGAAGAACGTCCCGGCGTCAAGTTCAAGGATGCCGACCTCATCGGTATTCCCATGCAGCTCGTTGTGGGCGGCAAGGGCCTTGCCCGTGGTATCATTGAAGTGAAGGACCGCCGCACCGGCGAGAAGTCCGAACTGCCGGTGGAAGGCTTTGCTGAAGCCTTTGCCGCGTGGAAGAAGGACGTCTACGCCGGTTGGGGAATCAAGTAACAGGTTGTTTTAACGAGCTGCCTCCGGCGGCCAAGGGGGAGCGCCCCCTTGGAACCCTCGGCAGGGGGATGATCCCCCTGCACCCCGCGAAAGGGGTGGTCCCACGTTTCGTGGGTTAGGCATTGCTCCCGGACACGATTTGCGTTTAGTTTGCTCCTGCCGCCCATATGGGGGCGGCAGGAGTTTTTTCATATTGCAGGCAGCTGATATCGCTTGGGCAGAGTCAGGGAAAGGCTTGGGTATGGCCGGCGAGGCTTGGGTATGGCTCAGGCATAACCCGGACATTATCCGGAAATAGCATTGTTACTCCCATCCGTTGCCCCGTTCCGTATCAGGTGTTCCAGAGAGAATAGTCCCCTTACCGGGGGGCAGGGCAGCAACCCGGTCCGCCGGAGGCATTACCACACATGAGCCGCATATTTTCCGTTCGAGAACTGACTGAGGCCGTCAAGCGCACGCTTGAGGGGGTCTATCCGTTCGTGTGGGTAAAAGGGCAGGTCTCCAACCTGACAAAGGCCGCTTCGGGCCATGTGTATTTTTCCCTCAAGGATGCGGACGCCACCCTGAACTGCGTGTGGTTCCGCACTGCCCAGCGGGGCGAGGAGAGCTTTGATCCGCTGACCGGCGAGGTATTTGAGGATGGCCCGCGCCCGAGTCTTGCGCAGACAATGCGCGAGGGCATGGAGATCATGTGTGCGGGACGGCTGAACGTGTATCCCCCGCGTGGTGCCTATCAGCTGGTTGTCGAGATTGCGCAGGATGCAGGGCTTGGCCGTCTGTATCTTGAATTCGAGGAGCTGAAGCGCACACTGGCCGCCAAAGGCTATTTCGATACGCAGCGCAAACGTGCGTTGCCGTATCATCCTGCGCGTGTTGCCGTTGTCACCGCCACCACAGGCGCGGCCATTCGGGATTTTCTGCGCATTGCTGGCGAGCGGGGCTGGGGCGCGCAAATCCGCATCTATCCTTCGCTGGTGCAGGGCGATGCCGCACCCGCGCAGATAGTACAGGCGCTGGAAACGGCCAATGCCCATGGCTGGGCCGATGTCATTGTCCTTGTGCGCGGTGGCGGTTCCATAGAGGATTTGTGGGCGTTCAATGATGTGCGGGTGGCAGATGCCGTTTTTGCCTCGGCCATTCCGGTTGTTTCCGGTGTGGGACATGAGGTGGACGTGACCATCGCCGACCTTGTGGCAGACATGCGCGCGGCAACCCCGAGCCATGCGGCCCAGCTGCTCTGGCCGGAACGGGCCACACTCATGCAGACCGTGGATGAATGCCAGATGCGCCTGCAACGCCGTTGGGATACGGGCATGCGCGAGCGTGAAAGCCTGCTCGCAGCCCTTACCCGCGGCCTTGCGTGGCTTTCTCCCGCACGCCAGCTGCAGCGGCTTGATGAACGCTTTGAAGATTTGGGCCTGCGGTTGCACCGTGCGCTGGACGGGAAGATATCCCGCGATGCAATGGCGGTTCAGGGCTGCACTGATCGGCTGGTGCGTGCCTTCGGGCCGGAGGCTGTTGCCCGCCATGAACTTCGCGTGAGTGCTCTGGAAGACAGGCTGCACTGGGCAGGAGAGAAGGTGCTCCACGGCAGGCAGGTCGTGTTTGAACGGTTGTCGGCCCAGCTTTCCATGCTGGACCCCATGCGTCCGCTTGAGCGGGGCTACAGCCTTGTCCGTCGTGATGACGGAACCATATTGCGCAGCGTGCGCGAGGCCGGAATAGGCAGCAAGCTGCATGTCACCGTGCGCGACGGCGTGGTGCAAACGGAAGTGACGGGCATTGCCCCGGATATTTCAGGAGATTCATAGTGTTGTTGTCTGTGCGCCCTCATGGGCCGGAACGTGGGAGAGTGTGGTCTGCGGCTGTTGTTTTGATGCTGTTTATGCTGGTTTGCTGCGCGGGACTGGTTCCCGTGCGTGCTTTTGCGCAAGTACAGGTGCAGGTTGCACTGCCTGAACAGGTTTCTCCGGGCCAGCCGTTCGTGGCCAAAGTTCTCTCCGATGCACCGTTGGGCGATGTGTTCGTGGAGTGGAATGGTAAATCAGTCCCTGTGACTTTTAAACAGACCAGCGAGAAAGCGTGGCAGGGTGCCGTGCTGCTCGGTGTTCCCTTTGCGGAAAAGGGCAAGGCTGTTTCGCTTCGCCTGAGCTCTGTTTCCGGTGCCGGATATGCCACGACGGACTACTCCGTGCCGCTGGTGGCCAAGCAGTATCCCGAACAGCATCTCAAGGTGGACCGCAAGTACGTTGAGGTGGCCAAGCAGAATCTGGACAGACACAAGAAGGAACGGGAGCGCATAGTGGCTGCACTTGCGCGCATAAACCCCGAGCAGGAATGGACGCTGCCTTTCCTGCGTCCTGTACCCGGCGGCGTGTCCAGCGAATACGGACTGACCCGCTTTTTCAACGACAAGCCGCGCAATCCGCACAAGGGACTGGACCTGAGAGGCGCGGCAGGAACCCCCATACGCGCCTGTGCAGACGGCGTGGTGGTGCTTGCCGAGAATCATTTTTTTGCGGGTAATTCCGTTTACATCGACCACGGACAGGGCGTTGTGAGCATGTATTTTCATATGTCGAAGATTGACGTGAAGACGGGGCAGAAAGTCTCGCGCGGCAGCGTTGTCGGCAAGGTGGGCAGTACCGGACGCGTGACCGGCCCGCACCTGCATTTCGGCATTTCGGTGCAGGGAGAACTGGTTGACCCCGTGCCGCTTCTGGCGGATAATTAACGGATTGCCTGTCCGTGCGCCATGTTCCGATATGATTTGGGTATTGCCGGCGTTAACGCTGTGACAGCGGGGCGCGGTATTTCAGCGAATATGAACATGGGCATGGCCTCGGGAGAACGACATGGCACAGAAGAAAATGCAGTTTGAAGAGCAGCTCAAGCGGCTGCAGACCATAGTGGAAGAGCTTGAACGCGGCGAACTGCCGCTCGAAAAGAGCGTGGAGTTGTATAAGGAAGGACTGACCCTTTCCAAAACATGCCGCGGCCAGCTTGAGAAGGCGAGAAACGAGATAACCGTGTTCAGTGAAGGGGCTGTTCAGCCCTTTGACGGGACCGAGGAGAATGTGGATGACCCCGCAGGAGCTTAAGGCGCGTCTGGGCGAAAGTGCCCGCATGGTGGAATCGTATCTGGCGGAGTGCCTGCACGGGCGCAATATCCCTGAAGGGTTGCTCAAGGCCATGGAATACAGTCTGCTGGCAGGTGGCAAGCGGCTTCGTCCCGTTCTGTGCCTTGCCGTGGCACAGATGATGGGTCTTGAACCTTCGCGCGTGCTGCCTTTTGCCTCAAGCATCGAGTTCATCCACACCTATTCGCTTGTGCACGATGACCTGCCTGCCATGGACAACGATGATCTGCGTCGCGGCAAGCCTTCCAACCACAAGATGTTCGGCGAAGCTTCTGCCATTCTTGCGGGCGATGGCCTGCTGACCGAGGCCTTTGCCGTAATGGGTTCTGTTGCGGGCGATATTCCGGCAGACCGCGTGGTGCGTGCCATGGTGGAAGTGGCAACTGCGGCCGGTTCCGGGGGCATGGTCGGCGGCCAGCAGCTTGATATGGAATACACCGGACGCGATGGCGTGAGCTATGACGAACTGCGCGGCATGCACGCCATGAAGACCGGCGCGCTTATCCGCTGTTCCTGCCTTTCCGGTGCCATTCTGGCCGGTGCCTCTGAAGAGGACAATCAGCGCATCAGAATTTACGGCGAAGCCATAGGCGCAGCTTTCCAGATCGTGGACGACATCCTTGATGAAGTGGGCGACGAAGCCCAGCTCGGCAAGCCTGTGGGCAGCGATATAGAGCAGGGCAAAACGACGTACCCCAGCCTCATGGGTATAGACAGGAGCCGCGAACTGGCCCAGCAGCATGTGGACAGGGCCATTGAGCAGCTGCGTCCCTATGAAGGGCCGGATGCCGACTTCCTGCGCTGTCTTGCGCAATACATTGTTGACAGGGTGTCGTAAGAGGTTAATGTGCCTTCTGCACACAGGAATTGATGGTTGTTGATCGTGTAACCAATTGTCTTCGCAAGCTTAGTTGTTAAACGAACCAGGATTGTACATGACCTCAGCAGGTATTTCGACCGGGCTATTGAGCAAAATTCGCACCCCCCGCGACGTACAGGAAATGGATGCCGCCCAACTTGAACAGCTGGCCGCTGAACTGCGGCAGGCGATCATTTCCACCGTGTCGCAGAATGGCGGCCATCTTGCCCCCTCGCTGGGAGTTGTGGAGCTGACCATAGCCATGCTTTCTTCCTTTGATTTCGAGGAAGACAAGGTCGTATGGGACGTGGGACATCAGGCTTACGCGTGGAAGCTGCTTACCGGCAGGGCCGATACCTTTCATACGCTGCGCACCAAGGATGGTGTGAGCGGTTTTCCCAAAATGGCGGAAAGCCCCTATGACCATTTTGGTGTCGGGCATTCCTCCACGTCCATTTCCGCAGCGCTCGGCTTGGCCGTGGCGCGTGATCTGGCAGGAAAGAAGCATGAGGTCATGGCGGTTATCGGCGATGGTTCCATGACGGCCGGACTGGCCTTTGAAGGTCTGAATCAGGCCGGACATATGGACCGCAAGCTGCTGGTTATCCTCAACGACAATGAAATGTCCATCTCCCGCAATGTGGGGGCCATGTCACATTTCCTTTCCCGTAACCTTTCCTCGCGCTGGGTGCGCCGGTTCAAGAAGGATCTGGAAACAGTCCTCAATTCGGTTCCCGGCATAGGCGAGGAGATGCTCAACTATGCCAAGCGCAGCGAGCACAGCCTGAAGAGTTTCTTCACGCCCGGGATGCTGTTTGAAGCTTTTCACTTCAACTACATGGGGCCGGTTAACGGCCACAGCATCAAGGACCTGCAAAAAGCCTTCAAGCTCTGCAAAGACCTTGATGAACCCGTGCTGCTGCATGTGATGACCAAGAAGGGCAAAGGCTACGAGCCTGCGGAATCCAATCCCACGCATTTCCACGGTGTGGGCAGCTTTGAGCCGGAGACAGGGCAGGCAAAAAAGTTTGCCGCGCTGAGCAACCTGCCGAGCTATACGGATGTTTTCGGTAGCACGTTGTGCAACATGGCCCGCAAGGACTCGCGCATAATAGCCATAACCGCCGCCATGCCGGAAGGAACGGGAACAGCCTGCTTTGCCGAGCAGTTCCCCGACCGGTTCGTGGATGTGGGCATCTGCGAGCAGCACGCCGTGACGTTTGCCGCCGGTCTGGCAACGCAGGGGCTTCGTCCTGTCGTGGCCATCTATTCCACCTTCCTGCAGCGCTCGTATGACCAGATCGTGCACGATGTCTGCCTGCAGAACCTGCCCGTTCTGTTCTGTATCGACCGTGGCGGGCTGGTGGGCGAAGATGGCCCCACCCATCACGGGGCATTTGACCTGAGCTACCTGCGCCATATTCCCAATCTGGTGGTGCTGGTGCCCGGCAGCGAGGCTGAATTGCAGGACTGCATGGCCACGGCCCTGGCGCATGACGGCCCTGTGGCCATCCGGTATCCGCGAGGTGCCGGATATGGTGTGCCGCTCAGACCCGAGCCCATAGTGTTCCCCATCGGCACCGGTGAGGTGTTGCAGCAGGGAGAAAAGGTTGCTGTTATCGCCGTTGGGTCCCGCGTGCAGCCCGCGCTGGAAGTCTCGCGCGAGGTGGCGGAAGCCACCGGCAGGCAGGCGACCATTTTCAACGCACGCAGCGTGAAGCCGCTGCCCGAGCAGCAGTTGCTTGAGCTTGCCGCAACCCACGATACCTTGCTGCTGATTGAAGAAAACACGCTGGTGGGCGGCTTCTCGTCCGGTGTGCTTGAGTTCCTTTCGGATCATGAAGCCCTTGACGGCAAGCGGGTGCGCAGGCTTGGCATTCCTGATGCGTTTGTGGAGCACGGCAAACAGAAGGAACTGCGCGCCATGCTCGGCATAGACAAGGAAGGTATCCGCAAGGTTCTTCTTGAGCTGCTGGCCTGATCCGGACCGGATTGGTCTTACCTGGCCTGAGTAGGCCTGACCAGGGCTGACTCGGTCTGGCTGGTTTGGCTCTCGGACTTGGTCTGCCTTGGTTTGGCACCAGTGATTGTATTGCTATTCCGACCCGCGGGTTTTTCCTGCGGGTTTTTTATTTTTCCGACCGAAGGATTGTAACCGACGTGTTCTTCTGAGAGTCATTAGAGTAGTTGATGCAGCGTATCCTGATTGTACCCCGGTTGTACCCCGGCTGTACCCCGGCTGTACCCTGACGAATAACCCTTTCGCCCCGGTGACTTCATGCTCCTGAGGAATTGCCTTTGTTGTTAAGCGATGACGAGATAGTGCAGCGCGTGTTGCATGGGGATATCAATACCTATGCCGCCCTGATTGACCGGCACCGGCAATGCGTTTTTCGCATTGTGGTCGGTCATGTGCCGCACGACAGGGCAGAAGAAGTCGTGCATGAAACATTCGTCAATGCGTATAAAGGGTTGTCGTCGTACCGCGGGGGCGAAAAGTTCCCCAACTGGCTTTCACGTATTGCCGTGCGCTGCTGCTACGACTTCTGGCGGGAAAATGGCCGGAACAGGGAGATTGCCTTCTCGCTTCCGGAAGATTCTGTCGAGTGTCTGGAAAGGCTCATGGCTGATACGGCCATGACGACCTATCAGGACGCGGCCAGAAGCAGAGAGGCGCAAACCATCCTTGAGTGGGCTCTGCGCCAGCTTTCACCCGAAGACAGAATGGTTATCACCCTGACCGCACTGGAAGAAAAGAGTGTAGCCGAAGCAGCGGAATTGCTGGGCTGGAGCAGGGTGAATGTGAAGGTACGGGCGTTGCGCGTACGTAGAAAACTGAAGGATATTCTAGCTCAGGCCGGAATTTCGGAGGTGTAGCATGAGTAACTATATTGAACGATTCGTCATTTTTCTCAGCATGGCCCATAAAGCCTCAGCTGCAGCTGCCGATAACAGGTTCAGTCCTGCGGGGGCGGTGCTCACGGCATCCGTCATGGACGAGATATTCTTTCTGTCGCTGGAAGACGGCTGGCGGGGGTTCACAAGAACTGCCTATTCGTTTTCAGCGATGGCGTGCATTGCAGCCCTTGCACTGTTCATGGTTTCGGGCGCTCTGGGGCAGAGCACCTATATTGATAGAATAATCAACGGGCTGCTGTATGATCCGGCTGGCCTGTTTACGCTTTATTACATGGAATTTTAAGAGGTCTGATTATGCTATCTGCGCATATGAAGAGAAATATTGCAGCTGTTGCCCTTTTGCTTTCGGGTATCATTGCGGGTGCTGCTGGCATGTATGTCTGGACGATAACCTACGCTCCTGGTTTTCCGCCACCTCCCGAAGAGATGCGGGAACGGATATTCATGCACCTTAAGCGTGAGATTCAGCTCACTCCGGAGCAGGAACGCGTGATCCGGCCGGAGTTCGAAGAGGCATGGGAACAGGGAGAGGTGCTCAGAAGGGAAATGGAACCCAAGCTCCGGGCCTTGTTTGATGAAACGGACGAGCGCATTCGCGGGTATCTCTCGCCTGAACAGAAAGTGCTGCTTGAAGAATTCCATAAGAAGATGTCGGAGCGCAGGGGCAAGTTCGGCCCTCCTCCTACTCCTCCGCCGCCACCACCCTTGCAATAGAAAAGACCGCCTTCGGGCGGTTTTTTTGTAACTTTTGTTCTTTCTCAAGCGTCTTGTGTTGTAGCGGTAAAGCAGAATGAAGCTTGAGAGAAAAAGCGCCATACTCCCCTATGGTCTTTTTACTTCCCTCACTCCCCGGAGTTTCATGTCTGTCCGTTATGTAGCCCGGCATCCCCTGTCGGGCTACAATTCTTAATGTAACCATGCATAGCAAGCTGTGCGTCATACAGTGAAGGCAATTGTTCATGATGAAAGTTGCTGAAGTATACATACGCAAGGAGCTATTGTATGAAGAAAATAATGTTGTTGATTGTTTCGTTTATGTTGATGCAGACCGTTGTTGCATTTGCGCAACCCCGTGGTCCTGAAATGCATGAGCCGTCTGCAGGTTTTTCAATGCCCATGCCCCCCACGCCCTGCATGGGGCCCGCTCCGCTCGATATGCTTGATCTGGTAGACCTTACTTCCTCCCAGAAGACTGCGGTGGTTACGCTGCTCAAGAAGCAGATAGAGCGTATGGACAAGAATGCCGAGGCTGAATCCCCCGATCTTCGCATGGAATCGCAAAAGGCGATGCGCACCGCCATGGAAAAGGGCGATGTGGAAGCTGTTCGCTCGCTTGCCAGCCACAAAGGAGAAGAAGTGACACGCAGGCTCGTGGAGCAGGCAACCTTTGTTGCCGAACTGCGCGGAATTTTGACTCCTGAACAGCTGAAGCGGCTCGATGCCCTGCGTGACCGCCTTGCGTTGCGGTTTGAAAGGCGTATGCAGGATGCAGGTGACGGTCCTGAAGGCATTGGCGGCATGCGTGCCGAGCGCCCTGCGCACCGCCCCGGCGGACCAGAGCATATGCGTCCACCCCGTATGTTCCCTGAAGAGATGAAGCGCGACATGCAGCGCTGGATAGACGAAAACAGCTAGCAAAGAAAAAGGCCCGCCATCTGAAGATGGCGGGCCTCACTGTTATTGAGCCGTTAGCGTGCGCGGGCCATTTCTCTCAGTCGCTGCACACGTTCCTCAATGGGCGGGTGGGTGCTGAAAAGACGCGCAAGGTTGGCACCGGCAAAGGGATTGACGATGAACATGTGCGCTGTGGCCTCGTTGCCTGCCCGCATGGGAACCTGCTGGGAATATGCGCCCAGCTTTTCCAGTGCGGAGGCAAGGTAGAGCGGATTACCGGCAAGGCGTGCGCCCGTGTCGTCCGCCAGATACTCACGCGAACGGGAAATGGCGAACTGGATAAGGCTTGCCGCAACAGGAGCCAATATGGCCAGCAGCAGGATAGTAAAGGGATTGCTGCCGCCTTCTTCGTCATTGTTGCTGCCGCCCATGCCGAAAATGGTCATCCACTGCATCATGTTGGCCACGGTGACGATGGCAGAGGCAAGCACCCCGGCAACGGACTGCACCAGAATGTCGCGGTTGGCAATGTGGCCTATCTCATGGGCCAGCACGCCCTTGAGTTCTTCGGGACTCAGCAGGCGCATAATGCCGCTGGTAACGGCCACCACGCCATGTTCCGGGTTACGGCCCGTGGCAAAGGCATTGGGGGCGTCCTCAGGAATGACACAGATACGGGGCTTGGGAATACCGGCGTTGCGGGCAAGCTCCTCCACCATTCTGTGCAGCGCCGGGGCATCGGTGGCGTCCACTTCCTGCGCATTGTACATGCGCAGCACGATCTTGTCGGAATACCAGTAGCTGCCGACGTTCATGATCAGCGCCAGTCCAAAGGCAAAGACAAGGCCGGTTTTACCCCCCATGGCACCACCAAGAAAGATGATGATGCCCGAAAGCAGGGCGAGAAGCATGACGGTCTTGAGATTGCTGGTCATCGGTTCAAAACTCCTTGCGGGGATCGAATATAACCCGTCTGTGTATGGTTGGCGCGTTCGATCTGTCGAGGTCATCGGACGCGCATGCCGGCGGAAAAAGCGCGGCTCTTTCTGCCGTTCAGAAGCTATTGTTAATACGCTGTGCGCCGTTGGCAAGGGGTGAAACAGAGAAAACCATCCGGAAACACAGGATGTCTCCGGATGGTTCATGGTGTCTCAGTATGAGAGCGGGCAGACGGGAGGCTACATGAGAGCGGGTAGACGGGAGGCTACATGAGAGCGTGCGGACGGGAGGTTACTGCCCGAATTGCATCATGTACACGCGGCGGAGCATGTCTGCGGGTATCTCCGAGGTCCAGTGACCCGTAGCCAGCGCCCATGCATATACCGCAAGCAGAAGGGCAACGCAGCTTATCCCCACAGCCTTGAAGGGAATAGCCTTGTTGCCGGCACGCATGGTCAGGCAGCCTTCAACGGGACAGGCTTCCAGACAGGCAGCGCACCCTATGCATTCCGGCGAATTCACCCTTTGCTTTTCATCAACACGTATGCCCGCAGGGCAGGCCTTGCGGCACTTGCCGCAGGCGATGCAGGTATCCTTTTCCCTGTTTACGGCGATGGGGCTGAAGATGGCAAAAAGTCCCAGCAGCGCGCCATAGGGGCAGAGAAAACGGCACCACGCGTTGCGGATGAACAGGGAGAGCACAAGCAATGCGGCAACCACAAGTATGGTGGTGAGTGAGGGAGAAAGGAAGAAATGCAGCATGCTGGCATCGGCAACCAGATTGTAGCGGGCGGAAAGAAAGCTCTCTATGGAGCGAACATCCATGCCGATGACGATAAACCACAGAAAACCGCAGAGGATGACGTATTTGGGGATGGTGAAAAGACGGGTGGCAAGGGGGCCGGTTTCCCTGCCCGTTTTGAGCTTGCGGCCCAGACGTTCCACCATGGAGGATATGAATCCCACGGGGCATATGTATCCGCAGAATCCCTTGCGCAAGGCAACCGCCATGAGGAGGAACGCGAGAAAGAGCGTAAGACCTGCAGGATGGACGGAATCCCATTGACCGGTCAGAAAGAAGCGCTTGGCGGCCATGAGCGCGCTGATGGGCAGAAAGGCTTCTACCGAAGGGGGCTTGGGAGTGAATATTTCAGTTCCGCCACCGAGCCAGAGCACGTGGCGGTGGAAAAGATAGCCTGCATAGAGGCAGAAAATGGTAAGTGCGGCCTGTATGGCAAGGCGCAGCCTTCCGCTGGGCCGGAGAAAAGAAAGAGTAGGCATGGGCTACCTGTCTGTATCGCGCTGGTTTTGATCGACAGGGAGACATGTCACATACAGCGGCGAATGTCAGCCCTGTTTTTGCCTGTTAGCGCGTCACAAAAAAAAGGACATGGCTTGCCCGAGCACATGTCCTTGAGACCGGGGGGACCGGTCTGCTCAATTTTCGGCACCAAGGCCGGGAAATTGAGACCACGAAGCTAGCTGGTCTTCTTGATGTAGTACAGCGCAGCAAGAACTGCAGCAAGTCCTACGAAAAACATTACGAAATCCATGTCTTAACTCCTGACGTGTGCCAACTTGTTAAAAAATTCTCAAGCCCACAAAAAGATTCCTACTGGAAAATTTCTCAAAGCACAAGTCTATAGGCCAAAAATCACGGTGTGATTGCGGAAAAATTCGCAAGTGCCTGCTTTGCATTGCGAATGAAGCGCAGGGAGAGGTTGCGGTCTTTGCGTCCGTCGGCATCTTCAAGACCGGTATGGGCATCCACACCCGCAGGCCGGACTATGTGTATTGCCTCGGCCACATTGTCCGGTGTAAGTCCTCCCGCCAGAATGACGGGACGGGAAGAACGCTCCACCAGCCGCCGCGAGATGCTCCAGTCGTGCACCATGCCCGTGGCCCCGTCGGCTCCGGTGGCAGGGTTGTGTGTATCCGTGATAAAGGCATCCACATATTCGCTCATACGGTGCATCAGGCCTTCAAGTTCCGCCGTATTGTCCGTATCACAGCGGATAACCAGGCTTTTGATGACAAACAGCTCCGGTGCCGCCTTTTTCAGCCGCTTCAGTTCCTCCGTGTCGATATCTCCGTGCAACTGCACGTGCCGCATGTTCAGGGCGGCGCAGAACTGCCGTATCTCCTCTGCGCGATCCAGATAGCAGATGCAGACAGGGGTGGCCTGCGGGGCAATGGCCAAGGCCATGTGTGCGGCCTCAGCCTCGGTGCAGTCTTCCGCATTGACCGGCAGGCGGAGAGGAAAGCCTATGGCGTCCGCGCCTGCTTCCGCCAGCATGGCGGCTTCCTGCAGGTCTTGCACTCCGGCTATCTGCACAAGGCCGTGAAAGGGGTGCGAAGGCACAAGGGAAACAACTGTCCTGCTCACGATGTCTCCTGTCCGCTGTGTTCCGCCATTCGGGTGGATGCCTGTTCACGGGGACCGCACGCGCTTACATGGCCGTTTTCAAGGCTGAGCATATGGGTGATTTCGGGAATTAGCTCCGATGCGTAATGCGTGACATAGAGCATCTGCACGCCGTTACCGGCAAGCCTGCGCAGGGTGGCGAGAAAGTGCTCGCGGGAGGCGGGGTCGAGTCCGGAGCAGGGTTCGTCCAGTAACAGTATCTCCGGTGCCGGTGCCATGGCGCGGCAGAGCATGAAGCGTCTGAGGCGGCCGTAAGACATGTCGCGGATGCGCTGACCTGCATACTCGGCAAGTCCCATGTAGCGCATCCAGTCGGATGCTGTCTGGCGGTGCTCGTCGGTTACCGTCTGCCAGTCCCACAGGCCTACGCTGGCAAAGAAGCCGGACCAGACAAGCTCTTCGCCGGAAAGATCCATCAGCGTGCCGTGGTAGCCGTCGTGTCCGTAGGTGGCCTGAAAGCGGTCCGAGACATAGCCTATACGGCGGCGGACGACGTTCATGTCCGGCTGGCTTTCACCAAACCAGCGCACTGTACCGCCCCACGCCTGCCGCTCGTCACCCATGAGCAGGCGCAGCAGGGTGGATTTACCCGCGCCGTTGCTGCCGCATACCGCCCAGTTTTCACCGGGGCGGACGCACCATGAAATATCGTGCAGAACAGGCACACGGTTGATGAAGACCGTGGCCTTGTCGAGTTCGAAAATGGGGGTGGCGCCGTACTGCCTGTCGGCAATGCGGGGCATGGGAGCATGCGTATCAACGGAATCTTCAAACAGGGCAACTTCGCCTGCCGTGGCGGCAACGTCTGCAACAGGTCCCTGTGCAGCTATGTGGCCTGCCCGCAGAAGCATTGCATGCGTGGTGCAGGCAGGAAGTTCCTGCAGCCGGTGCGAGGCGAAAAGGACAGAGGCTCCCAGACCGGCGGCCCTGTCCACAATTTCGAGCACTTCGGCGCGGGAGGCGGTGTCCAGTCCTTCGCAGACTTCATCGAGCACGAGGATGCAGGGGCCGTTGACCAGCGCGCGGGCTACGAGCAGTTTTCTGAGCTGGCCTTGCGACATGGCGGGCAGGTGCATATCAAGCAGATGCTGCACGCCAAGGGTGCAGGCCAGTTGCAGGGCTTCTTCGCGTTGCTCGTCCGTCGGTTTTTCATAGAGCAGGGGGGAGTCGAACCAGCCGGTCAGCAGCAGTTCTTCTCCGGAAAGTTGCCACTGTTGCCGCACGTAATGTTCCTGCATTTCCGAGCTGACAATGGCTATGTGCCTGCGGATAGCAAGGGGCGTGGTTTCCGCGGTGCCGTCCATGAACCATGTAACCGAGCCGCCTGCCTGCTGGTCGGGGCGCTGTTCCCCGCGGATGAGGCGCAGCAGGGTCGATTTGCCTGCTCCGTTGGGGCCGATGATGGCCCAGTGCTCTCCGGCGTGCAGAGCCCAGTTGAGATCGTCTACAGCCTTGGAAGTGGCGGTGCCACCGGCAGTGCGCCGGGTAAAGGAGACCGTGCAGCGTTCAAGGGCAACAAGAGGATGTGCAGTCATGATTACGGCAGAAAGCTCCTGACCTGCATGGTGCGGTTCTCGAAATAGACGCTCTGCGTATAGCCGTAGGCGTGCGCGTACTCTGTCAGCTGGTCAAAAGCGTATCCGACGGAAGCCGTGGAGTGCGCATCCGAGCCGAAGCTGAGGGGCAGGCCGATCGCTTTCGCGGTTTCCATGAGGTAGGGACCGGGATAGATTTCCTTGCACATCTTGCGCAAGCCGGCGGAGGAAACCTCCATGGCCATTCCGGCATCCTTCACGGCACACAGCGCGGTGCGGACGGCTTCCTGCGCTTTGGAAGTGCCTATCCAGCTGCGGAAGACATCCACCGAGAAAATCTTGATGATGTCGGGATGGGCAATGATGTTGAAAAGGCCGGTCTTCGCAACGTCGATCATGGATTCAAAGAAGGTCTCGTAGCGGGCGTGGCATTCGGCCTCGGTCCATTCTGCCCAGTCATCGGCCTTGTAGTCGAAGCCCCACGTACCGAGAAAATGAATGCCCGCAATTACATAATCAAAGGGGTCTGCGGCCAGCTTTTGCCGGATGTAGGCATCCTGCCCCGTGGTCCAGTCCATTTCTATGCCGAGCAGCACCTTGATGCCGTCGTTGTTGGACTTGAGATCGGAAACCTGACGGATGTACTCCGGCCATGCAGCGGTGAGCTTGGCCTTGTAATCTGTGGGATAATCAAACCCTTCGGGCCGCGGCGAGTGTTCGGAGAAGCCGAAAACGGTCATGCCTTTGTCGCGGGCAGCTGCATACATTTCCTGCACGGTGGCTTTGCCATGGGAAAACAGCGTGTGAATGTGCGTATCGACGGTAATCATGATGTTCCTTGAAATGGGGGAGGAGCCAAAGGGAACAGGCGTTCCGCATGAACGAAACGCCTGCATTGGAAGACTTGATCAGTATTTGGGGTTCTGCACGACAATGGCAAACGCCTTGCGGACAGCCGCAAGTACGTCTTCATCCTTCACAGGGTCGCGCAGAACTATGGTTCCCGCCTGCGTGTAACGCGGGGGCAGCGAGTTCAGTGCCAGCGCATAAATGTCCTGTAGAGACAGTTCATCAGGCTGGTACCCGGGCGGTTCGGACATGACCTTCTGTATCATCTTGATGACCCGAACCTCATTGCGGTTGCGGATTTCAGAAACATTGATGGTGCCGATGTGGTACTTGTCCTTTTTTTCAGACATGCTCCCTCCGTAGCCGTGTAGTAAGTCGGTACTTGGCTATAGCAAGCATTACTGCGAAGGGGCAAGAGGTGAATGATAACCTGTTATGGCAGCAGATACGCCCTGTTGTATGATTGAAGGGAGGTGAAGCCCTGCCATAGCGGGGGCGGCAGGGCTTCACTCTTCATGATCCCGACGGGGAGCAGCTGAACCACTGGGAGGCGTGGCGGGAGGTGCATGGTCGAAGGGGGAAGGTTTCTTCATGCCTTGTGCTGCTCCGTGAATCGACGGGAAGTATCCGCTGTGGTGAACGCGATATAATTCTTGTATATTGCATATAGCAAAATCTAATAATATGGCAAGAAAAAACCCTCCGATCAGGTCCGGAGGGTTTTATTGTTGGTGTGGAAAGCAGCTACAGTTTGGCGCGGAGAACCATGTCGGTAATGGGGCCGCGTGAACGGTCGCCCTTAAGCACCATGTGCGCGTATCCGGAAAATCCCTTCAGCTTGCGGACAATCCAGTTGAGTCCGTTGTTGGAGTCGTTGAGGTATGGATTGTCCACTTGTCGGGTGTCGCCGAGGCAGAAGCACTTCACGTTTTCTCCCATGCGGGTGAGCAGGGCGCGCATTTCGTTTCTGGACAGGTTCTGCGTTTCATCTACGATCACTATGGCGTTTTCGATGTTCATGCCCCGTATGTAGGCCAGAGGCAGAATTTCGAACCGCTTGGGGTTGTAGCGCAGCATCTCTTCGCCCGGGTTGGCGAAAATGCGGTTTGCAGGGCGGCTTATATGTAGTTTAACCAGCAGGTCCTGAATGTATTTGACGTAGGGTTCCATCTTTTCCCGCACGTCGCCTGGCAGATAGCCCATCTTTGTTCCGAGCTCTATGAGCGGTTTCACCACATAGATTTTTTCATACTGCTTGCGTTCGAGCGCAAGATACAGGGCCGAGGCAAGTGCCAGATAGGTTTTGCCGTAGCCCGCCTCGGACTGGATGGAGACAAGGTCAATGCCGTCGCGCTGCATGAGCATGAGCGCCAGATTCTGGTACACATTGCGCGGTTTCACGTTCCAGACATTCATCTGGTAGGTGATGAGCTCATCACCTTCAGCACCATGGAACATGGGTTTGCCTTCATGCCATGTGAAGGAATTGTCCACGCGTGGTTCAGCGGCTTCAAGAAAGCCGGTGTATCGCTGTGAGTCGGATTCGAAGGGGCGCGAATCGCGCAGTTCTTCGCTGTCTATGCCGGAAAGTCCGGCCTGCAGGCGGAGGATCTTGTCATTGGTGACGAGGATGGGGGAATCGATGTGCGCGGCATTGATTTCGCGCAGGATGAAGTTGTCCACCACTTCTTCGGTGAAGCGGGAGATGCTGGAATCGTTGCGGATGAACTGGATGATTTCCTTGTTGGCGAGAAGGGTGTCCACCACGCGGGAGACAATGTGGCGGAGCCGGGGGTTGGTTTTGAGGGAATTCAGTTCGATGAGGACATGGTAGGGGATGAAGATGTTGTTCTCTTCACCGTTCCGCAGGTTGTGGATGCAGTCTGGATTTTCGATGAGGACGTTGGTGTCGAGTACGAAGTTTTTCCTGCCCATGCAAACCCCTTGGGGTTGAGGTGTATTGCATGCGGCGGTCCCGCAGTGCGCCGGACCGCCGCAGAGTCCTCGGAACGCAGGCGCAGGCTAGCGGAGTTTCCTTTGCAGACGGGCCCGGATGATGATGGCCATGAGGTTCATGCCCAGAACAAGAGCAATGAGCACAAGGGCTGTTCCGTATTGCAGAGGACGGGTCTTTTCAATCTCCGTGCCTGCGGTTGCCAGTACATAAATATGATACGGCAAAGCCATGACACTGTCGAATACGGAAGAGGGAAGTTTGGGTGAAAAGAACATGGCGGCGGTAAACATGATGGCTGCCGTTTCTCCGGCAGCGCGGCCGATGGCGAGAATGGCACCGGTAAGAATGCCGGGGGTTGCTGCAGGCAGCACAACCTTGGAGATGGTCTGCCACTTGGTGGCACCAAGGCCGAGAGATGCTTCGCGATAGGTGGGGGATACGCTGCGCAGGGCTTCTTCCGTTGCACCGATGATAAGGGGCAGGGTAAGGGCGGCAAGGGTGCACATGCCCGCAAGCAGCGAAACGCCCATGCCCATGACCGTGACGAAGAAAGACAGGCCGAAGAGGCCGAATACCACGGAAGGCACACCGGCAAGGTTGTTTATGGCAAGGCGTATGGCGTGCACCAGCGGGCCTGGCTTGGCGTATTCATTCAGGTAGATGGCGGTTGCCACGCCCCACGGCAGGGCAATGAGCATTGACCCGTATGAAAGGGCGATTGTGCCGATGATGCAGGGGAATATGCCGCCCTCGGTCATGGCCTCGCGCGGGTGTGCCAGCAGAAATTCCCATGATATGGCGGGCAGGCCGTACCACAGCACAAATCCGCAGATAATGGCCAGTGCCATTGCGTTGATGACGACGCTGCCCTTGAACAGGGTGAACATGATTGTCTGAATGGGCAGCCTGCGTTTGAGGTAGCCCTGATCCTGCGGCATTGAATTGTATGTGGTTTCCATGTGGGTGCTTCCGGTGAAGGGGTGTGCCAGCTGGCTCATGGTTGTTCTCCGTAGTGTCTTCTGCGGCCTGCTCTACAGGGTGGCCACGCCGACCTGCTTCTTCTTTTCCGCAAAGTAGGCGGCAAGGATGTTGAACATGAGAGTGAAGAGAAAGAGCACCATGCCGGTGGCGAACAGGGCGTAGTAATGGTCGCTCTGGAAGGGCGCTTCGGCCATTTCTGCAGCAATGGAGGCAGGCATGGGGCGCACCGGATTGAATATGGAGGTGGGAATCATGGCGGCACCGCCTGCTACCATGAGAACAACCATGGTTTCGCCTATGGAACGGGCCATGCCCAGAATGACTGCCGTGCTTATGCCCGTGAGCGAGGCAGGCAGCACCACTTTGGCAATGGTCTGCCACTTGGTGGCGCCGAGAGCCAGCGAGGCTTCGCGCATTTCATTGGGCACGCTGTAGATGGCGTCTTCGGATATGGAGGTGATGGTCGGCACAGCCATGAAGGCGAGCATGATGGATGCGTTGAACATGTTGAGACCGGTGGGCAGGTCGAACCATTCCTGCAGCAGAGGGGCGACCACAACCATGCCGAAGAAGCCTATGACAACGGAGGGCAGCGCCTGCAGCATTTCCACGAACGGTTTGACGATGCTGCGCATTTTGGGAGACGCGATTTCCGCAAGGTATATGGCGGTCATGATACCGAGCGGAATGGCCAGCAGCGACGAAAGCAGGGTAACGGAGAACGAGGCCGCAATCATGGGCAGAATGCCGAAGTCGGCAGGGTCGTCAGTGGGGTACCACGCCGTGCCGAACACGAAGTCCGAAACGGATATGACCTTGAATATGGGAAGCCCCTCAATGAAGAGGAACAGCATGATGAGAAACAGCACCAGAACGCAGCTGGCAGCAATGGCGAAGAAGGTGCCATGGATGATGTCGTCTTTGGTGCGGCGGCTAATGAGCATGTGTTGATCCCCGGAAAATCTTTTGGCGTCGGTCGGTTCTATGCGATATGCCTCCCCCCGATATTCCGGAGGGAGGCGTGCTTGTATCTATCGGAATTCAGCACGGACGGGCCGTGATGAACTACATCTTGATGAAGCCGGTTTCTTCTACGATCTTCTGACCTTCGGGAGAAAGGATGAACTCGACCAGAGCCTTGGTGGGGCCTGCGGGTTCACCGTTTACGTAAATCTGCAGGGAGCGGGCAATCTTGTAGGTGTTGCTCTTGGCGGATTCTGCGGAACCGGCAACGCCGTCAACCTTTACGGCGTGTACGGAGTCGTTCACATAGCCGAGGCCGTCATAGGCAATGGCCTTGGGGTTCTTGGAAACGGCCTGCAGAACGGCGCCGGAAGAAGCCTGCAGCAGGGCGCCGGGGAACACGCGTGCACCCTTCATGATCTTGCCTTCCCAGGTTTCGTAGGTGCCGGAAGAGGTGTCGCGGGAGATGACTACGATGGGGGCATCATTACCGCCCACTTCCTTCCAGTTGGTGATCTTGCCTTCGTAGATGCCCTTGAGCTGGTCGGCAGTCAGGTTGGCTACGGGGTTGGCGGGGTTGACGATCGGAACAACTGCGTCAAAAGCGATGACGATTTCGGTGGCCTTGATACCCTTTTCAGAAGCAAGGGCAACTTCCTTGTCCTTCATCTGGCGGGAGGCCATGGCGATGTCGGTAGTACCGTCAAGCAGCGCTTTGATGCCGTTGGAAGAACCGCCACCGGAAACTTCGATTGTTACATCGGGGTGCTTCTTCATGAAGGCTTCAACAGCCCTCTGCATGATGGGCAGAACGGTGGTGGAACCCTTGATGGTTACTTTTTCGCCTGCAAAAGCAGAGCTGGCGAGACCGAGAACCAGAGCGGCCACAATAGCGAGAGACTTGAAACGCATTTGGTTATCCTCCAGATTTGTTTACCGTAGTGGTTGAGTCGCAGGCCGTTGTGGTCTTGCGATGAGGGGAAACTAAGTGCGCCGTGTTACAGAAAGGTGTCGCGGCAGATACATCTTTGTTACGTGTGATGTTTCTTATTAACATGCTGTATTGATTGTATTTAAAATAGTAAGTTGATGTGCTGTTTCTGAATGGTACGCCTTGGATGACAGAATTTGTGTGGCGGCTGAAATAACAGGGTTGCGTTTGAAAATACGCGGTTGTATTGTGGGTATCTGCAGGAGTGGACCCCTTTGTTCCTGCGAGCAATGCAATCAAGGATGCTGAAGATGGAAGTGGGCGGAGTAAGTAGCGCGCGGGGCTTTGAAGCCTATGCGCGGGCGGCGGCAACCGAGCGGCTGGAAGCAGTCGCTGCGGCGCAGCAGGCCCGTTCCCAATCTTCAGTAGGGTTCAAGCTCGGCAAGTTCGGCGTACGGTATGAAACGGAAGAGGAGGCCAGTTCCGGCGACGTGATGTCGCAAGCACGGTCCACCTTGCGTGATACCTATGTGCCTGATCTGGAAACTACCGGTCTGCGCAGGCAGATATCCGCTTCCACGCAGCTTGAAGGAGCTCCGGAATCGCAATGGATGCGCCGTATGGGGGCCGCTGCCTACCAGCAGACAGAAGCCGCATACACACGGCAGGACCCCATGCTGCAGGTGACCGTATAGCTCAGCCGTATAGATGAATGCACAGCCCGTTTCCGAACAGGAGGCGGGCTTTTTTTATGGACCACGGTGTGGTGGCAATAAAGAAACGGGGCCTGTCCGAAATGGACAGGCCCCGTTATACTATACAGCGAGTTGCAGCGTCGGCTTAGAAGGTGCCGGCTTCCTTCTTAACATCCAGCGCGATCTTCCAGAGTATGGATACTACGAAGAGACCGGTTGCGAAGATGCCGAGGGAGATCAGCAGTTCGGGAACGGTGGGGGTGTACACCGTGTACTTCTCGAACGGGTTCGGTGTGAAACCGCCGATGATCAGACCGAGGCCCTTGTCAATCCAGGTTGCGGTAACAAGGATGGCCAGAGACCAGGGCAGCAGCTTCTCGTTGTCACGCAGGCTCGGGGGAATGAGCAGCGCAAGGCTGAGAATGGCCAGAATGGCACCTACCCACATAAAGCCGGTAATCCAGTCCACATGACCGCCATGACCGGAGAAGAGGTAGGCGATGGGGTGTGCGTGACCGGGAACACCGCTGTAGAAGGCCGTGAACACTTCCAGCAGGAAGAAGAACACGTTGATGCCCATGGCGTAGGTGATGATCTTGGTCAGGGTCTGAACAGCTTCCTTGCCGGGGTTGAATCCGGTCATCTTGCGTACCACGAAGAGAAGCAGCAGCAGGATGGAAGGACCGGCACAGAATGCAGAGCTCAGGAAGCGGGCAGCCATGATGGCGGTCAGGAAGTAGTGACGGCCGGGCAGACCGGAGTACAGGAACGCCGTAACGGTGTGAATGCTGAATGCCCAGAAGATGGACAGGTAGATCAAGGGCTTGATCCACTTCGGCGGTTCAACCTGATGGCGCTCACACTCAAGGGTGGTCCAGCCGATGACGGCGTTAAGCACCAGGTAGCCCATCAGAACCATCATGTCGTAGAACATGACGGAGTTCGGGGTGGGGTGGAGCATAACGTTGAGCATGCGCTGGGGCTGGCCCATGTCGGCAACGATGAAGAGCATGCACATCAGAACAGCGCCGATGGCCATGAATTCACCGAAGATGATCATCTTCTTGAACTTTTTGTAGTGGTGGAAGTACGCGGGCAGCACCAGCATAACTGCGGATGCGGCCACACCGACCAGATAGGTGAACTGGGCGATGTAGAAGCCCCACGATACGTCGCGGCTCATGCCGGTGATGGACAGGCCGTACTTCATCTGGAACAGATAGGTGAAGGCACCGAGGCCTATGAGGCTGCCAAGGAAGACGAGCCAAACATAGAACTTGGGAGAGCCTTTCAATACTTTTTCAATCATGTCCGCCTCCTAAATGATGTAGTACACGCCGGGCTGTGTACCGACAGCGGGTTTGCGGCGGATGGTGAAGTTCTCGGCCAGAACCTTGCGGACCTCGGACTCGGGGTCGTTGAGATCGCCGAAAACGATTTTGCCTTCCGCAGCCTCGACGCAGGCAGGCATAAGTCCCTGAGCAAGCCTTTCCACGCAGAAGTTACACTTTTCAACAACGCCGATCATACGGGTCGGGAACTCCGGATTGACCTCTGCCATATCCAGATGCTTGCGGGGATCGGAGAAGTTGAAGGAGCGCGCACCGTAGGGGCAGCCGGCCATGCAGAAGCGACAGCCGATGCAGCGGTGGTAGTCCATGGCAACGATGCCGTCAGGGCGCTTGTAGGTCGCCTTGGTGGGGCATACGCGGACACAGGGCGGATTCTCGCAGTGGTTGCACAGTACGAGGAAGTCGCGCTTTTCCAGAGCTTCAGACATGTGATTGTTGCTCTGCTCGGGGAAAACGTGTTCGTACTTGTCGGTCCACAACCACTTGATATCCTGATGATTGGGAATATGAGGAACGTTGTGAACCTTGTGGCATGCAGTTACGCAGGCTTCAAAGTCCGCAGGTGTTTCAAAGGCACGGGTATCGATGACCATTGCCCAGCGACCGGCCTTCAGGCCGTGCTCATTGGGCAGGTACTGCTCACCCTGCTGCGCGGCATTGACAATGCCGCCAGTGGCAAGGTGGGTGCTCAGACCCAGAACAGAAAGGCTGGCAACCTTGAGGAATTGTCTTCTGCTACGTTTCATTATCGATTCCCCTTCGGCTCAACATGACAGTCCCAACAGTAGGGGGTCACGCTATTGGAGGTGTGGCACTTGTCACAGAACTCAGCCTTGTTGGTATGGCACTTCATACAGGTGTTCTGCAGGCTGATGTTCCAAACCTTGCCGTTGGAGGCAACGTAGGTACGCTTGCCTTCGCGCAGGGCCTGATCGCGCCATGTGTCCAGAATCTGCATATGTTCGGTGCGCATGTACTCCACCGGCTCGATGCACTCCTTTTCGCCAGCGGGCAGAGCCAGTTTCGGACGCTCATAAGAAGCGGTGCCGAAAACCTTGCCAGCCCAGAAGGGAGAGGTGAACAGTGCCAGGAAGATCAGCAGACCGGGGAGAACGTACTTGGTATTATACATCGTTATTCATCCTCCATCCCGGGCAGGTCATTCTGCCTGAGGTCCATGGTACGCTTCTTCTCACCCTTCATGACAAGGGCGTTGGCGACAAGTTCATGGGTACCGTAGATGCTGACGCCGGGTGCCCAGTAGTCGGCAAGCGGGGGCAGCGTTGCGCGGTCGATGGCGCAGATGCAGGCCATGGTGTTGACACCGTGCTTTTCCTGCACATAGCGCAGGGCGTTGCCGCGGGGCAGAGCACCGCGCATGCGGATTTCCATGATTTCGTCGGTGTTAAGACCGGAACCGGCACCGCAGCAGAAGGTCTGCTCGCGAATGGTGTTCTCGGGCATTTCGTAGAAGTTGTTACAGACCGCCTTGAGGACTTCACGCGGCTCTTCAAGCAGACCCATGGCGCGGGCCGGGTTGCAGGAGTCGTGGAAGGTCACGTTCAGGTGGTCGTTACGGGACGGATCAAGGCGCAGCTTGTCATGCTTGATAAGGTCAGCAGTGAACTCGGCGATGTGCACCATCTTGGTTTCGGCTGCATTGTGGAACACGGTGCCCGTGATGGGACTGACCGGGGTTTCCATGCAGGACGGAGCAGGACCGTTCATGGTGGACATGTACTGGTTGATGACGCGCCACATGTGGCCGCATTCGCCGCCCAGAATCCACTTGGAACCGAGGCGTTCGGCTTCGGCATACATCTTGGCGTTCAGCTTCTTCATCACCTTGGAGGAGGTGAAGAGGCCGAAGTTGCCGCCTTCTGATGCGTAGGTGGACAGGGTGTAGTCCAGCCCGATTTCTTCAAAGAGCATCAGGTAGCCCATGAAGGTGTAGATACCCGGATCGGCGAAAGCGTCGCCGGAGGGGGTGATGAACAGCACTTCGTGGCCGGGCTCGTTGAAGGGCGGGTTGATGCGTACGCCGGTTATGTCTTCAATGTCATCACACAGGAATTCCACGATTTCCTTGAAGGCGTGGGGGGTGATGCCAAGGTGGTTACCGGTGCGGTTACAGTTGCTGACGGGGTCCATGATCCAGTGCAGACCAAGGCCGAGTTCGTGCAGCAGCTCGCGCGCCATCATGGTCACTTCTGCGGTGTCGATGCCGTAAGGGCAGAACAGCGAACAGCGGCGGCATTCAGTACACTGGTAGAAGTAGTAGAACCACTCCTTGATGACTTCCTTGTCCAGCTTGCGGGCACCTGCGAGCTTGCCGAGAATCTTGCCTGCAGTGGTGAAGTCCTTGCGGTATACGGAGCGCAGCAGTTCAGCGCGCAGAACGGGCATGTTCTTGGGGTCACCGGAGCCGATGTAGTAGTGACACTTGTCGGCACAGGCACCACAGCGGACACAGATGTCCATGAAAAGCTTGAAGGAGCGGTACTTTTCAAGACGTTCCTTCAGGCCGTTATAGATGATTTCTTCCCAGTTTTCCGGCAGGTTCCAGTCTTCCTGGAAGGGGTCCCATGTATGGGGGTTGGGCATATGCAGCCCTTCCATGGTGTCCTTCTTGGCAGGATAGGCAACAGCACCGGGAACTATTTCCGGCTTGATGTCCATCCAGGACTCGGCCGGGGTATTGTAGTTGATCTTAATCAACTCTTCAGGGGTAGGCATTGACATGGCTGCTCCTTATTACTCTGCGTCTTCCGGCAGTTTAACAACAGGGAGACCCGCTTCATACATAGCATCCCTGAACTCGTCTTCGTACTCTTCGTACGTACGGTATTCCTTCGCAGGGTTCCACGGGTTGACGTGGAGCTTTACTCGGGAGTCGTTGGGAAGGTTTCTGGTCGGGCTCAGGAATACGCCACCCATGTGCATGAGTTTGCTGAAGGGGAAGTACATGAGAAGCACCGACAGGAAGAACATATGAATCAGGAAGGGGGCTCCGATATTGGCCAGTGCGGCGGTATCGGGGCTGAGGCTGACGAGGCTCATGGTGAAGGTCTTCACGGAGGCGATGTCAACCTTGGTGAAGTAGCGCATGGAAATGCCGCTGCCCACGAGGCCGAGGATGAGGCAGAGGGGGAAGTAGTCGTTGATAAGCGAAATGTACTTCACCTTCTGGTCGAAAAGTCTGCGACCGAGCAGGTAGCAGAGAGCCAGGACGATAAGCGCGTCCGTCATGAACAGGCGGGGAACACCAATCTGCATTATGCCGTCCAGAGTCTCTATGGCGCCGATCAGGAACGGAACAGGCTCCATGAAGAAACGGAAGTGGCGGATGAAAATGATCAGGAAACAGTAGTGGAAAATAAGTGCAAACAACCACAGATACTTGCTGGACCAGTAGACAACACGGTCACCGTTTTCAATGGTCATTTTGGTGTTTCTGAACAGGGATCTGAACAGCAACACTTCAAGAATCATACGGATGACAACGCCGGTCTTGTCAGACGGGTTGTCCAGAGATGCGGGCTTGATCCAGGGCAGAGACTTTTGCTGGCCTCCGGTGGTCGGGATGCGGAACGGAACAGGGCGACGGGCCCAGTCCATAATCCGCCAAGCAAACCCGATCAGGAAGACGATCAAAGCAGTGTAGGGAATGCATGCTGCAAAGACGTACTGGAGACCCATCTGGGCTCCCATCCAAGCCATGACTCCCAATGCTGTGACCGCGAGAAGTGAAATAATCATTCCGTACCTCGCTGCTAGGCTATCGGTTTTCGTTATCCGGTTCCCCAACCGGTTTTTCCAATATACGCTCAGCTCTGCGTAGGAGCTGTGAGTGCACACGCTTGAATTCGTCAACGCGCATTTGCTGAACTTTATCTCGGCATTCGCTGTAGATGTTAAATCCCTGCAAGGCGATTGAGTCGACTCCTGCTTCCAGTCGCAGCAACTCTTCGTATGCTGCCGTGGAAGTCAGTGCCGCCTTGACGTGTTTACGGATGATGGATTTGAGGAAAAATATGACGGCCATCGCCTGGTCGGGTGCGAACTTCTGAATGGCGCGGACGCGAATGAGTTCGTCAACAGCCGGAACCACAACTGCGGAGTCGAGCTCAGGCGAGAGCAGTGCGGTGACAATGGTCTCCGCAGCTTTTCTGGTCTTTGCTCCGACAGGGTTGGAAAATGCGTTGGACTGACTTCTCAGAAAACCAACAGTGTCAAAGGGATAGGTGCCGTATATGACGTCTATCCATTCCTTGATGATCGCTTCGCGATGTTCCTGCAGACTGGCCGATATGCTCATCAGTGAAATCGATTGTTGAGGTGCTCAATGGTTCAGAACAGAGAATCAGTTCCGTTGCGGTTGGCGTTGCCATTGTGACTGAATGCGCAACGTAAGGCACCGCAACGTTCAATCTCGGGCCCCCTATACGGCGTTTTCAGTGCATTGTCCAAATGAAAACACCAATGGGAACACCTTTTTAGACCGCATTGACAGCGCGAGGACAGGGTCCGCAAAAATGATTTTTTTCACATAGTCTGAATCAGGAAAAAGGTCAACAAATTCAGATTATTCTGAGTGGTCACTCAACCTATTCCATCTGCTTGATCTTAAAAGAAAAACTACTAATGGGCAGGCGTCTGGTCGGGGCAGGGGGCGGCTGCCTCTCCGTCACATCCTGAAAATTGATCAATATTCGGCATGGTTGGCTGTGTTGTGGGGTACTGTCGGGGGGCGTCGGGTGCCGGAGTAAACGCTGTGCCCGGCTGCTGCGCCGGTGCAAGCAGGGATTGCGGAACTCCGTTCGTAATGAGTACGGGAATTTTCGTAACTCCGAGTGTGCCGAGCCGCGCTTTGTTGCGGAAGAGGTCCCAGCGAAGGGAAAGGGAAGGGGAAGCATTGCCGGAAGAGGTGTCGCGCACAGCACGCTTGAATGCGACGAAGAATGAGGTGCCTTCGTTCATGTAATTGCTGATGCGGGCAACGGTGTTGACGTCGCTCTCCTGCTCGGCAACGGGGAAGAAGGCGATATTTGCGTCCGGATTAGAGGCGAACCGTTCTATGGTTGCCAGACATACCGGACAGCTGGGCGAGAAGAATACCTGCATGTCCGGTTGTTCGGGGCCTGCTATGGCCCATGTACCCATGGTTTCGTTAACTGTTCCGAAAAGGTTGGGGCAGAATGCGAAGAGCCAGATGATGAGAAGGAGGCTGGGCTTGCGGTTGCGGGAGCCGTTATCTCGGTAGAGTGCAATGAACGTAAGGGCTATGAGAACGGCCACAACGAGGCAGGAAAAGCATGGTGCCGTGAAGGCCATGAAGATGAGGAGCAGAGTATCTATGAATAGGGCGAGACCGGCAACGGCCAGTGCGGGCGCGCGGCGTCCGGTCAGGCAGAGCACCAGCATGAAGGAAAAGAACAGCGTTCCCGCCCACCACAGGGAGTATCCCTGTATCGAGATGGTCTTGAAAAGTTCGCAGCCTGTGGTGATGCAAAAAGCGTCTGCCTTTCCCAAAGCCTGAAGAGTGGAAAACGTAACTCCGGCGACGGCCATGAAGGCGGGGACCCAAGCTGCCTTGTTCTTCCGGGACTGCTCGAACATGTAGTACTCCACCGTTTGATCTGTGCGGATCCACGTCAGGCGAGTGCCTGTGGATGCGTCTCAGGACATAATTTCTCATGATAAAAGCGGGTTCGGCGGTACTGTACTGTGTATCCGTTTCAGGGTAAAGGGGTTGCCATGCCAAGAGATGAAGGAATGCCCGGTTCGGATGCGGCGGAGCAGACCCCGGACTACGTCTATGCTGTCAGGCGGAGCAGCCGCGCCCGTCGCGTTACCCTGCGGTATACGGCTCTTGAGGGGCTTGTTATCATTATTCCGCAAGCTTTCGATATATCGAGGGTGCCGGATATAGTCAGCCGTAAAAGGGAATGGATCGCGCGGGTTGCAGATCAGTTTCGTAATCGCGCCGAGCACTATGCTTGCGAGCCGGAATTGCCGGAAGTTGTGATGCTCAGGGCCGCGGGACGGAAGGTATCTATCGAATATGCGCCTTCCCAGCGTCCGTTTTCCATTCGGGATAACGGAGATTCTCTGCTTGTTTCCGGCAGGTATGAATCCGCAAAGGTGCAAAAGTTTCTGCGAGAATGGCTCAAACGCCAAGCTTCGGCTTACCTCGTCCCTCTCATGCGCGAACTGGCTGCAGAACAGGGGGTTACCCTTTCCGCCGTACGGGTACGCTTGCAGCGAAGTCGATGGGGGAGTTGTTCAGTAGGGAATGCGATCAATCTTAATGCCAGGCTGATGCTTTTGCCTGAACCCATGGCACGGTATGTATGCCTTCATGAACTGGCTCACTGCAAGCACCACAACCACTCAAAGGATTTTTGGCTGCACCTTGATTCACTCATGCCGGATGCGCGCAGGGTTGATGCAGCTCTGGCCGGAGCATGGCAGTTCGTCCCTGGCTGGGCGTATGCCTGATCGCATGCCAGATCGTATACCTGATATGTCCGAAGCTCTCCACTGTCATCCGTAATTCAATAGCCGTCATCTCACCAAATCATGGTTCTTTTACGGTAGATGTCATATGGTTATGCTAACTTGTTCTGCAAGGCGGCCATATGAAAAGACTCATTCCCTGGCGTACTTCTTTTACGCAGTTTTCCCTCGGATCATTCCTGAACATCGCATTTAGTTTGGTCTTTCTTTTGCTTTTCGGCGCGTTGCTGCTGGCATGGAATGGTGATCGTCAAGTCGGAAGACTTGGCGCTGGTGCAGACACGTCCCGCATTGACCGAATGAAATGCGCTGCCCTGCTCGATATTGTCGTGCTGTCGGGGGATCATCTCGTTGCTGTGACAGACAGGACGGAACGATTGATTTATCTGCACCTTGTGAATCACTATATCGCTGAGTTCAATGGTGTCCATCTGCAGGCTGCGGATACATTGCTTCAGGAAGCAGGAAGGTTGCTGGAAACGTTGGCGCTGCAGGATGGCGTAAATGTCGACCTGCATGGACTCTGGGTTTCGTGCAGGGGAAGGATGCTCTTTCTGGCCGAAGCGTTGCGGGTGCCTCCGGATTCCGGTACAGGCACGTTTCAGAGGCTGGCAGGTAGTGATACTGTGCTGGTTCCTGTTCTCATACTTGCCGTGGCTGGACTTGTGATGCTGTTTGTCATCCTCCGCGTACACGTTGCTGGTCCCTTGCGCGTGATTACTAAAGAAGGATGTCTGGCGAGACAGCCGGACGTGTTTTTTTATGAAGTATCGCTGCTAGGGACGATGGTGTCGAGAAGGGACAATGGTAGCAAAGGAGAGAGTTCCATGTTGGATTCGTCAGCTTCCCGTTCTGATGATATAGACGAGGGGCAGCGCAATGATCTGGAAGCAGCCGTGCTGCTTGTCGATGACAGTCCTTTGAGTGCGGAAGTGAGCCGGCAGTTGTTGCAGGGTGCCGGCGTGTCAGTTTCTGTTGCAAATTCAGGATATACTGCGCTGGAAATGGCCGAGCGTTTGGTGTACCGCATGGCGCTCATTGATATATCTATGCCCGGTATGAACGGATATGAGGTTGCTCTGCGGCTGAAGAAATTTCCTCGATACCGGCATGTTCCGCTATTTGCACTGACCGCTGACAATGTGTCTGCCGTTGCTGACAAATGCCATGCAGCAGGTATGGCCGGGGTGTTGCAGAAGCCTCTTGGTCTGTCGTTGGTTGAAGCTCTGGTGCAGCGTATGCGGGGCAATACTGAAAATGTGGATATTGCAGGTTCGGAGACCGTTTTGTTTTTTGACCATACGGATTCAACGGGCGCGGGAGAAGGTATAGGAATGGCCAAAGCAGGTGAAGCCCCTCAGGCAGAAACGGCTGCTTTTGCAGAGAGTGATGGGTCTGCATTGCCGGTTCTTGATGTGCAGTTCACGTTGCAGGAGATGGGGATAGGGGCGGAGCAACTAGATGCCATACTGGGAGAAATGAAGAAGTTGATCTCCGCGTACCAGCGTGACCTTGGTACCCTTGAGGCCAGCGGAGATAGCGGGAGCCTGAAGACACTGGCGCACAGGATAAAGGGAGAGGGCGGGAATATTGGAGCGATAAAGGTGAAGCATTATGCCGAGGCGCTGGAACGGTCAGCGTTTGAAGATTCCTCCGAGGTTTCCGAAGCCTGCGTCCGGTTGCAGGTGGCCCTAAACGAACTTGCCGAATGTATAGACCACGGTAGATGGCGGTAATATAAATTCGGCCCTGAGTGCAGCTGAGTTTTACTGCAATATAGTTATGCAAAAGAAAGGGGGAGATGCCGAAGCATCTCCCCCTTATCATTAGATAGGTCGATCTGGGTGACGAAAGATTACATGGCGGCGCCGGAAGCGGCACCCTGCATCTTAACGGCAACCTTTTCGGTCAGACCTTCGTAGTAAGCGCGAAGGATAACGAGAACTTCGTCGCGACCGAAGTGGTCAACCACTTCAGCACCTTCGGAAAGGGCCTTACGCAGCTTGGTGCCGGAAAGGATTACGCGATCTTCCTTGGAGTGGGGGCAGGTACGCAGGGAAGCCATGCCGTCGCACTTGTAGCAGTAGAAGGTCCAGTCGATCTTCATGGGCTTGCAGAGCAGAGCCTTGCCGGAATCGGCAGGAGCGGGGATCTTGTCGAAGATGGTCTGAGCTTCGAACAGGCCGTAGAAGTCGCCAACACCAGCGTGGTCACGACCGATCAGCATGTTGTTAACGCCGTAGTTCTGGCGGAAGGTAGCGTGGAGCAGACCTTCGCGGGGACCAGCGTAACGCATGTCGAGGGGGTAACCGGCCTGGATAACGTTTTCCTTCACGAAGTAGTGTTCTACGAGGCAGTCAATGGCCTTAACGCGAACGTCGGCAGGAATGTCACCGGGCTTCAGGTTGCCGATGAGGGAGTGAATCAGAACGCCGTCGCAAACTTCGATAGCGATCTTTGCGAGGAATTCGTGGGAACGGTGCATGGGGTTACGCAGCTGCAGAGCAGCAACGTTGGCCCAGCCGCGTTCTTCGAACATGGCGCGCACTTCTGCGGGACGCAGGTAAACGCCCTTGTATTCGGTGGGGTATTCGCCTTCGGAAAGAACCTTAACGGGGCCGGCAAGGTTGAATGCCTTCTGAGCCATAACCATCTGAACGCCGGGGTGGTCGGCCAGAGCGGTTTCCCAGAACTTGTCGTCAGCGGAGTCGGCGCCTTCGCCCTTGAAGACCTGGTAGCATTCCCACTTCTTGTCTTCTTCGGACATTTCGTACTTTTCGGTGACCTTCATGGTAGCGAACACTTCGCCCTTGCGAACCAGGGCGATTTCTTCGCCTACTGCAACGCTGTCAGCAAAAGCCTTGTCAGCGTCGAGGGTTACAGGCACGGGCCAGAAGGTGCCGTCAGCCATGGTGAAGTTTTCACAAACGCCCTTCCAGTCAGCCTTACCCATGAAGCCGTTCAGCGGAGAGAAACCGCCGATACCCATCATGATGAGGTCGCCCTTGGCGCGGCCGGAGATATCAAGCTGCTTCAGGCCAGCGGCCTTCTTCAGTTCAGCTTCACGCTCTGCGCCTTCGAGAAGACAACATACGAGACCTTTGCCACCATGCGGGGGTACGAGCTTGGACATAACTTCCTTCCTCCGAAAATATAATGAGTTTTTTCCCTAGGGATTTAAGACGCGATATACGTGCGAAAATCCGTAAATGCCGTATTGGAAAATCTCTGTGCCCGGGTTGAAAACAATTATTCCAGTCACGACTAAATGATTGAAAGTCCTTGTTCAATGTACTCGGCAGCACGTGATGTAGGTCTTGTGAAAAATTAGACAAAAAGTCAAGTGTAAAAACTTCGATTTTTATAGTTAATAAATACGCATGTTTATGCTTGCAATTGTTTGTCAAGTAATTTTTGAAAAAAGCGTGGCCCGGGCGCTCCATTCATTTAGATAGATCATACAGGCGGAAAAGTTGCCTGCGGACCCAGGTACTGCTTGAATTGATGGCATGTGATAAATATCTCAAAAGCCGGGCAGGGGAGTGACAAATAAAATATCATGACCAGAATGCAAGAATTTGCTTGAATACCTTTTTGAAACGGCGTAAGTATCCCTGTCTATTTTCACGGGTCCGATTTCGATGCCAAGCGGGCTGCTGGGCTGCATCGGGGTCCCCGTTTGGATTGGCGCAGGTAGCTGGCTGATCCTGCCGGACATGCTGACTGGCAGGAGGCTGGTTGTGCTGCCGCTTGACAATTCGTCTGCGGCGGTGTATCGCCGTGCGTCTTAAACTGAGCGAAAGACTTTGATAATTTCCTACGGAGGAAAAATGCCCACTATTAACCAGCTCATCCGCAAGGAGCGCAAGGCTGTTGTAAAGCGGAAGAAGACTCCCGCACTTCAGGCTTGCCCCCAGCGCCGTGGCGTGTGCACCCGTGTGTACACCACCACGCCCAAGAAACCTAACTCCGCACTGCGTAAGGTTGCTCGTGTACGCCTCACCAACGGTCTTGAAGTGACCGCCTACATTCCCGGTGAAGGACACAACCTGCAGGAGCACTCTGTTGTCATGATCCGCGGGGGCCGCGTAAAAGACCTTCCCGGTGTGCGTTATCACATCGTTCGTGGTACTCTCGACACTTCTGGTGTTAACGATCGTCGTCAGGGACGTTCCAAGTACGGTGCCAAGCGGCCCAAGTAGATATTGGAGTAAGATAATATGCCTCGTAAAGGTCCTATCCCAAAGCGTGAAATCCTGCCTGATCCGGTATACGGAAGCCGTCTGGCTGCCCGTTTCGTGAACCGTCTTATGTATGACGGCAAGAAGGGCACGGCTGAGAAGATTTTCTACAAAGCCCTGGAAGTTCTGGCTGAAAAGACCGGCGAAGACGCAATCCGTGCTTTCGAGCGTGCGGTTGAAAACGTTAAGCCCCATCTTGAAGTCAAGTCCCGCCGCGTAGGCGGTGCTACGTACCAGGTGCCGCTGGAAGTCCGTCCCGACCGTCAGGTTTCTCTTTCTATCCGTTGGCTGATCACCTACTCCCGCGGCCGTGGCGAGCAGGGTATGGTCAACCGCCTTTCCGGCGAACTGCTTGATGCATTCAACAACCGCGGCGGCGCCGTGAAGAAGAAAGAAGACACCCACCGTATGGCCGAAGCCAACAAGGCATTCGCTCATTACCGTTGGTAGTGCTGGAGACGAAGCGTGTCTAGAAAAGTACCAATTCCCATGCAGAGGAACATCGGCATCATGGCTCACATCGATGCCGGTAAGACCACGACCACCGAGCGTATCCTTTTTTACACCGGTGTGTCACACAAGATCGGCGAAGTTCATGACGGCCAGGCCACCATGGACTGGATGGAGCAGGAGCAGGAGCGTGGTATTACCATTACTTCCGCTGCAACCACCTGTTTCTGGAAAGAGCATCGCGTAAACATCATCGACACTCCCGGCCACGTTGACTTCACTATGGAAGTTGAACGTTCCCTGCGTGTTCTCGATGGTTGCGTTTGCGTGTTCGACTCTGTTGCCGGTGTAGAGCCCCAGTCTGAAACCGTATGGCGTCAGGCTGACCGTTACGGCGTTCCGCGCATGTGCTTCGTCAACAAGATGGACCGTATCGGTGCCAACTTCTGGCGTTGCGTGAGCATGATCAAGGATCGCCTCGGTGCCAAGCCCATTCCGCTTCAGCTGCCTATCGGCTCCGAAGATCACTATGAAGGTATTGTTGACCTCATCGAAGGCAATGCCATCTATTATGATAAGGCATCCAAGGGTGCAGAATTCGAAATCAGACCTGTACCTGCAGAAATGCAGGACCTGTTTGACGAAAAGCGCCTTGAAATGATGGAAGCTGTGGCTGAAGAAGACGAAGTGCTGCTCGAGAAGTACCTTGGCGGTGAAGAGCTGACCGTGGAAGAGATCAAGAGCGCTGTGCGCCTTGCTACCATCCGCCGCTCCATCGTGCCGGTACTGTGCGGCTCTGCATTCCGTAACATGGGTGTGCAGCCTCTCCTTGATGCAGTTGTCGACTTCCTGCCCAGCCCTGTCGATATCTCCGCAATGATTGGTACTGATCCTGACAAGGAAGACATTAAGTACGAATGCCCCTGCAAGGACAGCGAGCCTCTCGCCGGTCTGGTGTTCAAGCTGATGTCCGACCCCTACATCGGTCACCTTTCCTTCGTCCGTATCTACTCCGGTTTCATCGAATCCGGTATGACTATCCTGAATGCCAACACTGGCAAGAAGGAACGCGTAGGTCGTCTCTTGAAGATGCACGCTAACAAGCGTGAAGAAATCAAGTGGGCCGGCGCAGGCGACATCGTGGCTGTCGTGGGTATGAAGAACGTGTCCACCGGTGACACCGCATGTTCCGTTGACCGCCCCGTTGTTCTGGAGTCTCTCGACATTCCTGAACCGGTTATCGAAGTTGCCATTGAGCCCAAGACTAAGGCCGACCGCGATGCACTGTCCGCAGCGCTCGCCAAGCTGGCCAAGGAAGACCCGTCCTTCCGCGTGAAGGGCGACGACGAAACCGGTCAGACCCTGATCGCCGGTATGGGCGAGCTGCATCTTGAAATCATCGTTGACCGCCTTACCCGTGAGTTCAGCGTTAACGCAAACGTGGGCAAGCCCCAGGTTGCGTACCGCGAAACCATCACCAAGGCTGCCAAGGAAGACCACAAGTATGCCAAGCAGTCCGGTGGTCGTGGCCAGTACGGTCACGTTGTCATCGAAGTGGAACCGAACCCCGAAAAGGGCTACGAGTTCGTTAACGCTATCTCCGGCGGTGTTATTCCCAAGGAATACATTCCTGCAGTAGATAAGGGTATCCAGGAAGCACTCAAGAGCGGTGTTTCTGCAGGCTTCCCGACTGTTGACGTAAAGGTAACCCTCGTATTTGGTTCTTACCATGACGTTGACTCCTCCGAACAGGCCTTCTACATCGCCGGCTCTATGGCGGTGAAGGAAGCTATGCGTAAGGCTGGCCCCCAGATCCTTGAACCGATCATGTCCGTTGAAGTGGTTACCCCCGAGGAATACCTCGGCGACGTTATGGGTGACCTGAACGGCCGTCGTGGTCGCGTACAGGGTATGGAAGCCCGCGCTAACGCACAGGTTGTGGCTTGTATGGTTCCGCTGAGCGAAATGTTCGGTTACGCTACCGACCTTCGCTCCAAGACCCAGGGACGCGCAACCTTCACCATGCAGTTCGACCACTACGAACCCGTTCCCAACTCGATTGCCGAAGGCATCAAGGCCAAGAGCGCGTAGTGACGACCTATATATAATGTTAAGCTCCGGTTTCTCAGGAAACCGGAGCTTTTCGTTTAATGAGACAGCAGGGTAGACAGGATAAATTTTTTTTGAGAAAAAATGAAATCCTGCTTGACGCACCCCCATGTGGGATGTATATACCGTCTTCGCTTGCTCGGGGCTCTGTGTCTCTCGGGTAAAGCAAATCTCCCCCTCACCCTGGGGGGACAAAGGACAGGTCGAGCCTGTTCTGCTGTTGTTTGACATTAGCAGGCGTTACTAAATGCTGCATGGTGTCGTGTCCGGTCGGTTCGCGTTGAGCGGGTTGTTCGGGACACATACTAAAAAGGGTGCTTAGGCACTCGCATTTGGGAACCCTGTTGGACCACCTGTCCGGCTGATTAATTCAGATCCGGAATCAGGCTGGCGACAACGTGGGCGTTCTTCGTGGAAGCGGAGAGAAGAAAATTGGTGTTGCCGGGCTGAATGGTCCGATCCTCCCCCATCTCCTTCTCCTCCATAAAATACTCCATACAAGAGCGCATGATTTCGCAAGCGAAGTCGTGGCAACCCTCGTTCATCGCTGGACTGTACGGCAAGCAAAGTCGAAGGCTTGCGGGACCGTTACCCGCGAGTTAGTCCGGCGAGCAGCCATCGTTTGTGAGGAATTTACTGCCTATCGCCTGAAAGGCAGGGTGCGTTCCACCTCACGGAGCCACCAGAGGCAAGGGTACTGTTTCCCGAATCATGGAGTAATAAACTATGACGACTGTTAGCAGTGATCGTATCAGGATCAAGCTGAAAGCTTACGATTACCGCATCCTGGATAAGGCTGTGGCCGAAATCGTAGATACGGCGCGCAACACGGGCGCTGGGGTTGCCGGACCTATTCCGCTCCCCACCAACATTCACAAGTTCACGGTCAACCGTTCCGTTCACGTAGACAAGAAGTCTCGCGAACAGTTCGAAATGCGCATTCACAAGCGGCTCATGGACATCCTTGAGCCCACCCAGCAGACCGTGGATGCACTTGGTAAGCTGAGTCTGCCCGCTGGCGTGGACGTAGAAATCAAACTCTAGCGAGAGGTAGTCATGGCTGAGAAAATGGCAATCTTGGGCCGCAAGTTGGGCATGACGCGCATCTTCGTAAATGATGGTTCTGCAGTAGCATGCACCGTCATCGAAGCTGGGCCCTGCCCCGTCATCCAGGTGAAGGATGCGGCCTCTGATGGATATAATGCAGTGCAGATAGCCTTTGGCCCCGCCAAGGAAAAGCACGTTCCCAAGCCGATGCAGGGCCATTTTGAAAAGGCCGGCAAGGGCTTGTTCCGTAACACTCGTGAAATCCGTCTCGAAGGTGCGCCTGAGATGGAAGTAGGTCAGGACCTCACTGTCGAGATTTTCAATCCCGGCGACAAAGTGAAGGTGACCGGCACTTCTATCGGTAAGGGCTTCCAGGGCGTTATGAAGCGCTGGAACTTCGGCGGCATGCCCGCGAGCCACGGTCACGAAAAGGTACATCGCTCCCCCGGTTCCATCGGTAACAATACCGAGCCCGGTAAGATCATCAAGGGCAAGAAGATGGCTGGCCACATGGGCAGCGAGCGTACAACCGTCATTAACCTCGAAGTCGTCGCTGTGCGCGCCGATGAAAACCTGATCCTGATCAAGGGCGCCGTACCCGGTCCCAAGAATGGTCTGGTAATGGTTCGCAAGCAGTAAAGGGGTACTAAAGTGGCTGTTGTAAAAGTATACGATCAGAACAAGCAGGAAGCCGGTGACATCACTCTGGCTCCTGAAGTGTTCGAAGTCGAGGTAAAGCCGGAAATCCTGAACCTCGTGGTACGCGCACAGCGTGCAGCCATGCGTGCAGGAACTCATGCTACCAAGACTCGCGCCGAAGTTAGCGGCGGTGGTGCCAAGCCCTGGCGCCAGAAGGGTACCGGTCGTGCTCGTTCCGGTTCTTCCCGTTCGCCCATCTGGCGTGGTGGTGCCATCATTTTTGGCCCCCAGCCCCGCGATTACGGCTTCAAGGTAAACAAGAAAGTTCGACGCCTCGCAATGCGCATGGCTCTTTCCTCCCGTCTGGCTGCAGAGTCTCTGATGGTTGTGAAGGGTATAGAGCTGCCCGAAGTGAAGACTAAGCTGATGGCAGAAGTTGTCAGCAAGCTTGGTCTTGGTAAGGCTCTCATCATCGCTAATGGCGCCGATGAAAAGCTCGCGCTTTCTGCTCGCAACCTGCCCGGCATCACCGTGCAGAATGTTGAACAGTTGAACGTGTATGATGTGCTCCGCCACAAGCAGCTTGTTCTGCTTGAAGGTGCCGTTGAACCCGTTCAGGAACGACTGAAGTAGAGGTTGATGATATGAACTACACTCAGATACTTATCAAGCCTCTGGTTTCCGAAAAGGCTTCTGATCTTAAGGATTACGCCGAGAAGGTGACTTTCTACGTCGCTCCCAGCGCTAACAAGATCGAAATAAAGAAGGCCGTCGAAGAAGCCTACAAAGTAAAGGTCGAGAGCGTTAACGTGATCCGTCGCAAGCCCATGGCTCGCGTACGTCAGGGACGCACTGTCGGCCAGATTCCCGGGTTCAAGAAGGTCTATGTGACCCTCGCTCCCGGCGAAAAAATCGAACTCTTCGAGGGAGTGTAAGCAATGGCAGTTCGCAAGCTTAAGCCTACTTCTCCGGGTCGTCGCTTCCAGACCGTCTCCGACTTTGAGGAAGTAACGCGCAGCACCCCTGAGAAGTCTTTGACCGTAGGTCTGACAAAGAAGGCCGGTCGTAACAGCTATGGCCGTGTCACCATGCGTCGCCGTGGCGGCGGGCATAAGCGCCTGTACCGTCTCATCGACTTCAAGCGTGACAAGTTCGATATCCCGGCAACTGTTGCCCACATCGAATATGACCCCAACCGTACCGCTCGCATTGCTCTGCTGAACTACGCAGATGGTGAAAAGCGCTACATTCTGGCACCTCTTGGCATCCAGCAGGGTGACAAGCTGATTGCCGGCGAAACCGCCGACATCAAGCCCGGTAACGCTCTGCCCATGGCAAAGATCCCGGTTGGTACCATCATCCATAACATTGAGCTTGCACCCGGCAAGGGCGGCCAGTTCTGCCGCGCAGCCGGTTCCTACGCACAGCTCATCGCCAAGGAAGGCAAATACGCTCTGCTGCGTATGCCCTCCGGTGAAGTTCGCAAGGTTCTCATGAGCTGCGTGGCCACTATCGGCCAGGTTGGTAACGTGAACCACGAGAACATCTCTCTGGGTAAAGCAGGTCGTAACCGCTGGCTCGGTCGTCGTCCCAAGGTTCGCGGTGTAGCCATGAACCCGGTTGACCACCCGCTTGGTGGTGGTGAAGGTCGTAGCTCCGGTGGTCGTCACCCCGTTACCCCCTGGGGTATTCCCACTAAGGGCTACAAGACCCGTGATCGCAAGAAGGCTTCTTCCAAGCTCATCGTTAAGCGTCGCGGTCAGAAGTAGGAGTAGAAAATGCCAAGGTCTCTTAAAAAAGGTCCTTTCGTCGACGACCATCTTTCCAAGAAGGTCGAGAAGGCTCAGGAATCCGGCGACCGCCGCGTCATCAAGACCTGGTCCCGTCGTTCCACCATCCTTCCTGAAATGGTAGGCCTTACCTTCGCGGTACATAATGGCAAGAAGTTCATTCCTGTTTTCGTTACTGAAAACATGGTAGGGCACAAAGTGGGCGAATTTGCTCCCACGCGTACCTACTACGGCCACGCCGCCGACAAGAAGAGCAAGGCCAAGCGCTAGGTAGGTGAGTACTATGCAAGCCCAAGCAACAGCAAAGTTTATCCGCGTGTCCCCGCGCAAGACCCGTCTCGTTGCACGCAACGTGAATGGTCTTCCCGTGGAAGACGCACTTAATATCCTGAAGCTTACCCCGCAGAAAGCTGCCGGAGTCATCTACAAGGTGCTCCATTCCGCAGTAGCCAACGCAGAGCAGATGCCCGGCGTTGACGTTGACGCGATGGTAGTCAAACAGGTTATCGTTAACGAAGGTCCTACCTGGAAGCGTTTTATGCCCCGTGCACAAGGTCGTGCTACGAGCATCAAGAAGCGCACCAGCCACATCACTGTAATTCTTGAAGAAAATTAGGATACAGTTATGGGTCAAAAAGTACATCCGTACGGATTCCGCCTCGGGTACAACAAGAATTGGAAGTCCCGCTGGTACAGCAAAAAGGAATACCCGGCCTTCGTTTACGAAGACGACAAAATTCGCAAGTATGTGAAGAAGGCTCTGTTCCATGCCGGTATTGCCAGCATTGAACTTGAGCGTGCCGGTGGTAAGGTTCGTCTGATTCTCTCCACTGCACGCCCCGGTATTGTTATCGGTCGCAAGGGTGTTGAAATCGAAAAGCTCCGCGCTGACCTTCGCAAGAAGTTCAACCGTGAGTTCTCCATCGAAGTCAACGAGATCCGTCGTCCTGAAATTGATGCCCAGTTGGTGGCAGAAAGCATTGCTCAGCAGCTTGAGCGCCGTGTTGCCTTCCGTCGCGCCATGAAGCGTACCGTTTCCATGGCTCGTAAGTTTGGCGCCGAAGGCATCAAGGTTGGCTGTGGCGGTCGTCTCGCCGGTGCAGAAATCGCACGTAGCGAATGGTACCGCGAAGGTCGCGTTCCGCTGCAGACTCTGCGCGCTGACATCGACTACGGCTTTGCCGAGGCTTCTACCACTTACGGCATCATCGGCGTCAAGGTCTGGATCTTCAAAGGTGAAATCCTTGACAGTGAGGTAATGCAGTAATGCTGATGCCCAAGAGATCTAAATTCCGTAAGCACCAGACTGGCCGTCTGAAGGGCAAAGCCCTCCGCGGCAACAGCGTTGCTTTCGGTGATGTAGGCTTGAAGGCGCTGGAACATGGCAAGCTTTCCAACCAGCAGATTGAAGCTGCACGTATTGCCATGATCCGTCACATCAAGCGTGGTGGCCAGGTTTGGATTCGCGTCTTCCCCGACCGTGTCAAAACCAGCAAGCCTCTTGAAGTTCGTCAGGGTAAGGGTAAAGGCGCTCCCTGCGGTTGGTTCGCCCCCGTAAAGCCCGGCCGTGTTCTGTACGAAATCAAGGGTGTTGATATTGAACTCGCAAAGGAAGCACTTTCCCGTGCTGCCTACAAGCTCCCCATCAAGACCGCTATCGTGGTAAAGGAGGGGATCTAACATATGAAGACTGCAGAACTGAGAAAGTTGAGCGCTGAAGAGCTGATGACCAAGCTCGAAGAATCCCGCAAGGAACTCTTCGACCTGCGTTTCAAGCATGCCACCGCACAGCTTCAGAAGACCTCCGGCCTGCCGGAAACCAAGCGCAGCATTGCGCGTATACTGACTATCCTGAAGGAAAAGGGAGCGTAGTATGTCCGAAGCTATCGTAAAGCAAAACGGCAGAACGCTCGTTGGCACTGTAGTAAGCGACAAGAACGACAAGACCATCGTCGTTCGTGTTGAAACTCTGGTCAAGCATCCTCTGCTGAAGAAGTACATTCGTCGCAGAAAGAAGTTCACCGCACATGATCCGCAGAACGAGTGCGGCATGGGCGACAAGGTGAAGATCGTCGAGTTTCGTCCGCTCAGCCGCAACAAGCGCTGGCATCTGGTATCCATTTTGGAAAAAGCCGTTTAGGGGTTAACGATGATCCAGGTAGAATCTACTCTTGAAGTAGCCGACAATTCCGGTGCCAAGAAGGTTGCCTGCATCAAGGTACTCGGTGGTTCTCACCGCCGCTATGCCTCCGTGGGCGATATCATCGTTGTCTCCGTGAAAGAGGCTATACCTCATGCAAAGGTAAAGAAAGGTGACGTGATGAAGGCTGTTATCGTGCGTACGAAGAAAGAAATTCGTCGCGCCGATGGCTCCTACATCAAGTTCGACACCAACGCTGCTGTGGTGCTGTCCAAGCAGGGTGAACCTGTCGGCACCCGTATCTTCGGACCCGTAGCCCGTGAACTTCGTGGCAAGGGATTCATGAAGATTGTATCCCTCGCACCTGAGGTTCTGTAGGAGATTGCCATGAAACAGTATCGTGTTCACAAAGACGACAAAGTAATGGTTGTCTCCGGTAAGGATAAGGGCAAGATCGGCAAGATTCTCAAGATTCTTCGCAAGAAGGATCGGGTGCTTGTCGAGCAGGTTAACGTGGTTAAGCGCCATACCAAGGCCAACCCGTACCAGCAGCAGCCCGGCGGCATTGTCGAAAAGGAAATGCCTATTCACGTTTCTAACGTGATGGTCATGTGTGACGCATGCGCCAGCCCCACGAAGGTCGGCTACCGTTACACCGAAGACGGCAAAAAAGTCCGCTTCTGCAAAAAGTGCAACGAAATTATTGGGTAGGGTGAAAGACGATGAACCGTCTGCAAAAGATCTATATGGAAACTGTGGTGCCGGCCCTGCAGAAGGAGTTTCAGTACAAGAGCTCCATGCAGGTTCCCGGGCTGGAAAAGATCTCCCTGAACATCGGCCTTGGCGAAGCGAGCAACAACAACAAGCTTCTCGAAGAAGCCGTTAAGGAGCTCACCGTCATTGCCGGGCAGAAGGCAGTTATCACCCGCGCAAAGAAGTCCATCGCTGCGTTCAAGCTGCGTGAAGGCATGCCCATCGGCTGCCGTGTAACGCTCCGCAAGGACATGATGTGGGACTTCTATGATAAGCTGGTAAACTTCGCGCTGCCCCGAGTCCGCGACTTCCGCGGGATTCCGGATCGTGGCTTTGATGGCCGGGGTAACTTTACCCTGGGTATCAAGGAGCACACTATCTTCCCCGAACTCGAAGTGGACCGTGTGGACAATCCGAAGGGTATGAACATCACTATCGTGACCACCGCGACCACTGACAAAGAAGGCAAGTTCCTGCTGGACCAGCTGGGCATGCCCTTCAAGAAGTAAGGAGAAACAGCCGTGTCTCGTACGTCGCTTGAAGTTAAAGCAAAGCGCAAGCCCAAATTTAGTGCTCGCGCATACAACCGTTGTCCCATTTGTGGGCGTCCCCGCGCATACATGCGTAAGTTCGGCATCTGCCGTATCTGCTTCCGCAACATGTCCCTGCGTGGTGAACTGCCCGGTGTTCGCAAGTCGAGCTGGTAAAGTCACAAGGAGAATTACATGCTGACTGATCCTATTGCTGATATGCTCACGCGTATCCGCAACGCACACTTGGCCCTGCATCAGGAAGTGAGTGTGCCGCGCTCGAAGATGAAGGAAGCCATTGCCCTCATCCTCAAGGCAGAAGGTTACGTGAACGATTACTCGGTAGGCGACCGTGAGATCAAGATTGCCCTCAAGTACCATCAGGGCAAGCCGGTTATCGCCGGTCTGAAGAAGATCTCCAAGCCCGGCCGTCGTGTTTACGTCGGTGCTCAGGAAATTCCCAAGGTTCAGAACGGCCTCGGAATCTGCATCCTGTCCACCTCCCGTGGTTTGCTCGAAGGTGGCGCTGCTCAAGACGCCAACACCGGCGGCGAACTTCTTTGTGAAATCTGGTAGCAGGTGCAGTCATGTCTCGAATCGGAAAACAGCCTATCCCGATCCCTTCCGGTGTTGAAGTCAAGATCGGTGCGGACGTTGTTGAGGTAAAGGGCCCCAAGGGCAGCCTTTCTACTCCTGTCGAAGCGTGCCTGAACTACGAAATGGCCGACGGCCACGTAGTGCTCACCCGCAAGAATGAGACCCGTCAGGCCAGTGCTCAGCACGGCCTGCGTCGTACTCTTCTTGCCAACTGCATCGAAGGCGTATCCAAGGGTTATTCCAAGACCCTGGAAGTCATCGGCGTTGGCTTCAAGGTCGCAGTGAAGGGCAGCTCCATTGAACTTGCCGTTGGTTTTTCCCACCCCGTCGTTGTCGATCTCCCCACGGGACTCGAAGCGAAGGCTGAAGGGAACAAGCTTACCGTATCCGGCGCAGACAAGCAGCTCGTAGGCGAGTTTGCAGCGTCCATCCGCCGTATCCGTAAGCCTGAACCGTATAAGGGCAAGGGCATTAAGTACGAAAATGAGCAGATCCGCCGCAAGGCCGGTAAGTCTGCAGGTAAATAGGCAGGTATAGACAAATGAAGTCCAAGAACGAAAAAAGGCTGCACCGTAAGGTTCGCATCCGCAAAAAGATCTCCGGTACTTCGGAGCGTCCCCGTCTGGTCGTCTTCAGGTCTAACCTGCATATCTACGCCCAGCTGGTGGATGATCAGATTGGTGCGACCGTTGCGTCCGCTTCCACTCTGACCCTTGGCAAGAATGGTGAAACCTTGAAGGCCAATAAGATCGGCGCCGGTAAAGTCGGTTCCGAGATTGCCCGCCTTGCCAAGGAAAAGAACATCGAGCGTGTGGTGTTCGACCGTAACGGCTACATCTATCACGGCAGCATCAAGGCCATTGCCGACGCCGCCCGTGAAGCTGGCCTGGAATTCTAACAGGTAAGTAGGTATTGGCATGGAACAGAACGAACTCGGCTTAATTGAGAAGATTGTCTCTCTCAACCGCGTAGCAAAGGTTGTGAAAGGCGGCCGTCGTTTCAGCTTCAGCGCCCTTGTAGTCGTTGGGGATGGTAAGGGTTCCGTCGGTTTCGGTCTGGGTAAGGCCCAGGAAGTACCGGAAGCCCTCCGCAAGGCCACCGAGCGCGCGAAGAAGGACATGGTTGAAATTGCCCTGGTTGACGGCACTCTGCCGTACGAAGTGCTCGGCGAATTCGGCGCAGGCCGTGTTATGCTGAAGCCCGCATCCAAGGGTACCGGCATCATCGCCGGCGGTGCCGTCCGCGCCGTCATGGAAGCTGTTGGTGTGCACGACGTCCTTGCAAAGGCCATTGGCACCAACAACCCCCACAACGTGCTGCGTGCTGCAGTCGCTGGTCTCACTTCCCTGCGCAGCGCTGAGTATGTGAGCGAACTTCGCGGCAAGAAGCTCGAAGCTCCCAGGAAGTAAGGATTACGACCATGATCAAGGTAAAGCTTGTACGCAGTCGGATCTCGACCACGCCGAAACAGCGCCAGGCTCTGGACGCTCTCGGTCTGAAGACGATCCGCCAGGAAAAGCAGTTTGAGGACAATGCCGCAGTGCGCGGCAATATTGCCAAAGTATCCCATCTGGTGGAGGTCACGGAGTAATGCAGCTTCACGAACTCTATCCCTTTGCTGAAGAACGTAAGGCCCGCAAGCGCGTTGGCCGCGGTTCCGGCTCCGGTTTGGGCAAGACTTCCGGCAAGGGTCACAAAGGCCAGAACGCTCGTGCCGGTGGCGGAAAAGGCCCCGGTTTCGAAGGCGGCCAGATGCCCCTGCAGCGTCGCCTTCCCAAGCGTGGCTTCTCCAACTACCGTTTCAAGAACGATTACGATGTAATCAATCTTGACCGTCTGGCAGAAGTGTTCGCTGACAAGGGCGAAGTGTCTCTTGAAGACATCTACGCAAGCGGTCTCGCTACCAACGGTGCTGCCGTTAAGGTTCTCGGTCGTGGAGAAATCTCTGTGGCCCTGAAGGTTGAAGCGCACAAGTTCAGTGCTTCCGCCGTTGAGAAAATCCAAAACGCCGGCGGCGAAGCCAAGGCGCTTGAAGGGTAGGTAAAACGTGGCGCTCAGTGGTGTTGAGAATCTGGCGAGAATGCCAGAACTGAAGAAGAAGTTGATGTGGACGTTCCTGTTGCTCGCCTTTTACCGCGTCGGGATTCATGTCCCGGTGCCGGGCGTAGACACTGCCGCTCTCGTTGAATTCTTCGCCAGCGTCCAAAACACCCTGTTCGGTATGTTTGACATGTTTTCCGGGGGCGGACTTCGAAACCTTTCGATTTTCGCCCTCGGTATCATGCCCTATATCTCCGCTTCCATTATCATTCAGTTGCTTCAGGTGGTATCACCTGATCTGAAGCGTATTGCGAAGGAAGAAGGGGCAGCCGGGCGTAAGAAGCTTACGCAGTGGACCCGTTACCTGACGGTGCTTATCACTGTCCTGCAGGGTTTCGGCATCGCGGTTGGTCTTGAAAGCATGACCAGCCCCACAGGTGCACCGGTTGTACTTACTGCCGGGTGGGGATTCCGTCTCATCACTATCCTCACGCTTACTGCCGGAACCGTACTGATCATGTGGATCGGTGAGCAGATTACCGCGAAGGGGGTGGGCAATGGTATTTCCCTCATCATCTTCTCGGGTATCGTTGCCGGACTTCCCGGTGCGGTTCTCAAGTCCGTCAATCTCATCAGTGCCGGTGAACTCTCCATTTTCATGGGGTTGGTCATTCTGGCTCTGATGCCGATAGTGCTCGGCGCCATAGTCTTCATGGAGCGTGGTCAACGACGAATACCGATTCATTATGCCAAACGGCAAATGGGTCGTAAAATGTTCGGTGGACAAACCACTCATCTGCCGCTGCGAATCAACACCGCTGGTGTTATTCCCCCCATCTTCGCCTCGAGCTTGCTGATGTTCCCTGCGACCATCGGTTCCTTTGCTCCCGGCAATGAGATGTTGCAGCAGGTTACCTCGTGGTTTGCTCCTACGACCATTCTCTATAACGTCCTGTTTGTGGCGCTGGTTCTGTTCTTCTGTTTCTTCTACACGGCTATCATCTTTGATCCCAAGGATATCGCCGAGAACCTGAAGAACTCCGGTGGCTTCATCCCGGGCATCCGCCCTGGCGGGAAGACTCGTGAATACATAGATAAGGTGCTCAGCCGCATCACGCTGTGGGGTGCCTTCTATATTGCCGCGGTATGTGTGCTTCCGATGATGCTCATTTCATGGGCGAACGTTCCGTTCTACTTCGGTGGCACCAGCCTGCTCATCGTGGTCGGTGTGGCCATGGACTTCATGTCCCAGGTTGAATCCCACATGATTTCCCGCCAGTATGAAGGACTCATGAACAAGTCCAGAATCAAGGGAAGGCAGTAGGTTGAAAAAGTTTCGCGGTGTTTTTCTGAAGAATGACAAAGAGATTGGCCTCCTGCGGGAGGCCAATCGAATTGTGGCAACGATTCTTGATGTCCTTGGCCAGCATGTGCAACCAGGCGTCAAGACTATGTATTTCGAAGACCTTACGCAGAATCTGTGCAAACAGTTCGGCGTGCGTCCCGCGTTTCAGGGATACTGCGGGTTCCCCTTTGCACTGTGCTGTTCGGTGAACGAAGAGATCGTGCACGGTTTTCCCTCCCAGCGCGTGTTGCAGGAAGGCGACATTGTCAGCTTTGACATGGGCGTTATTTACCACGGGTTCTACGGCGACTCTGCCAGAACCTATCCGGTGGGTACCGTCTCTGAAGAGGCTGACAGGTTGATGACTGTGACTCGCGAATCTCTGATGCTCGGGATTGAGCAGGCAATTAACGGAAATACGCTCTACGACATTTCCCGTGCTGTGCAGACGCACGTTGAATCCAATGGATTCGGCGTTGTCCGCCGGTTTGTGGGACACGGTATCGGTACCAGGCTGCATGAGCGGCCCGAGATTCCGAACTTTGTTCCTCCGGGACTTCCGGGCGTTCCCCTCAAGTTCGGCATGGTACTGGCGATAGAACCCATGGTTACTGTCGGTTCGTACGATGTGGATATTCTGGAGGACAACTGGACGGCCGTGACGAAGGACCGCAAACTGTCTGCCCACTTCGAACATAGTGTTGCCATCACAGCAAACGGACCTGAGATTCTCAGCTTGTCCGAATAAATAACGTCAGTATAGTGAAAATTGTATTGACGCTTTACGGAACGGGATGTTACTGACCTCCGTTCCGGCGGCCGGAGTGCTGCCGTGAGTTGTTTGTTGTGTCAGAACGATCCCAGACTTATGGAGTCTATCATGAAAGTCAGGCCTTCTGTCAAAAAGATGTGCCCAAAGTGCAAGGTAATTCGGCGCAAGGGCACCCTTAGAGTCATTTGCGAAAACCCCCGGCACAAGCAGCGCCAGGGCTAAGCGAAGCAGGAGTAGATTGTGGCTCGAATTGCTGGTGTTGACCTCCCCAGAGGCAAGCGGGTGGATATCGCCCTGACCTACATCTTCGGTATTGGTCGTTATACTGCGCTCCAGATCCTCGACACCACCGGTGTTGACTGGACCCGCAGTGCAGACGACCTCACCGCAGAAGAGGTCAACGAAATCCGTAAGGAAATCGAAACCAACTACAAGGTTGAAGGCGATCTCCGCCGCGAAGTGTCCTCTAACATCAAGCGTCTGATGGATATCGGGTGTTACCGTGGTCTTCGTCATCGTCGTGGGCTGCCAGTAAATGGCCAGCGCACCAAGACCAACTCCCGTACCCGCAAGGGACCCCGTCGCGCTGTTGTCGGCAAGAAGAAGAAGTAAGTTCCTACACGGATCTTAGGATCAGGCGTGGAATCTCTCCCGAGCCACAGGGATCTATGAAAATTTCCCCACGGCCCGGCGTTCACGGCTTAGTCATACTGAGCTCGTACGAGGTTCCAACCCCGTCCATCAATCATTCAGTTGAGAGAGTATAGTTATGGCTAGACCCAAACGCACGGGCAAGAAGAAAGAAAAGAAGAACATTCCCGTAGGGATCGCCCATATCCAGGCTACCTTCAACAACACCATTATCACCTTTACGGACACTAGGGGTAATGCTGTGAGCTGGTCCTCTGCTGGCCAGAGCGGCTTCAAGGGCTCTCGTAAGTCCACCCCGTTCGCCGCTCAGGTTGCTGCCGAATCTGCTGCCAAGAAGGCACAGGAAAACGGCATGCGTACCGTCGGCATTTACGTCAAAGGACCTGGCTCCGGTCGTGAAGCTGCAATGCGCGCTGTAAATGCCGCTGGCTTCAAGGTCGCGTTTATTCGTGACGTAACCCCCATCCCCCACAACGGTTGCCGCCCGCCTAAGCGTCGCCGCGTCTAGTAGGAGGATAGTGTCTTGGCTAAGTATAATGGTTCCAAGTGCCGAATTTGCCGGCGTGAAGGTTCTAAATTGTTCCTGAAGGGTGATCGCTGCTACACCGATAAGTGCGCTTTTGACCGCCGCCCCTATGCCCCGGGCGCTGCGGGACGTGCACGTAAAAAGGTGAGCGACTACGCACTGCAGCTTCGTGAGAAGCAGAAAGTTCGTCGTATGTACGGCGTTCTGGAAAAGCAGTTCCGCGGTTATTTTGAAAAGGCTGACATGCAGAAGGGCGTAACTGGTTTTAACCTGCTTGCGCTGCTCGAACGTCGTCTTGATAACGTTATCTACCGCCTTGGCTTTGCCAACTCCCGTCAGCAGGCCCGCCAGATGGTTCGCCACGGTGTGTTCTCCATGAACGACCACAAGGCTAACATCCCCTCCATGCAGGTGAAGGTTGGCGACGTGATCGTTGTTAATGAGAAGCACCGCAAGAATCCGGTTCTGGCAGAAGCACAGGACGTGATCGCACGTCGTGGCTGCCCGACCTGGCTGGAAGTGGACGGTCCCAACTTCAAGGGTACCGTTAAGGCTCTGCCTCAGCGCGAAGACATTCAGTTCCCCATCAACGAACAGCTGATTGTCGAGCTTTACTCCAAATAAGCGGGTATAAAGCATGCTCATCAAACAAGGCGACAGGACGATCAATACGCGAAACTGGTCTGAACTGGTTAAACCTGAAACCATCACCCGTTCCGGTGATGCCGATACCCAGTACGGCAAGTTCGTTTGCGAACCGCTGGAACGCGGATACGGCAACACCATCGGTAATGCTCTTCGTCGTGTACTGCTCGCATCGCTTCAGGGCGCAGCTATTGTCGCTGTGAAGATCTCCGGTGTACAGCACGAGTTCACCACCATTGAGGGTGTTCTGGAAGACGTGACCGATGTGATTCTGAACTTGAAGCAGATCAGATTCGGCATGGATACGGAAGAGCCTCAGAAGATTGCGTTCACCGTGAATCAGAAGGGCCCCGTTACTGCTGCTGCCATTCCCGGCAACCAGCACGTGATGGTGCTCAACCCTGATCTGCACCTCTTTACCCTCACCGAGGACAAGGAACTTACCTTCGAACTCGAAGTGAGAATGGGTAAGGGATATGTGCCGGCTGACATGCACGAAGGACTCGGTGACGAGATCGGGCTTATCGCTCTCGATGCCAGCTTCGCGCCTGTACGCAAGGTTGCCTACGCCGTTGAGCAGGCTCGCGTTGGTCAGATGACGAACTATGACAAGCTCATCCTTCAGGTGTGGACCGACGGTTCTATTTCCCCTGAAGATGCCATCGCGTACAGCGCGAAGATCATTAAGGATCAGATCTCTGTGTTCATCAACTTCGATGAACGCATCTCTGAAGAAGAGTCCAGCTCTTCTTCTGCAGACAGCGGTGTGAATGAAAATCTCTTCAAGGGTATTGATGAGCTTGAACTTTCAGTTCGTGCTACCAACTGCCTGAAGAGCGCAAACATCACTCTTGTTGGCGAGCTGGTTCAGCGATCTGAATCTGAAATGCTGAAGACCAAGAACTTTGGTCGCAAGTCCCTTGACGAAATTCGTCGAGTGCTCTGCGAAATGGATCTGGACTTTGGGATGCAGGTCGATGGCTTTGAGAAGAAATACCAGGATTGGTTGAAGAGGAAGCAGCAAAATGAGGCATAGCAATTCCGGAAAGAAGTTGAGCAGGACTCCCGCTCATCGTAAGGCCATGTTCCGCAACATGGCTAAGTCCCTGCTGACTCATTATAAGCTTCGTACCACTGAAGTTAAGGCCAAAAACCTTCGCAGCGTTGTAGAGCCCCTGATCACTCTGGCCCTCCGCAACGACCTGCATGCACGCCGTCAGGCATATAGCGTTCTTGGCTCTCACCAGCTGGTGAAGAAGCTCTTTGATGAAATCGGCCCTCTCTATGTCGGTGTTCCCGGCGGCTATACCCGCGTTCTGAAGCTCGGCGCCAATCGTCGCGGCGACAACGCACCCATGGCCGTAATAGAGTTGACCCGTAAGCCCGGCGAAACTGCCGAGGTAGCTCAGGCTGAACCCAAGGTTGCCAAGGAAGAAGCCGTGAAGCAGGCCGTGGCCGCAGCTGAAGCTGCTGCCAAGGCTGAATAGTTAGCTGGTTGAATGATCCGGCTCCGGCCGGTGAATAAACCGCATACTATGTACATGAAGGCCGCTGTGTAATCACAGCGGCCTTTTTGTTTTTTTATAAGAACAACGCGTACCCCTCTTGTGCTATCAGAAATTCCGATGTAGTGCATAGTCATGATCGATTTCAGAAAGCTAGAAGCATTTTGCAAAGTGTATGAGTTGAAGAGTTTTTCCCAGGCCGGAAAAGAACTCTTCCTTTCACAGCCAACCATTAGTGCGCACGTGCTTTCTCTGGAGAAGGAACTTGAGGTTCAGCTCCTTGACCGCATGGGGCGTATGGTTCTGCCCACAGCGGCGGGAGAGGTGCTGTATCAATATGCGCGTCAGGCATTCGCCAGCATCGAGGCTGCCAAAGCCGAAATAACGCAGCTGCAGGATGAGATAACCGGCCATTTTGTGGTCGGCGGAAGTACCATCCCAGCTCACTACCTCATTCCTCCCATCATTTCCGGGTTTATGAAGCGTCATCCCGGCGTGACCATGGAGCTCAGAGTTGGGGACTCCTCGCGAATCATCGAGATGGTTTCCGAAGGTGAAATCACGCTTGGCATTGTCGGTGCGCAGGATTCACATCCCGAACTGGCATACACTCCTGTCATTGACGATGAGCTTGTATTCATCGCTCCCACAGACATGTTCCCCGATGGTACCTCTCTGAGCAGCAGAGATCTTGGCCGGTACCCCTGGATCATGCGGGAAAGCGGTTCCGGAACCCGCAAGAGCTTCACCCGCGTGCTTGCTGACAAGGGTGTGGATGTGCGGCGTTTCACCGCAGGGCTGACGGTTGATTCCACGCAGGCCGTGCTGCAGTGCGTCAAGGCGGGCCTTGGTGTGAGCATGACTTCGCGTCTTGCCGTCACTGATATGGTCGACCGGGGCGAACTGAGGATAATTCCGTTGACAGATGTGGTGGTGCGCAGGCAGTTCTATTGCGTGCATCACGCCAAACGCCACTTCTTCCCGGCGGTATCCGGTTTTATCCTGTACCTTAAGGAAAAGACCAAGCTATTTCGGAACGCATAGGAATGACTGTTTCCAGACCTACGACCAGGCCCACCTTGGTGGACAAGGTCAAAGCCGCAGGCTGAGCTGCCAAAATAGCTCCGGGGGACCTGGAGCAGATTTTAGCATCGTTGCCCAAAGATGATCCGGCAGGGCAGGGCAGGGTGATAACCGGCACTTCAAATAACGAAGACGCCGCCATTCTGCACTTTCCCGCCGGAAAGGCTTTGGTGCAGACTCTCGATTTTTTCACGCCGATTGTTAACGATCCCTATAAATTCGGGCAGATAGCTGCCGCGAATTCGCTTTCGGACGTCTATGCCATGGGCGGTGAGCCGTGGTGCGCCATGAATATCGTATGTTTTCCTGTGAAGAGCATGCCGCTCGACATGCTGCGGGATATCATTCATGGCGGGTATGACAAGATTCGCGAATCCGGTGCTGTTCTTGCCGGCGGTCACAGTGTGGAAGACCCCGAGATCAAGTACGGGCTTTCTGTCACCGGCGTGATTGATCCGGACGGATACACTTCCAACGCGGCACTTGTTCCCGGCGACAAGCTGGTGCTGACCAAACCCATCGGCACGGGCGTTATCGCGACCGCCATCAAAGGTGACTGGGAAGGCAAGGATGCGCTGGAGGAACTGCTCTTCACATGGGCCGCTAAGCTGAACGACCGCAGCGGCAGGATAGTGCGCGAACTGCGCATCAAAGCAGTGACGGACGTCACCGGTTTTGGTCTTGGTGGCCATCTGCTCGAAATGGCGCGGGCCTCAAAATGTGGTGTGGTTCTGTATTCTTCTGCCATTCCCTTCCTGCCGGAAGCCGTGGAGCTGGCCTCCATGGGTATGATTCCGGCCGGCAGCTTTGCCAACAGACGGCATTTTGCTCCCAGCGTCACCGTGGACGATGCCGTTGATCCGCTGCACCGCGACCTTGTCTTCGATGCGCAGACGTCTGGCGGGCTGTTGATGTCCGTGCCGGATGCCATGCTGCGCGAGGTGCTGACCCGCCTTGAGGATGCAGGAGAAATGGCGGCAGTGGTGGGCGAAGTGGTTGGCGCTCATAGCTGCGGGCACCTTGATCTTCTGCCGTAGGTCCGAATACGCAATTGCCTGTCTCCATTCTGCGAATTAGTGCACGGCAAGGCTTGAACTCTGCGGCGACTAATGGTACATCTTCGCGCCTTCTACGCGTTGACAGCGTCCTTTATGGCGCTTAGTTTCGTGCATCGTTTTTCCGGCTGCACGAACGTGCAAGCAGTACATACCTGCGAGAATGGCGGAATTGGTAGACGCACTAGACTTAGGATCTAGCGGCCTAGCCGTGGGAGTTCGAGTCTCCCTTCTCGCACCAGATATTGACCGGCAGGGCGAAGCGGCATGCTTCGCCCCTCTGTCGGTATTCCGCATATTTTTGATATTTTGCCAGCAGGCAAGGAGGAGCAAAAAGCCATGGAATATACCGTTGAAGACCTTTCCCCGGTTAAGAAGAAGGTTTCCGTCACCGTTCCGGTTGACGAAGTGAACGCATCCCTTTCCGCAACCATTGCCATGTACCGCACCAGCGTGGACCTGAAGGGTTTCCGCAAGGGCAAAGTGCCGTCCAGCGTGATTGAAGGGCGTTTCAAGAAGGAAGTATATTCCGAGGCTACTCAGGACCTCGTGAATGTTCACATCAATGAAATCATTGGTGAACTGAACGCAAGCCCTGTTTCCCGTATCGATTTCGACGGCGGCGAGCTGGTTCGCGACGAAGAGTTCAAGTACTCCCTGTCCTTTGAAGTGCTGCCCGAATTCGAGCTGCCCAACTACGAAGGCATGGACGTGGAAATGGAAAAGGTTGTGGTCAAGGACGACGAAGTTGACGAAGTGCTCAACCGTATCCGTGGCAACATGGCCGAAATCGTTCCCCTTGCTGAGAATCGTCCTGCAAAGGACGGCGAAATTGCCGTTCTCGACTTCGCCGCCTATGAAAACGGCGAGGCCATCGAAGGCATCGCAGCCGAGAACTTCCAGATGTCCCTCGGCGACAAGCAGGCTCTCGAAGATTTTGAAAATCTCGTGAAGACCGTTGCTCCCGGCGAAAGCAAGGAAGGCGACGTGACCTTCCCCGCCGATTTTATCAATCCCGAATTTGCCGGCAAGACCGTTACCATGAAGGTGACCGTGCATTCCATTCAGGAACGCAAGCTGCCTGAACTGGATGACGAAATGGCCCGCAAGGCCGGTGGTTTCGAATCCGTCGAAAAGATGCGCGAAGCCGTTGTGCAGTCCTACAAACAGAGCCGTGGTCAGCTGTGCCGTTCCCAGGCTCAGACCACCATGCTGGAAGGTCTGCTGAAGACCGTCGACTTCCCCCTGCCCGAATCCATGGTCGAAATGTACCTGGAGAACCTGCTGCAGGACCAGAAGATCAAGGTTGAACGTCAGGGCAAGTCTATCGAATCTCTCGGCAAGACTCCCGACGAACTGCGTGCCGACATGCGCCCCGAAGCTGAGCGTATTGCAAAGACCCAGATCTTCCTCGTGACCGCCGCCCGCAAGGAAGGCGTGGAAGTAAGCGAGCAGGAAGTGGATATGCAGCTCCAGCAGATGGCCATGAAGAGCGGTCAGGACTTCCGTGCCGTGAAGGATTACTACGCACAGAACAACCTGCTCTTCGGTCTGCGTGACCGCATGCTGGCCGACAAGGCCATGGAAGCCATCTTCGAGAAGGCTAACATTACCGAAGTTGAGCCCAAAGAACTCAAGACCGAAGCCTAAGGGTCAAAAAACGGCTGAAAATGCCTTTTATGCAGGGGAAGCGGCTTCGCTTCCCCTGTTTTTTTCTTTATACCCTAAATAATCACGTTTTCATGCCGTATGTATCTTGAGGAGTGCTTGCATAATCTGCTACTTTGCAACATGTTGTAGAACGCAGGCGCCGAAAAACGTTGCGGCGCGACACGAACCGGCTTGAAAGCCGCTTCAGGTCTATTCTGCCTTCATCTTCTTCTCAACGTATCGCATCCCTATCAGGAGTCTGAAATGGCAGTGCCAATTGTCATTGAATCTACAGGCCGCTCCGAGCGCGCCTATGATATCTATTCCCGTCTGCTTAAGGACCGTATCATTCTGCTGGGCACCCCCATCGACGATTATGTGGCTTCGCTCATATGCGCGCAGCTTCTTTTCCTTGAGTCGGAGAATCCCGAGAAGGAAATCTACCTCTACATCAATTCTCCCGGTGGTGCCGTTACTGCGGGCATGGCCATTTATGACACCATGCAGTACATTTCTTCCCCTGTTGCCACGTTGTGCATGGGGCAGGCCGCCAGCATGGGCGCACTGCTGCTTGCCGCCGGTGAAAAGGGTATGCGCTACGCGCTTCCCAACAGCCGCATCATGATCCATCAGCCTCTTGGCGGATATCAGGGTCAGGCTACGGATATCGAGATTCATGCCCGCGAAATCCTGCGTATGAAGGATTCGCTCAATGGCATTCTTGCAAAACATACAGGTCAGCCCATCGAAAAGATTGCCGAGAACACCGAACGTGATTATTTCATGGGACCAGAGAACGCCAAGGAATTTGGCCTTATCGACCGCATCCTCACTTCACGCCGTGAAGTGATGGAAGAGTAATACTTACGGGATACCGAAGCATGGACAAGACGAACAAAGACAAGCTGCAGGAGTTGCGTTGCTCCTTCTGCGGCAAGGGACAGGAACAGGTTCAACGCCTGATTGCCGGTCCCGAAGTGTATATTTGTGATGAGTGCGTTGCCCTGTGCAACGAAATCATCGCTCAGGAATCTGTTCAGGAGACTGTGGACGAAGGTCGTCTGCTTTCTCCCGAAGAGATCAAGGCCAAGCTGGACGAGTATGTCATCGGCCAGCATCAGGCCAAGAAAATTCTTTCCGTGGCTGTGCACAATCACTACAAGCGCGTTTTCTACGCCGAAGCTCTCGGCGACGAGATCGAGCTTGAAAAGAGCAACATTCTGCTGGCCGGTCCTTCCGGCAGTGGCAAGACTCTGCTCGCCAAGACCCTTGCCCGTGTGCTGAAGGTGCCGTTTGCCATTGCGGACGCCACCACGCTGACCGAGGCAGGGTATGTGGGCGAGGATGTCGAGAACATTCTCGTGCAGCTGCTGCAGAACGCCGATTACGATATCGAGGCGGCTTCCAAGGGCATCATCTACATCGACGAAATCGACAAGATTTCCCGTAAGGGCGATGGTCCTTCCATCACCCGCGATGTGTCCGGCGAAGGCGTGCAGCAGGCGCTGCTGAAGATTATCGAAGGCACCGAGGCGAATATTCCTCCCAAGGGCGGCCGCAAGCATCCCCAGCAGGAATTCATCCGTCTTGATACGTCGAACATTCTGTTCATTCTCGGTGGTGCCTTCATCGGTCTGGACAAGATCATCGAGCAGCGTGTGCATGGTGGAGCCATGGGCTTTGGTGCCAAGGTGGTAGCCCCCAACAGCATGAGCTACGGCGATCTCCTCAAGCAGGTGCACCCCAACGATCTGGTGAAGTTCGGCCTTATTCCCGAATTCATCGGCCGTATTCCGGTTGTGACGCATGTTGAGGAGCTGGAAGAAGACGATCTCATCCGCATTCTCACCGAGCCCAAGAACGCTCTGGTCAAGCAGTACCAGAAGCTGTTCGAGCTGGACAAGGTGTCCCTGCGGTTCACCACCAATGCGCTGCGCAGCATCGCAACGGAGGCCATCTCACGCAAGACCGGTGCGCGTGGTCTGCGTAACGTGATGGAAAGCTCCATGCTGGACATCATGTTCCGTCTTCCCTCCCTGCAGGGAGTGAAGGAGTGCGTGGTGAACAGGGCAGTCATCGAGCAACGCAAGGAACCGATGCTGATCTACCACAATGAGGCGAAAACCGGCTCCTAGCCTTTTTGCGGGCCGCTTTGCCACGGCAATCCGGTCCGGTGCGGTTATGCCTGTTTTTTCGGGCAATCTGTTGCCGCGAACATGTTGAATTATTGACATTGGAGGATGGGGCATTAAGTATTGTTCTTATGCCCCTCTTTCGTTTCAGCGGTGCGGTGGCAGTTCTATGAGGAGGATTTATGACCGAATTCGGCACTTACGGTGAAGACCGTACCGAGACGACTACGCTCCCTTTGATGTCTCTGCGGGAAGTGGTAATGTTCCCGCGTTCCATAGTTCCCCTGTTTGTTGGACGAGAGGCGTCCATCAAGGCCATTGAAAGTGCCATTGCCGACCACGGCAAGGAAATTTTGCTGGTGGCCCAGCGTGAGCCGGAAATGGAAAAGCCGGGACAGGGCGACCTGTTCGAGGTGGGAACCGTTTCCAAGGTTCTGCAGCTGCTTCGCCTGCCCGACGGCACCATCAAGGTGCTTTTCGAGGGTATGTACCGTGCCTACTGGGCACCCGAAAGCCCCCAGTCCTTTGATGACGATCAGGATTTTCCCAAGGCCGTTATAGCCCGCATTGAAGACAACGACTATGCGGGTGCAGAAGCAGAAGCACTCATGCGCGCCTGCCATGAGGCTCTGGACGAGTATTCCAAGATCAACAAGAAGCTCGCTCAGGAAACCCTGCTGGCCATCACCTCCATTACCTATCCCGGCAAGCTGGCAGACGCCATCATGCCGCACCTCAAGGTTGATTACCGCAAGAAGCAGGAAGTGCTCGAACTGCAGGATGCCATTGTGCGTCTTGAAAAGGTGTACGAACTGCTGCAGGGCGAGATTGCCATCACCTCCATGGAGAAGCGCATCAAGAACCGCGTGAAGAACCAGATGGAGCGCAATCAGAAAGAGTATTACCTGAACGAGCAGATCAAGGCCATCAACAAGGAAATGGGCCGCGACGATGATCCTCAGGAAGAACTCAACGAGCTGGAGCAGACGCTCAAGGCCAAGGACATGCCCGACGAGGCGCGTGACAAGGCCCTGCGCGAACTCAAGAAGCTGCGTGCCATGCCTTCTTCTTCTGCGGAATACACCGTTATCCGGAATTATGTGGACTGGATCATCGAGCTGCCCTGGAACAAGCTCGGTGAAACCACCATTGATATCGATAAGGCACGCACCATTCTGGATGCCGACCACTTCGGGCTGGAAAAGCCCAAGGAACGTATCCTCGAATACCTTGCCGTGCAGAAGCTGGCCACCAAGCTCAAGGGCCCCATTCTCTGCCTTGTAGGCCCGCCCGGCGTGGGCAAAACCTCCCTCGCCAAGTCCATTGCCCGCGCAACGAACCGTGAGTTTGTGCGCCTGTCTCTGGGCGGTGTGCGCGACGAGGCTGAAATCCGTGGTCATCGCCGTACCTATGTGGGCGCGCTGCCCGGCAAGATCATCCAGTCGCTGAAGAGGGTGGAGTTCAACAACCCGCTCTTCTGCCTCGACGAGATCGACAAGATGAGCACGGACTTCCGCGGTGACCCCTCGGCAGCCCTGCTGGAAGTGTTGGACCCCGAACAGAACAACTCCTTCAACGATCATTACCTTGATCTGGATTATGATCTGTCTCAGGTGTTCTTCATTACCACGGCAAACAGCCTGCACTCCATTCCGCTGCCGCTGCAGGACCGTATGGAAATCATCCGCCTGCCCGGTTATCTGGAAACGGAAAAGCGCCGCATCGGGCGCGAGTTCCTGCTGCCCAAGCAGGTAGGCCAGCACGGTATCAAGGATACCAACGTGCAGCTGTCGGACAACGCTCTGGTGGACATTATCCGGCATTACACCCGTGAGGCCGGAGTGCGTAACCTTGAGCGCGAGATTGCTTCCATCTGCCGTAAGGTAGCCATGAAGATGGTGGAATCGGACGATCTGGAAAAGCTCGTCACTGTTTCCCGCCAGAATCTCGGCAACTTCCTCGGCGTGAAGAAGTTCCGCTACGGCGAGCGCGAAACGCTGCCGCAGGTGGGCGTAACCACCGGTCTTGCATGGACGGAACTGGGCGGCGAACTGCTGCTTGTGGAAACCGCCATCATGCCCGGAGGCGGCAAGGTTTCCATCACCGGCAAGCTCGGTGATGTGATGACGGAATCCGCCAAAGCTGCACTTTCCTACGTGCGTTCGCGCTCCGGCATGTTCGGTCTGAAGCCCGATTTCCATAAGGAGATCGACATCCACGTGCACGTGCCGGAAGGCGCAACGCCCAAGGATGGCCCTTCAGCCGGTATCACGCTGTGCACCTCCATGGTGTCCGCACTGCTGAGCATTCCCGTGCGCAACGATGTGGCCATGACCGGTGAAATCACCCTGCGCGGCCGAGTGCTGCCCATCGGTGGTCTGCGTGAAAAGCTGCTTGCAGCGCATCGCGGCCTTATCACCACGGTGATCATCCCCAAGGATAACGAGAAGGATCTGAAGGAAGTTCCTGCCGATATTCTGAAGGGACTGAAGATCATTCCCGTGGAGCATGTGGACGAAGTGCTGCCCGTGGCCCTTATGGCAGAACATGACAAGATCTACAGCAACGGCGAAGACTGCACAGTGCTGACCCGTTCGCTCCGTATGGACAGCCTCCCCGAAGGGGAAGCGCACACCACGCCCCAATAGGGTTGGGTGTTCCCATGAATGTAAAGAGGCGGCCTTTGGGCCGCCTCTTTTTTGTTTTGTTCAAATCTGCAATTGTTCTAGAAATCCTGTAGAATCACCTGCGCTGCACGGTCCGGTGCGCCGGGTTCTCCAAGCATGGTGCGCAGTTGCGCAAGGTCTGCACGCACGGCTCCAATGGCCTCGGGATTGGTGAGCCATGCACGGGCGTGTTCCGCCAGCACTGTGCCGTCTGCCTTGTCCTGCAGCAGTTCCGGAAAAACTTCGCGGCCCATGATGAGGTTGGGCAGGGCAACGTAAGGCACCTTCACCACCCGTTTGCCAATGGCGTAGGTCAGTTTCGAGAGCTTGTATGCCACCAGCGTGGGCGTGCCGATGAGGGCGCTTTCCAGTGTCACGGTGCCGGAGGCGGCCATGAGCATTTCGCAGCCTCGCATGAAGGCGTAGCGGTTCAACGGGCTGTGGATGGTCAGCGGCACGTCCGAAAGCCACAGTTCGCGCAGGCGGCTTTGCTCCACCCCCGGAGCCTGTATGCAGTGAAATTCCAGATGCGGCATATCCTTGGCCAGAATGGTTGCCGCCCTGGCAAATTCCGGCATAAGCGGTTCAATCTCTTTCCGGCGGCTGCCGGGCAGCAGGCCTATACGCCCCCGCACAGGCTCTATGTGGTCTATGGTCGGCCAGTCCACCATGTCCACAAGGGGATTGCCCACATAATCCACAGTCATGCCGAACTGTTTGTAGAACTCGATCTCGAAGGGCAGAATGGAGATCATGCGGGTTATGTATTTGGCAATGAACTTGGCCCGGCCTGTTCGCCATGCCCAAAGTTTGGGCGAAATGTAGTAGTAGACGGGAATACCCAGCGCGTGGGCATACTTGGCCACGCGGAAGTTGAATTCCGGCGCATCGATAAGGATGACGGCGCGCGGCCTGCGCAGAGCCAGTTCCGCCTTGATGCGCTTCAGCATCTGAAAGATGCGGGGAATGTGCCCGAGCACTTCGGTGAAGCCCATGACGGAGAGGTCTTCCACCCGCAGCACGGCATCCAGTCCCTGATCGCGCATTTCCGGTCCGCCCATGCCGCAGAATTCAAGTTGCGGGGCTTTGCGGAGCAGGGCGGCCATGAGCTTGCCGCCGTGCATGTCGCCGGACATCTCTCCGGCATTTATCCATATGGTGCCTGATTTCGTCATTATCGCAGTATTCCGTTCGACCCGTGGTGCGTTCGCTGACGTGTCTGTTGTGATGTGTCCGGTGATTCTTTTGGTAATTCTCTTGGTGGCTCTTTGGGTAATGCACGCGGCAATTCGTTTGCAAGCCCATCAGCCCTTTGGTTTCGGGGTGTGCCTGTCTGTCCGTCTGTCTGTCTGTGTTTGCGCGCTATTTCTCTGGTTCCGCAACAGCGGTTTCAGCACTGGCCACGGGGGCGGTATCAAGCCCGCGGCGCTTGCGATAGCTGTCGAAAATACGCATGAAAACGGCTACGAATACCAGCGAGAAGATGAGCCTGCCCCACAGGGTGGCGCTGACATGCGCGCCGATCAGCATCATCAGAAGGGTGTCTTCGATGAGTGCGTGCGAGAGCCCCATGAGCGTGAGCGAGGCAAACACGTCGCGTTGCGAAACGCGGCCGGACTGCACCTCGTGAATGATCAGCCCGCCACCGTAGGTTATGCCCATGGTGAGGCCGAGTACCGTAATGGTTGCCGCGTTGCGGCCGATGCCCATGAAGCGCAGAAAGGGCGTGAGCAGGTTGTTTATGCCCTCGGTGATGCGGAAGGCATCCAGCAGGCGCATAAGCAGCATGAGGCCGAGTATGATGATGAAAATATAGAGCAGGTTGCGCGCCTGACCCAGTGCCCAGATGAGCAGGTCGGGCGATGCCTGTTCCGGCTGCCACATGATGGCACTCGGTTCCTGCAGCAGTCCGAATCCGGAATAGATGAGGTGTAGGATAATGCCGAGCATCATGGCGGCCCCCATGCGGAATATGACCTGACTGGTCAGGCTCACACCGCACCGCTGGGCAATCTTGCATTCCACGGGCAGGCCGTGCGCCACCAGAATCATGGCGGAAAGCACGGATACCTGAGCCACGGAAAGCGGGTCCATGGTTGGCAGCATGGCCACGTAGACTATGATGCCGCTGTAGATGTTCACCACAATGGCGGTGGCCCATACCAGTCCCATTTCACCGGGCAGGCCCACCAGTCCCATGAAGGGTTCAAGGGGCAGGGCGAGGTACTTCACCAGATCGAATTCGCTGAGAATCTTCACGGCGATGATGATGGGAACCATCACCTTGAAAAGGATGAGACTGGCATTGACGGCATTGCGGAAGATTTCTGCAGCCGCCTTGGTGATGGATGCAACGGGGGAGGTGGTTGTCATGCGTGTTACCGGCTGTGCTGGGAGGTGTTCTGGATGAGTTCGGTGTTCCAGAGATCGTGGAAGATGTAGTCGCGCAGGGCCTGAATCCATGGCCGGGGAGTGATTCCCGTTGTTTCCGTGAAGCGTGATGTGTCCAGCACGGAATAGGCAGGGCGGCATGCCTTCTGCGGATATTCGTTTGAGGGAATGGCGTGTACAGCACATGGCAGTTCTGCCAGTGCGGCGGCTTCCGCTGCCAGTTCACACCAGCTTGCCTGGCCAGCGTTGACGAGATGATACAGGCCGCTGGTTTCATGCTTTGCCAGTTGCAGGCACATAGCCGCCAGATCAACCGTATAGGTTGGCGAGCCCACCTGATCGTGCACCACGTTGAGCGAACTGCGCTCGCGGCACAATCCCAGAATGGTCTGCACAAAATTCTTTTTACCCGGTCCGAAGAGCCATGCCGTGCGGGCTATGATGGCCCTGTCGGGAATGCGCTCCAGCAATGCCAGCTCGCCTTCGAGTTTGGTGCTGCCATATACGGACTGCGGGTCGGGGGTGTCTTCCACCGTGTAGGGAGTGCTCTGTTTGCCGTTGAAGACGAAATCCGTGCTTATGTGCAGGCAACGCACAGGACGGGTGCGCAGCACTTGTCCCAGATTGGCGGGCAGGCCCCTGTTTACGCGGCGTGCCTGTTCCGGCTCGTCCTCCGCCTTGTCCACCTGCGTGTAGGCCACGGTATTGAAAACCATGTCCGGTTCGCAGGCGTCTATGTATGCGGCAAGGGCATCTTCACTGAACAGGTCCACGTCTTCGCGGCCGGGGGCATGTACTATCCATCCGGCATCGCGCAGGGTGCGGGCAAGCGTGCTGCCGAACAGGCCGGTCTTGCCGCCAAGGACAATGGCTCTCCGAGCGGGAGTGGAAGAAACGGAACTCTGGTCCATTACCGATCACCATACCATTTCTGCATGAATTCGCGATATGCGCCCGATTCCACACTTTCCAGCCACTCGCCGTTGGCCTGATACCATGCGATGGTTTCCGCAATTCCCCGTTCAAAGGTGTATGCGGGCTCGTATCCCAGCTCTTTCTGTGCAAGTGAATAGTCCATGGCGTACCGGCGGTCGTGGCCGGGGCGGTCCTTCACATAGGATATGAGGCTTTCCGGCTTGCCCAGCAGGGAAAGGATGGCACGCACCACTTCCATGTTGGTCCGTTCCGCGTTGCCGCCGAAGTTGTAGGCCTTGCCGGGAATGCCCTTGAGCAGGGTCAGGTGTACGCCGTGGCAGTGGTCGTCTACATGAATCCAGTCACGGATGTTGCTGCCGTCACCGTATACGGGGAGCGGAGAATTGCTGCTCGCCAGCTTGAACATGAGCGGAATGAGTTTTTCCGGAAACTGGTAGGGACCGTAGTTGTTGGAACAGCGGGTAATGCAGACGGGATAGCCGTATGTGCGGTAAAAGGCATAGGCAAGCATGTCTGCCGCAGCCTTGGAAGCGGAATAAGGGCTGCTCGGCTTGAGCGGCGTCTGCTCGGTAAAGCGCGGGTCGGCAGGGCCGAGGTCGCCGTACACTTCGTCTGTGGAAACGTGCACAAAGCGTTCAATGCCGAGCGCACGGGCCGTGGTCAGCAGGTTCTGCGTCCCCAGCACGTTGGTGGTGACAAAGGGGGCGGGGTCGTTGATGGAGCGGTCCACGTGGGTTTCCGCCGCAAAGTTGACCACGGCCTCAATGCCGTGCTCTTCGATGATGCGGCGAACCTCGACAGGATCGGCTATGTCCGCCTTTTCGAAGAAATAGCGTGTGCCGCCGTGCTGGTCTTCGATGTTCTTGAGATTGAGCGGGTTGCCGGCATATGTGAGCTTGTCCAGGTTCACCACGACAACGGAATCATCGTTGCGGAACAGGTACTGTATGTAATTGGAACCGATGAAGCCGCAGCCGCCCGTTACAAGAAGTCGCATACGGTATCCTTATGGAAATGATTGTTGATCTTTCTCTTGTACTCTTTGGGCGTTGCGCGGTCAAATACCATGCGCATACCGGCCCCGTTGCCGTTGCTTTCCTGTTTGTTTTGCTATGCCCGCCCGACACGGTGACGGGAACCCATTCCGCGAGGGGGGGGCTGCATGAAGTTCAGGCGCAGCTTGCCAATGGCCCGCCATTATCGTATTTTTTCCAACTTGATGGAATATTGAACCGGCGGTTTTGCCGGTTGTCAGCAACCAGTACGTACGGAACTTTCATGAAACGTGGTATTCTTCTCGTCGTATTTGGCGCGAACAGCAAACAGGCCAACGACACCCTTTCCCTTGTGGACGACAGGGTGCGTTCCGCGTTTCCCGGAGTGAACGTGCGCTGGGCCTTCACATCCGAACTCATCCGTGACCGCCTTGCGGAGCAGAGGGTGAAGACGGATTCCGTGCGCAAGGCGCTGGAAAAGATGGGGTTTGAAAAATACACCCACGTGGCTGTGCAATCGTTACACATCATCCCCGGTGCCGAGTATGAAGATCTGCTGGCTGATGGCGAGCAGATGCGCATGCAGAAACGCCTGCAGAATGTGGTGGTGGGCAGCCCGCTGCTGCATACGGATGAGGATGTGCAGCGTGCGGCAGAAGCCATGTTGCGTCATCTTCCCGCGCTGCGTCAGGCGGGTGATGCCGTGGTGTTCATGGGACACGGCACGTGGCATTCCGGCGATTCACGGTACGAAGACCTTTCCCGCGCCGTGCGGAGCAGGGATGAAGGCGTTTTTATCGGCACCATGGACGGAAGCCACACCATCGAAGATATTCTTCCCGCTCTGAAAGCCGGAGCATTCAGGCGTGTGTGGCTGCTGCCGTTGCTTTCCGTTGTCGGCCGCCATGCCCGCAAGGATATGGCCGGAGAAGGGCCGGACTCGTGGAAATCGCATATCGAGGCCGCAGGGTTCGAATGTATCCCCGTGCTTGTGGGGGTGGCAGAGTATCCGGGTTTTGTCGATATTTGGATACGGCATCTGGGCGAGGCGCTGCGGATGCTTGAATCTGAATGAACTGCAAATCTTGATGATAAAAAGAACAAAACGCCCCCTTTGGGGGCGTTTTAAGTTAATGACAAGCCTTCGTTTTCCAGTAACACCGTATTACCGTTAAGCCGGAACAGAGGTTCAAAAACTGATTTTCATCGCTTATACGAGGTGCAGGAACGTTAGGTTCCTGCCCGGCGGAGCCAAAAAAAGAAATGACTTGGTCAGCAGTCTGAAACGCCCCCGAAAGGGGGCGTTCTTTGTTTTGCTGTGTCGCAATCCGGCTAGCCGCGTTCCCGTATCTTGATGACCACGATAAGCGGGGTGATCGTGGCAGCCAGTCCCATGACGGCAATGGCCAGCGGTTTGGATTCCCAGTTGAAGGAGATTGTCTCCATGGCAATGGCACCGCAGATGAAGAAGAAAAAGGTGAGCAGTGATGAGGCCGTGCCTGCATCCTTCTGCACCTGTTCGAGAATCATGTGGTTGCTGATGGGGCGGCTCATGCCGAGGAACATGGAATAGGCAAACATGGGCAGGGCAAAGAGCACGGGCGTGTCGCCACCAAGATAGAGCATGGCGGCTGCGGAACATATCATCCCCGTTACGGAAACGAGCAGGATGGTGCGCGAGGCAATGCCTACGCACAGGCGCGAGCACAGGAACGAACCGATCATCAGCGCAAAGGCGTTAAAGGCGAAATAAAGGCCGTATGTCTGCTCTGTCATGCCGAAGCCGGTGATGAAAATATCAGCCGACGACGCAATGTAGGCGAAGAAGGGAAAGCCGAGCAGGGAAAACGAAATGGCATAACCAAGATAGGCCTTGTTGCGGAGCAGGTCGCGGTAGCGGCCCACTGCAGCGGAAAAGCCGCCGCTGCCTTTTTCCTGAAGAGGTTCGGTCAGGCGAAATGCACCATACAGCGCAGTGAGGGACAATATGGCCTGCGAGAGAAATATGCCGCGCCACGAAACATGGCTCAGCATGAATGCGCCGATGGTGGGGGCCACCATGGGACAGAGCGGTACGATGACGCCAAGATAGGCCAGCAGCTTTTTGCGGCCTTCGCCGTCATACAGATCCTTGGCCAGAGCCAGCGACATGGCGGAGGCGGCTGCCGCTCCCATTGCCTGCACAATGCGGGAAAAAACGAGCATGGTGATGGAGGTGGAAGATGCGCAAAGCAGGCACCCGACCACATAAAGGCTGATGCCCCAGAGTAGGACGGGGCGTCTCCCGTACCGATCGGAAAGCGGTCCGTGCACGAGCAGGCAGGCGCTGAAGCTGATGAAGAACACCACAAGCGAAAGATTGGCCTGCGCAAGAGATATCTGCCACAGATCGCACAGGGTGGGAATGGCAGGCAGATACATGTCTGTGGACAGGGCGGGGAATGCCGACAACAGCAGAATGAGAACAAAATTGGGCATACAGAAAAAGACTCATTGCAGGGGTTGGGGATGAAAGACGGGGCGAGGATACAGTTCATCGCTTGAACAACCGATATAGACGGGCGCTGCAACCGTCAACAGTAAAACACTGTGTAACGAAAACGTAGTGAAGGGTGGCAGGGGTGCCGCTGTTTAAGAAGGATTCGGAGACGGCTGGTGGCGTGCATCACGGCAGCGTACGACAGAGGGACTGCAGATTGCTTCGGTGTTGTAAAGCGCGTTGCCCCGGAACCGATAGTAATGTAGCCTGTGAGTTCCGGATTGGCCATGATATGGGGGAAACAAGGGCAACTGGCTGCGCTGTACGTTGAATGTTTTCGACCGCCTGTAGCGGGCAGGAAATGGCCCGATGTGTATAGCCCGGGGGAATAGCCCGTTGGTGGATAGGCCTTCAGTGCCGCCGTGCAGGATTGTTCCGGACCATCGTGCGACTCAGGCAACTGTCGGAAACGGATGACAGCAGAGTCTGTCCATCCTTCCGTGACCGTGGATTGGGGGGGCGGGGAATCGGAAAATCGGAGAACTGGTGTGCCGGAATGATGACGAGAAGACACTTTCTGCAACGCATGGGAGCGGGGCTTGCTGCTCAGGGGCTGCTGAACGCGTTCGCTGCCTTTGCACCCGCAACGGCTCATGCCTTGCTGCCTCCGCCGGATGAGGTCCTGCTGAATGCGGGAACCAACGCCACAGCCGCGCCGGAAACCCTCTCCAAAGTATTTGAACTGGCCGTGCGCGGGCAGAATCTGCTTGCAGAAGGCAGGTATGCCGAGGCGCTCACGGTTCTGCGCAATGCCGCATCTCTCGAAGCACAAAGCGATTTCGTGCAGGGGCTTCTCGGCAGAACCTTGCTTGCTCTCGGTGACCGGAAAGGAGCCACCGCACATTTTCGCCATGCCGCCAACCTGAATCCGGAAGATACCTATTCGCGCATGATGGCGGATATGCTTTCCCAGCATCCTGAGCACCGCCTGGACCGGCGTTCAACGTCTGATGATGCAGGGCAGTCCGGTATGCCGGATGCGGGAGTGGATACGTCCGGCATGGCGCGTGATACGGATCGGAATACGGATGGCAGAAAGTTGACGCCGCTGGAAAACGCCGCAAGGCAGGAAGAGACAGACATGGCCCGGCTGCTTGCGGATACGCCTGACACGCAGGCAGGTTACCGCGTCCGCCGTGTTGTGCTGGATGCCGGTCACGGCGGGTTCGACAGCGGTGCAGTGGGTACCGAGGGGCTGATGGAAAAGGACGTGAATCTTGAGCTGGCGCTTGCCTGTGCCTCCGTGCTGCGGCAGCGGGCACCGGCATTGCGTGTGTTTCTCACCCGCACAGGGGATTACTATGTCCCTCTGAGCGCCCGTACCGCCGTTGCCAACCAGCATAGCGCGGACCTGTTCATCTCCTTCCACTGCAATGCCAGCGAAAACAGGGCTGCACAGGGGGTGGAAACCTATTTCTGTTCCGAGCAGGCTTCCAGCAAGGAAGCGCAGCGGGTGGCCCGTTTCGAGAATGCCGTTCTGCGATATGAAAAGACGGCTGCGACACAACAGGATGCCGATGCCGTGAACATCGAGAATCTTCTCTTCCGCTACGAACGACGCCGTTACTGGCAGGCAGCGGATGCTGCCGCAGGCATCATGCAGAAGTTGCTCGCCAAGCGGCTGCACTTTCCTGATCGTGGAGTGCATTCGGCTGATTTTTATGTGCTCAGAAAGGCGCGCATGCCTTCCATCCTGCTGGAAACAGGATTCATTTCCAACGACAGTGAAGAGCGACTGTTGTCCGATGCCGCATACCGGCAGCGCATGGCCGCTTCGGTTGCATCGGGTATCATGAATCTTGCAGGGAAAGGGGGGCAGGCATAATGTGCCGCGCCGTGATTCGCCTGTGTCTGGCTTTGCTGTTTTCGGGAGTGGTCTGCGTTACGGTGGGCAACATTCTGAGTGCGGAACGGGCGCTTGCCGAGACTGGCCCCGTTGCGACTGGCCCATATGCGACCGATTCTGATGTGACCAATTCTGATGCGATCGGTTCTGATGCGATCGGTTCTGTTGTGATTCTCTCTGCTGCGACTGGCTCTCAGGAAAGCGGGGGACAGGTGGCCGGAACTCAGACGAACGGGCTTCCGGCGATCGGGCTTCCGGTAACCAAAGGATCGGACGGCGACCCGCTGGACGAGCGCATGTTGCAGGCAGCAGACCTGCATTACAAAGGGCAGCTGCAGGCGGCGCGCACCCTGTTCGGGCAGGTGGTGCGGGATGATCCGGATAACGCCTTTGCTCTTAACCAGCTCGGACTCATAAGTGCCAAGCTTGAGCGTTTTGAGGATGCTGCGCGATTTTTCTCGGACGTTGCCGCAAAGCATGCCGATAATACCTTTGCCCGATTGTGGCTCGGGGTGCTGCATTTGCAGAACGGGCGCAAGGATGAAGCCCGTGGATTTTTCAGACAGGTATTGAAGATAGACGGGCGTAATGCCGACGCATGTTATTTTCTGGGCGTCATGGCAGCCGTGGACCACGACGGAGCACGGGCTGTGGAATGGCTGCGCAAGGCTCAGGCCTTCGGGTCGGATGATCCCGAAACCCACTACCGCCTTGCAGGGGCTTTTCTGTCCATGGATATGCCCATGAATGCGCGGCTGGAATTTGAGCGCACGCTTGCCCTGAACCCCCGCCATACCAAGGCCATGCACGGTCTGGGGTGGGTGCTGTTCAATCAGGGGTATGAAGATCACGCCGTGCGCCTGTGGGAAAAGGTGCTGAAGATCAACGGCGCAGACGCCGAGGCCCGTTCCAGCCTTGCCAAGGTGATGAACGACAGGGCCTATGCCGCGTATGAAAAAGGGAACTCACGGCTCGCCGCAGAGCTTTGGGAACGCACCCTGCGATATGAGACGGATAACAAGGCGGCCAGATACTATTTGCGGAAACTTGGTCGCTAAGGTATTCGGGCAGGATGAAGTCATGCGTCTCCGGCATGTTATGCACGTTGGGAGACGAAACAGTTACTCAGGAGGAAGCTCATGCGCTTCATGAGATCAATGGCTGCCGCAACGGCTTGTCTGCTTCTGCTGGCGGCACAGGCATTTGCTCAGGATTTCGGTAACGCCGATTATGTGCAGGACATGGATACCGGCGCGGTCAACTGGCAGACAGGCTATGTAACCGCCAAGGGCATAGGTGTGCCGCCGCCAAACTCCGTCAGCCTTGCACAGGCACGCGGCATGGCCATCCGCGCTGCAACGGTTGATGCACGGCGCAATCTGCTTTCGATGATCAAGGGCGTTCAGATTGATGCGCAGACCACCGTGCAGAATGCCATGATTGCGGATGATACCGTTGTGGAGCGTGTGCGCGGTTTTCTGCAAAATTCCCAGATTCTTGATACTGCTTATATGTCCGACGGATCTGTTGAGGTCTCCGTGGGCATGAACCTGCGCGGCGGGCTCGCCAATGCGCTCATACCGCCCGAAACGCCGTTCTTTGTTCCGGGTGGTTCCATGCTTGCACCGTCGCCTGTTCCCGGCCCCGTGCCGCAGATGACGGATAACGGCACGGTTCCGGCTCACGGCACTGAGGGGCCGCTTGCTCCCGCACCGGAAAATAACGCACCGTTCACCGGCCTTCTGGTCGACGCGCGCGGTCTTGGTGCCCGACCTGCCATGAGCCCCCGTCTGCTGGACGAGACTGGCAAGGAAGTATACGGCACCGCCTCCGTAAGCCGTGAATATGCCATTCAGCAGGGCATGGCGGGATATGGCAAGGATATGGACAAGGCTGCGGCCAATCCCCGCGTTGCCGGCCATCCGCTGGTGGTCAAGGCTGTCGCTGTGGACGGCAAGGCCCGCACCAATCTGGTCATATCCAATGATGATGCGGCTAAGCTGAGAGAACTTGCTCCCGGGCAGGATTTTCTCGAAAAATGCCGCGTTATGATCGTGCTTGATTAAGGCACGCAAGGAGATAGAAATGCTACGCGCAATTCTCTTCAGGGATTCTTTCAGGCGGCTGGTCTGCCTCGGCATGGTGGTCGTTGCGGCCGGTCTGCTCGGGTGCGCCAAGACGCAGCGCGGGGCAAAGGGCATGCTTGATACGCCCTTGCATCACTACGAAACCGGTATGCGGCAGATAGACGGCGGCAAGCCCGACGCTGCGCTGCAATCCTTCAATACCGCCCTGCAGCTGAATGCCGAATATGGTCCGGCCCTTGCGGGCAAAGGGCTTGTTCTGGCCATGAACGGTACTGTTGGCGAGGCTCTTGAGCTTATCCGCTCCGGTCAGCAGAACGCCGACAGAAACAGCGGTTCGCCCGAGCGCATGTGGGCTCTGGTGGCAGAACAGCGCGCCTTCATTGCCCTGCATGAAAAGGGCATGACCTCGGATTCCGTGTTGCTGCGAGAAACCCGACGGGCATTTAACGATGCCCGTATAGCGGATGAGCAGGCGGCCATGCCGTGGTACTGGGAAGGTGTTGCCTATCTGCGTGCGCTAGAGTTCGACGATGCCCGCAGCTTTTTCAGGGAGGCGCAGGCGCGTGATCAGGGCTATGCAGAACTCGCAGGGAAGAAGCTGGAGCTTCTGGAAAAGATCATCAAGGCATCATTGAAGACATCCGTGGGCAAACGCATAGCTCTGGTGGACCAGTTGAGCCGTGCCGATATGGCGGCCCTGCTGGTTGAGGAGCTCGGCGTGGAAAAGTTCTTTGAAGGGACAGAATTGCCGGATATAAGCACCTTTGCCGCGCCGCGTTCCGGTACGGCGGATGCAGCCGGACAGGGTTTAGACACCACAGATATTCAGGGGCACCCGCTGGCAGCTGACATACGGGCCGTGCTGCCATACCGCATGCGCGGACTGCAGCCCTATGCCGACGGCAGCTTTCAGCCAGACAAGCCCGTTACCCGAGCTGAAATGGCGCTCATACTGGAAGATATCTATATCCGTGCACGGAACGATTCGGCCCTCGCCACCCGCTTCATGGGACAGGATTCTCCGTTCCCCGACGTGCGCAGCGATCATCCCTATTTCAACTCGGTGATGTTCGTCACCTCGCGCGGGCTTATGCATGCCGATCTTGCCAAGGGTCTGTTCAGGCCGCTGGACCCGGTTTCCGGTGTTGATGCCGTGTTGTTCATCAATGCCATGAAGACCGAGCTGGATGTTTTTTAGCGAAGGGATTGTTACAAATAAGAAGGGAGCCGAAAGGCTCCCTTCAGACTTCAGACAAAGATATTTCTGGTATTTTTTGGCTCCGCCGGGCAGGAACCTAACGTTCCTGCACCTCGTATAAGCGATGAAAATCCGTTTTGGACCTCAGTTCCGGCTTAACGGAAATACTGTTTTACTGAAAACGAGGGTTTGTCATCAACAAGAACGGAGCCGCAAGGCTCCCATTTTGTATCAGTCCCCGACGTAGGGGTTGAAGTAGCCGAACTCCACCCACGGGCAGGTCTTCTTTATGCGCTTGCGGTAGAAGGAGAATCCGGTGCTCGGCCCGAACTCGATGCCTTCCAGCAATTCCATGTACATTTCAGGGTCTATGTTCAGGTTGCGAAGCTGAATGAAGTCTACCTTGGTTTCCTGCACCAGCTCGGTCAGGGCCTCGATTTCCGGCTCGGAATCCGTGATGCCGGGGAAGAAGAGCAGGTTCAGGGATACCCACTTGCCGCGCGCCTTGGCTTCCACAATGGACTGGCGCACATCCGCAAAGGTGAATCCCTTGGGGCGGTAATAGCGGTTGTACACTTCTTCCCGCGCAGAGTTCAGACTGACGCGGATGGAAGAGAGCCCCGCCTCGCACAGTCTGGCAATCTTGTCGGGCATGGACGCGTTGGTGTTCAGGTTCACCGTGCCTTTGCCGCCCTGCGAACGGAACAGGCGGATGGCCTCTTCCAGCAGGGGGGCTTCGGTCAGCGGTTCGCCTTCGCAGCCCTGTCCGAAGGAGTATATGGGCTTGTCCTTCACGTTGCCGAAATGGTGGGTCATTATCTGCGCCACTTCTGCGGCATTGGGCGTGAAGGTGAGGCGGCTCTGGGGCGTTGCGCAGATTTCGGAATCTTCTTCCTGCTGCGAGATGCAGCCCACGCAACGGGCGTTGCAGGTGCGTGAGGTGGGCAGAGGTGCCTCGAAGCGGCCGAGTGCAAGGTTGCGGGCCGCCGGGCAGGAATACTTGAGCACACAGTTGCCCATGATGTGCTGCATGAGCCGGTTGTCCGGATAACGCTTCATGAGCTGGTGTGCGTTTTTTTCTATCTTGTTGCAGGATATTCCTGCAAAGATCTGCCGTACGTCCTGATCAACTTTTTTTGCGCAGACATAGAATTTGCCGTTGGCAAAGCCCACCGCTCCGTAAGCAAACAGGGGCAGGGTGGGGGCATCGTCCTGCGTCATATAAGCGGGATGCGCTGTCAGCGTGTGCGCCGGGGCGGCAAATGCGGCCACGGCATATTCTTCCAGCGCTTCAGCTTCGCCCGTTTCGGGGTCAAGGCCGATGGCGAGCCTGCCGGGGAGCAGAAAAAGGTCGCTGCCTTCAGGCAGGGGCATCAGCTCATCCGGCTTGGGCAGGGCGAGTTCGTTGCCCTTGCGGCAGACCATGAGCAGATCGGGGTGGTCAAAAATATTGCCATCCTTGTCCGCGACAAGGAGATTGGGACGGATATTTGAAGAAGCCATGCGGGTTCCTGAGCTAGGGGTATATTGTTAATCGTGGTGCTTCTGTGCTAAATGCCTTGAAGTAAAAGGAAGTGGCCGCGCCATGTTTCATGGTACTTCATCGGGCGATTAAACGAAAGAGCGAAGGTATGCTCATTTTAAGTCAACAATATACGATATTTATGGTGTTCATCCTGCTGTGTTTCGCGGGGCTTATGGTCATGTTCTACTTCATGCTCCGCAGCATGGAGGAGATGACCCGCAGCATCCGCAATGAGCGAAACAGCATGAACGAGGTTCTGCGTTCCATTGAAAAGCGCATGGCGCAGCTTGTTACGCTGCAGCGCCACGAACAGACCCTTACCGAAGCCACTCAGGCCAACACCCCCAAGCGAGGGGTGCATTTCAACAGGGAAGGGGAGGTTGTTTTCGGTGATGCCGACGCCCCTTTCGATAGGGCTGGTAACGTCGAAGCCGGAGCTGTCTCCGGCAGTGCGTTTCCAGCCGGAATAGCTGTTGGCGTGGCGGGAGCAACGTTGCTGGCAGGCGCAGAGCCTGCCACGGCAGGCACCGAGGCAACCGTATCGGTAGTTGAAGATTCCGCAGCCTACAGTGAGGCTGCGGAATTTGACGGGACATATGAGCCCGAAGATATTGTGCAGCATGTTTTTGAACCGGCAGCCGACGGCTCCGTTGATAGTGAAGTTGATAGCGAAGCGGACAGCTCCGTTGATGACGAAGCGGATAGCTCCGGTTTCGACTCCGGTGTATTTGAACCGGTTGCGGATGCGGTGGGCGGGCTCAAAGCCGACGATGACTTCCGCCCGTTCACTCCGGAAGCCATGGATAGTGATATGCAGGAACAGGGGATGCAGCCCGACAGCGATGCAGGTCAACCTGCGCCTGCTCCTATGGACTCCGCCAGTATTGATTTTGACGGGGTAGGTGCGGGGGCCGCAGCCGGAGAACATGATTGGCAGTTTGATGCCGATGTATACGCAGAGCATGATGTGCAAGCAGGCGGTGCAGTTGATACCGAGACTGTTGGCGCTGCCCCCGAAGTGTCTTCAGTCCGGGCTGATGCCGTGGATGAAGAGGATGCCGGAACGGAAGATTCTGTGTATTCCTCGCAAGACGGCGAAGGGCAGGAAGCAGATGAGCACATCGATTATACCCTGTCCTCCGATTCCGGTTTGCCCGATTTGCATATGGATGTCTCCCTCGCATCACGAAAGGTTGATGCCGTTCGCGGTGTGCTCGACATTCATACCATACCCGGCGGAGACGATATTCTGGAAGAAGACCTGAAGGAGATAGCGGCGAGTGCCGTGCGTCGTCCTGTTCACACGCCTGAGCCTGCTGAAGACTATGTTTTCTCGTCCGCAGCTGATGGCGCTGTGGATGAGGATGTCGCAGCGCAACCATATTTCAAACAGGTGCCCGATCTGCATCTTGACGGATTTGCACGGCCTGCCTCTGCCGTTGCTGCGCCCCGGCAGCCGGAACGCAAGGGCCTGTTCCTGTTCGAGCCCGAAGTCGACCCTGATGTCGATTCAGTTGTCGAGCCGGAGCAGTCTGCAACTGTCGTGGAAGATGATTATGTGGCCAGCGATGATGGCGGTTTCGACTTCTCTTCCGCGTCCGATACCATCCCAAACGAACTGTCCGGAGATAACGCGGGTGATTCCGTGATTGCCGAGACAGTGGAACGCCCCCGTCCTGTATACCGCTTCTCCAACATATTCGGTGACGAAGATGAGCTGGATGAAGCGGAAGGGGCGGAAGAGGATGATGATGACATTATTCTGCTGACTCCCGACGAAATAGTGCGTGATGAGTTTGTGCAGGAGTCGGATTCAGGCCTGCCCGATGGATTGACGGATGAGTTGGCTGATGACGAGCTCGACGACGAGTCCGACGACCTGACTGGCGACGCAGGTGATATGTTCACTTCTGCAGACAGCCAGTCCGCTGTTCAGGAACCCGTATACGTATCAGACGAACTGGATGAGCCCATAGACATGGATTCTGCGCTGGCCAAGGCGCTTGCGGCCGTGGGGCTTGATGATGGCACTCAGGCTGCCGACACCAACCGTTATTTTTCCGATACTCCTGAAGTGGAGAAGGTGTCCTCTGTGTCCCGCGAACCCGGCGTGTCCGGCGTGTCCGGTTCGTTGAACGAATCTGATACTCAGGCCGAAGCTGACCTGCCGGATTTCATGTGGGAGGATGATACTCTTCCCGCACAGAAAAGCGGTGCATCTGCAGACGATTTCGATTTTTCTCCGGCTTCCGATGAAGGCGATCCGGCTGATGATCAGGATGTGCTGCCCGGCTTTTTTGAAGCGGAAGAAAGTGACAACGTGATGCCGGAGGCAGAACTGTCCCGGCAGGAGGATACTGCCGAGGAGCGGGAAAAGGCCGGAGACGGCACTGCCCGCAATATCACGGACTTTATCGTTCCCGAATAGTGCCATCTTCGAAGAGGGGGGCTGTTCGGCGGGGGAGATGCCATGAGCGTCACATACATAATGGTGGGCGGCATAGCCGTAGCGGCCTTTATATTCCTGCTTATCCATAAACGCTCGGAAGGATTGAGATCGCTGTTGTTCAAGCTTGAAAACGACAACAATGTTCTTGAAATCCGCGTGAACGAGATGGAAGAGGAACGGGGCCAGGTGCAGGGAAATGTGGCGCAATTGAAAGGTCGTATGGAAGCCCACGAGGAAGCCGTGGCTGCCGAGCAACGGGCCATAAGCGAAGCGGCTTTGCAGCAGGAACAGCTGAAGACGGAAACCTTTGTGGAGTATCTGATCCGTGCGGGCACAGTGACCAAGGAACACCTGGTCAAAGTGAAGGCCTACAAGGAAAAAAACAGAAGCCAGAATTCGGTGGAAGAGTTGCTCATCATGCTGGATTTTGTTTCCGGTTCAGCCATGCAGCAGGCGAAAACAGCATACGCTGCGGGCAAAAGCGCCAAGGATGCGCCTTCTCCGGAACAGGGAAAGACGGTTTAAGTGCCAGCGGATCGGGCGATGTGCCACGTTCTGGGGATGATCCTGCGCGCGTTGTGGTGATGGATAATGAGCGATGAGGGAAGGCGGGCAGATACGTGTGCCCTTGTCGGATGCGCGTGGTTGATCCGGAATGGTTGTCCGGAATAGTGGGCAATTTAGCCGGCGGCTCTGAGATAGGCCTGCTTGAGCAGGGAAGACTCCACGCTTTCAGCCAGCAGAAGATATATGAGGCGAAGAGCCCCGGACCGTATGGCGGATGCACGATGCATCCGTTTTTTTATGGTTTCTTCGGCAGAAAGAGCGCGTACGGCATCGGTAAAAGCCTGCGCCCTGTGCCGGGCGCGGTGCTTGGAATCAACCTTGGCTAAACCGCTGGCGGCAATGTGCCTGCATCGGCCATTGTCCTGCAGGGCATCTTCAATGGTGGCGACAAGGCGGTCCATGCTGTCTTCCGTATGCACGGGGTAGGTGAGCAGGTCTTCACCGTTTGTGAACAGTTCCGGCTGTCCGTTGGCAATGTCCGGTGTCACAAGGCATACGCCGCAGCCCAGCGCCTCGAAAACACGGAAGTTCAGGTCGCCGAACTCGCAGAAATTGAGCACCAGCCGGGCCTTGGGGTAGAGCTGGCGGTAGTTGCCCTGCGTTACATGCAGTGAAGGCACCCGTTCCTTGAGTGCCTGCAGAAAGGCGTGCCGTTTCGGTGTGGTCTGCGGGTTCACGGTGCCCACGAAGAGAAGGTCCCATTCCGGTGTGTGGGGCAGGGGCAGGTCGTCATTCTTGGCAAAAGCGGGAAACCACCAGATGCGCTCTGCGGGAAGAAAGTCCCCCGCCATTCTGGGCATATGGTCCTTAAGGCTCATGAGGCAGGCGTCAAAGCCCTGAGCATAGAGCGGATACCAGCTGTGTATGTGTGAATCCACACAATAGAATACCGTGAGGCAGGGGAATTTCTCCATCCCCAGCACAAAGGGGGGGCGGCTTTTGTCAGCCACAACCACCACATCCGGTTCCCAGCCTGCAATGGAAACGATATCACCCCATCCGAACACCGCCGTGTGTTCGAAATTATGCGCGCATACTTCCCACCCGCATTCGGCAAGGGAACCGGAAAAGAAGGGAGAGCCTATCCAGAACAGTTTTTTCATGGAAAACCTTTGTGTCTCCGTGTGCAAGCGCGGCCGTTGGGGCGTTTGGTCCATATATAAAGGTAAGTATGGCAGAGTTTGTGTGTTTGTTCAATAATTACGGAAGACTCTCGGATGCAAGAACAGGGCAGGGAGTGGGAAGCGCCAGCGGAGCAGGGGATTCGCTTGCAAATTGCTCCGGCTTGGTATCTAATCCGCGTGTTGTTGTCGTTCCAAGGCCCGTCCCTGCGTTAGTTTCCGAAAAGGAAAAGGGGACCATATGTCCATTTTGAACCTGAACACCGCCCTTGCCACTTTCCTGGATAAACATCTGGATGCGTTGGCGGCGCGGGAGCGTCTGGCTCCCGAAGAAATCACCAAGGGGATTGAAAACGGCACCATGGTGCTGCTTGCCAACCCCAACCACAAGAATGTGGTACCCACCCTGGTGGGACAGCCTGCAAGCGTGAAGGTTAATGCCAACATCGGCACTTCTCCGCTCAAGAATGACATTCGCTGCGAGATGGTCAAGCTGCAAACTGCCATCAACGCAGGCACCGACACCGTCATGGACCTTTCCATCGGCGGCGATCTGAATGCCATTCGTACGGAGATGCTTGATAAGTGTATCCTGCCGCTCGGTACTGTTCCCATGTACGCTGTTGCCCAGAAGTACATCGATGCCGGCAAGGACCCCGCGGAAATTGATCCCGAGGAAATCTTTGCGGAAATCGAGAGCCAGGCACTGCAGGGCGTGGACTACATGACCGTGCATTGCGGGCTTACCCGTCGTGGTGCTGATTTTGCCACGAACGGCGACCGCATCATGGGCATTGTTTCCCGTGGCGGTTCCATCCTCGCCCGCTGGATGATCAAGAACGATAAGGAGAACCCGCTTCTTACCGGTTATGATCGCATTCTCGAGATCGCCCGCAAGTACAACGTGACCCTTTCCCTCGGCGACGGACTGCGTCCGGGTGCCGGCACCGATGCCGGCGATGCCGCTCAGTGGGAAGAAGTCATGGTGCTGGGCCAGCTCGCCAAGCGCGGTCTTGCCGCCGGTGTGCAGTGCATGATCGAAGGCCCCGGCCACGTCCGCATGGACGAGGTGGAAGCCCAGATCAAGAGCATCAAGAAGCTGACCAACGGTGCTCCCTTGTACGTTCTTGGTCCGCTGACCATCGACTGCAGCCCCGGCTATGACCACATCGCCGGTGCCATTGGCGGTGCCATCGGCGTTCGCGCCGGTGTGGACTTCCTTTGCTATCTGACCCCCGCAGAACATCTTACCCTGCCCTCCATTGAAGATGTTCATGCCGGTGTCATGGCTTCCCGTATTGCCGCTCAGGCCGGTGAAGCCGCTCTTGGCCGTGCTCATGCCGTGGAACGTGAACTCGCCATGTCCCGTGCACGCAAGGCACTGGACTGGGAAGCCATGTCCACTCTGGCGCTCGACCCTGCAATGGTCGAAAAGCGTCGTGAAGAGCACAAGGACAAGCGCGAATGCGCCATGTGCGGCAAGTTCTGCGCATACAAGATGATTGAAGAGAATCCATCCTGCGGCGATTAGTGAAACTGCAATATCACTTTTGAGCCCTCGCAGGCTGAATGACAAAAAAGGCCGGACTCCCGAAAGGGGGCCCGGCCTGATTGTTTTGGGCGGTTGCTACAGCAGGTGGGCGTTCACCACGTTCTGCGCGTTGCCGGAAAGAAAGGCCTGAATGTTCTGAGCGGTCACCCGCATGAGCGTTTCGCGCGCAGTGAGCGTTCCCCATGCAAGGTGGGGAGTGATCAGGCAGTTGGGCGCGGTCAGCAGGGGATTGTCGGCAGGCACCGGCTCCACACTCGTCACATCGGTGCACAGCCCGCCGAGAGTTCCGGCGTGCAGCGCCCTGGCCGCAGCCTCTTCATCCACCAGCGGACCACGCGCCGTGTTGATGAGAATGGCGCCAGCGGGCATGGAGGCAATTCGCTCTGCATTCACGAAGCCCTTGTTCTCCGGCGTGAGAGGGCAGTGCAGGCTGATGACATCCGACGTTGCAAACAGGGTTTCGAGATCGCAGAACGAGAAGTTTTCGTATCCGGGATGCGGTTTGGGACGGGGAACATGGGCCTGCACCCGCATGCCGAACGCAAGGGCTATTTCCGCCACGCGGCGGCTGATGTTGCCAAAGCCTACAAGCCCCATGGTCTTGCCTGTCAGATCCAGCTGTGTGGAGTTCCAGTAGCACCAGTCCTTGTTGCCGGTCCATTGGCCCGCGCGTACGCTCTGGGCATGGTCGCTCACGCGGCGGTACATTTCGAGCAACATGGCAAAAACGTGCTGGGCAACGGCATTGGTTCCGTAGCCGGGAACATTGGAAACGGGAATGCCTCTGGCTGCGGCGGCACGAATATCCACCACGTCATATCCGGTGGCGAGCACTGAAATGAATTTGAGGTCCGGCAGGGCGTTGATGATCTCTTCCGTGAGCCGCACCTTGTTGGTGAGCAGAATATCCGCTCCCTTGGCTCTTTCCATAACCTCCGCAGCAGGCGTGCGGGGGTGAACTGCCAGATCGCCGAGAGCGTCCACTGCGGTCCAGGGGTTGTCTCCGGGGTTCAGTGTATAACCGTCCAGCACTACGATGCGCATATGTAACTCCTTGGAAAGATAATTATTGCCAATGGGTTAATTTTTTATATATATTCCGAGCGGAAATGGAGTAGCCTTACTAGGATAGACTTTCATCGGGTGCGGGTAAAGTGTCTAAAGACGGGGGATGTGGCTTGAACGTCTTGAGACTTGTGTGCTGGCTTGTGACAGCTTTGCTTGTCATGGGGGCCGGTACAGCTTCGGCTTCTGAGAATTCCTTGAAATTCGGCATGTCTGCAGCGTTTTCCGGTCCTTCACGGGGATTGGGGATCGAGCTGTACCGGGGGGCTGCGGCCTATTTTGATTTTGTGAATGCCGGTGGCGGCGTTTACGGCCGCAAGCTTGAGCTTCTGCCGTTGGACGATGGCTACAATCCCATTCCCGCCATTTCAAACACCATTCAATTTATTGAACAGGACGATGTCTTTGCCCTGTTTTCCTATGTGGGAACCCCCACAGTCACACGCATTCTTCCCCTTCTGATCAAGTACGAGAAGGAAAACGCCTATCTGCTTTTTCCCTTCACCGGTGCCGAGCCCCATAGGCAGGAACCCTATAGCGAATACGTTTTCAATCTGCGCGCATCGTACATGCAGGAAACCGAAGCCATTGTAGACAGGCTGGTATCGCTTGGCAGAAGACGCATTGCAGTATTCTATCAGGCCGATGCCTACGGCAGGGGCGGATGGGACGGGGTTCGCAAGGCTCTAGCCAAGTACCGCCTGCGTCCGGTTGTGGATGTTTCCTACCCCAGAGGCAGCGGAGCCGATTTTTCTTATGCCGAGCAGGCGAGAATCATCAACGAATACGATGCCGATGCCGTTGTCACCGTAGGCACCTATGCCTCCGGTGCCGGTTTTATCCGCGATATGCGGGCGTTGAAGAATACAGCCCTTATCGCCAACGTTTCATTTGCGGACGGAGACAACCTCATCCGCAAGCTCAAGGAAATGTTCCCCGGTGATACCGGATTTCTGACGGACAACATAGTCAATCTGCAGGTCGTCCCCAGCTATGAAGATACGAGTCTGCCCGCCGTGCGGGAATACCGCAGCATTATGGACCAGTGGGCCAAGCTGCCTCCGGTGGAGCTTAATCCGGAGCATTATTCTCCCCGTCAGTACAGCGCTGTGAGCTTTGAAGGATTTCTGAACGCCCGTCTGGTGGTGGAGATGCTGCGGCGGATGGGGCCGAACCCGCAAAAAGCTGATATTCCGGATGTCATTGAGAAGATGACTTCGTATGATGTGGGGCTGGATGTGCCCCTGCACTATAATCACAGGCGGCATCAGGGGCTGGACCGTGTGTATTTCATGATGCTGCGGGATAACAGGCACATGCCTGTGGTCAATTGGGAACGGTGGCGACTATGATTCGTTCACGCCTGTTCCGGAAGACACTCGTTTTCTTTATCATTCTCTTCGGTGTGGTGGCCAATGTGAGTGCCGCGTATTCCGGCTGGCTGATCTATAAACGGCTCACGCAGGAATACGAGAGCAAGGCCGTGGCCATTGCCCGCAGCGTTGCCCATTCTGACATAGACATCATTGCCAGAAGCGACGCCGCGCTCATCCAGTCCAAGATAGATCAGTACCTTGATCTGGAAGGCGTTTCCTATGTGCTGGTTACAGATGCGCATGGTGAAGTGCTGGCGCACACGTTCATTCCCGTCATTCCCGAACAGGTTCTCGCTGCCGTCAATCTTGTCCGGAGCCGCGATCCCCTAAGTGACAGCACTCTGGTGCAGCATGTCACGCTGCCCCGGGGCGACGTCATCCATGTAGGCATGCCCATTCTCGCCGGAGCAGCGGGCTTTGTTTACATCGGCATGGACAGGTCCATCATCACCAACTACATCTGGCAGTCCGTGCTGCAGCAGCAGGGCATCACCATGGTTATTTTCGTGGTGAGCGGTATTGTCGCCTTTCTCTTCATCCGTTCTATTTCCATGCCGCTTATGCGCCTGACGGAATATGCCAACCGAGTGGCATCGCATGATTTTTCCGGTTCCATCGATATTCGCACCAATGACGAGGTCGGCGCGCTTGCGCAGACCATGCAGTCAATGTCGCACGATCTGGCGGCACTTGTGGGCAATCTGGAAAACGCCGTTGCGGAGAAGACTGAGGAACTGACCGAAACCCTCTCCTATGTTTCTGCTATTATAGGTAATATTACTGAGGGGTTGCTGGTTCTCAGTGCAGACGGGCGGGTCTTCAAATCCAATCCCGCGCTGGAACGCATGTTCGGCTGTTCGGGACTGGAAGGATGCACCGTTGAAGAGGCACTGGCCGTCAATGCGTTACCCGAGGCGAATGCGGAACTGATATCTGCCCTGCGGCGGGCGCTTGCCGAAGGACACGCAGATGGTGCGCGGATAGTGCAGCTGTTCGAGGCAAACTGCTTCCGTGCAGATGGTGGTTCATTCCCGGCAGAGATTTCCATGGTCTGTTTTGAACGCAACAATGTGGTTTCCCTGCTGTGCCTCATGCGGGATGTGACCGAACGCAGACGGATTCAGGAGAGCCTGCGCAAATCACACGATGTGCTGGAGCTCAAGGTAGCTGAACGCACACGCGAGCTGTCGCGCATGAACTCCCAGCTTATGCTGGAAAATGCCGAACGCAAGGTGGTTGAGCAGGCTCTGCGGCGAACGGAAGAACGCTACCGGTCCATTTTCGAGAACTCCATAGAAGGTATTTTTCAGACCTCGCCGGAAGGCAGGCTGCTGAATGCAAACCCTGCTCTGGCTCGTATTTTCGGATATTCATCGCCACAGGAACTGATTGCGGAAGTGCGTGACGTGGCACTGGACATCTACGCCCGTCAGGAGGACCGCAAGGCCTTTGTGGAAACTGTGGGAGCCGAGGGCAGGGTGAATGCCTTCGAATTCAAAGCACGCAGGCGTTGCGGCGGACTTATCTGGATAACCGCAAACGCCCGTGCCGTGCATGACCGTGATGGCCGCCTGCTCTATTATGAAGGGTTCATCGAAGATATGACCGTGCGTAAGGAAGCGCTGGCGCGGCTGGAGCATCAGGCTTATCACGACCCGCTTACAGGGCTGCCCAACCGCATGCTGTTTCAGGATCATCTTGCCATGGCGCTTTCCCGCGTGCAGCGCAGGAGTGATTACGCCTTTGCCGTTCTGTATCTTGATCTGGACCGTTTCAAGGTGATCAATGACAGTCTCGGGCATTCCATAGGCGACGAGCTGCTGTGTCATGTGGCCGAGCAGTTGCGCAGGTGCGTGCGTGAGGTGGATACTGTGGCCCGTTTCGGCGGCGACGAGTTTGCCATTCTTCTGGAAGAGATCAGCGCGCCCCGGGAGGCCGTGCGCATATCCCGCCGGATTATGGAAATGCTGAGTGTGCCGGTGTCATTGGGCGGACATGAGGTATTCACTTCTGCCAGCGTGGGCATTGTGCTCAAGACCGAGCGCTATGAAAACCCGCAGGAAGTGCTGCGCGATGCCGACACAGCCATGTATCGCGCCAAAGAGCTGGGCAAGTCGCGCTTCAAGGTGTTCAACCAGCGCATGCACGAGGCGGTGCTGCGACTCATGGCTCTGGAAACCGAGTTGCGCAAGGCCGTTGAGCGCAGAGAATTGTATCTGGAATACCAGCCCATCATTGATCTGGCGGAGAGCAGAATCTGCGGATTCGAGGCGCTTGTGCGCTGGAATCACGAATATCTGGGATCCATTTCACCCGCCGAATTCATTCCGCTGGCCGAAGATTCGGGCCTGATAACGGATATCGGAGATTTCGTCTTCGAACAGGCCGTGACCGACCTGAAGAAATGGAACGTGCCGGAGGGCATTGCCCACAGAGGCAGCCTGTATGTCTGCATCAACATTTCCGGCAGGCAGTTCATGCAGCCGGACTTTGCCGGTCATGTGGAACAGCTTATCCGCGAATGGAATGCCAATCCGGAATATCTGCGCTTTGAGATAACTGAAAGCGTGCTGATGGAGCAGATGAGCGTGGTGGCGGATACCGTTTCGCGCCTTCGCACGTTCGGGGTGCGCATGTGTATTGATGATTTCGGAACGGGGTATTCCTCTCTCAGCTATCTGCAGCGGTTGCCTGTGGATATAATAAAAATCGACCGTTCCTTTGTTGCGCAACTGCAGAACGACAGAGAAGGACGTTCCATTGTACGCAGCATTCTTTCTCTGGGTAACAGCCTTGGGCTGGATGTGATTGCGGAAGGAGTGGAGTGTCTGCATCAGGAACAGGTTCTTGACGATATGGAATGCCGCTATCTGCAGGGATTTTTGTATTCCGCCAGTCTTTCTGTGGCAGAAGTTGACTCTCTGCTTGCAATGGAGGCCCCTCTGGCATACCTCAGATTCACGGCTGAATCAGGTGGATTTAAGGATGTTTCAGGACTATGATGGGTTCGTAGTGCATCCGAATCCACATGATGCGCCTGAATTTGACTTCTGTCAGGAGCCGGCTGTTGCGCAGTATTGCGAGAATTCTGATTATCCTTGTGCTGTTTGCCCTGCTTATTGCGGGCGGTGCGGCCATGGTCCTTACGAGCCTTCTGGATACGGAAGCTCTGCGTACGCGTATTGAAGAGCGTATATCCGCACTGACTGGCGGGGAATGCCGCATTGAAGGCGGTATAGCTCTTTCGTTTTATCCGTGGCTGTCTCTTGAGCTGGACGATATGGTCCTCAGAGAGCCGGACGAAAAGACCGAAGTGGTCCGCATAGATGCCTTGTATGCGGCCGTTCGCCTCAAACCTCTCCTTTCCCGCTCCGTCGAATTTGCCGACATAACGCTTGTCGGTCCCTCCGTTACGCTGAAAACAATGCACAACGGCACTGCGCCATGGCAGAACATGTACCGCAAGGCTGCCGGGAGCTTCAGCCAGAACAGTACCGGAAAAAGCGACCCGGATTATTCTCTCAAAGCTATCTCGTTCACCGGCGTGATCATTGAAAACGGCTTCTTCGAATGGGCCGATGCCTCGGCTGTTTCCGCAAATGCCACCGCTCCCTTTGTCCGCCTCTCCCGCCTTGAGCTGGAAGCCGATATGAACGGGCGCGGGGTGTGGGAAGGAAGCGGCACCATCGACAGCTCATACGGTCATGCGAATATCGCCTTTATCTCCACCGGAGCGGCGGATTTTGCGCCCGGCTCCTTTTCGCCGGTGGCTGTGCGCAGCACTGTTTCCGCAAAAGGCACCATGGCCGTGAGGGACAGGGTGCTGCCTGTAAACCTGAAGACAAAAGTCGCTTTCACTCCTGCGGAACGTCTTGCCGAAATCGTGCTGCATGATGTCAATATTGACGGTCTCGGACTGGATGCAGACCTGCGGATGGCTAACTGCACGTCGCAGGACTGGCAGCTTGCCGGTACCGCTTCAGTCCATGCATTGAGCCTGCCTTACTGGTTCGCATTCGGCGAGCTGCTGCCCACAAGCCTTCAGCACGCCCTTGATTCTCTTGATGGAACCATGAGCCTGCGTATGGACCGCAAGGGCCTGCAGGTGGATTCTCTGGACGTGAAGATTCTCGGAATGGCCTTCAAGGGTAAAGGGGCTGTGGCCGACTTTTCCAAGCCTGAGATATTCATTGATGTGTCCGGTCCCTTCATGGATGTGAACAAGGTTTTCCCCGAAATGCGGGAAAACCCTCCGGCAAAGTTGCCCATGCCCGCGCGTCCCGGAAAGGCCGTCTTTGCAGCCGACCTTGAGCCTGATGATAATCCCGATGACGACCTTGGCTATGACATTCGCGTCAGGGCCGACAAGGCCGTTGCCCGTTCCTTTGAAATGCAGGGACTTGCCTTCCGCTGCTGGCCCATGCCGAAAACGGGAACGTACACTTCGTACACCATAGACTCGTTCTATGACGGCTCTATCGATTCGCGGCTCAGTATTCGCGATATTTTGGAGCTGGATGTCAGCGTGAACAATGTGCGCATGCGCGAAGTAAGCAAGCTTGCTACGGGTGAAGAGGTTATCGGCGGCCGTCTGAGCGGCAAGGCCACAGTGAAGTCGGGCGCTCACACGGTATGGGGCATGGTCGCCGGTCTGGAAGGCAAAGCCGAAGCCACATTGACAGACGGGTATATCCAGACCGTTGCCAAGCGTGACGGGACTAAACCAAGGCATGAGCTGAAGTCCTGTTCCGTTATTCTTTCCGGCAAGAGCACGCATCCCGATCCGGACAAGGCGGAGCGTTATCTGCCCTACAACTGGAACATGCAGATGGAGTTTGTTCCGGCCAACTCTTCCGATAGGTACGACCTGCGCCTGAACGGTCCTGTGGTTATCGATGCATCCAGAGGACTTCCCGTGCGTGTGAACGGCGCTCCTTCCGAACTACGCTGGCGTGGTCCGGTGGCCGTGTTCGGCCAGCAGAAGCAGATGGATGCAACCCTTACCGGCGCGCTGGATTTCGATCTGGACAAGGAAACCATGAAGGTTTCCGGCGGACTGATGAAAACCTCCTATGCCACTGGCAGGGCATCTCTTTCAGCCCGCAACCTGCTCGGATCATCCGTGTGGGACGGTTCCATAGCTACGGATGAAATTGACCTGCGCAAGACCCTGACAGAACTTGGTGCAACGCTGTGGAACACTGCGGATATGCGTGCCCTGTCGTTTGGTCAGCTGCAGTCCGGATTCCACGTGGAATCCGGCAATATCTCGCTGCGGGACATGAAGATAGGCGTTGATAATTCCCGTATGACCGGCGAGCTGGCCTTTACCCTCGGTAAGCCCTTTGTAGCGCGGTACTCCCTGAAGGCCGATGCTGTCGATCTTGACCGGTATCTGCCGCCACCGGCCAACGGCAAACCAGTGCAGGCTGCGCCATGGAAGCTGGACTGGCTGAGGGAATACGATCTTGCCGGCGATGTGGCCGTCGGCAGAATGACCTACAAGAATCTGGACCTCTCATCCGTGTCTGCCAAAACGGAAGTGGGCAGCGGCGTTGTGACCATAGCTCCGTTTTCCGCGGATTTTTACAAAGGAAAGCTAACGGGCGAGTTTACCGGCCGTCTTTCCGAAGAAAAGCAGGCAGGTACTGTTCTGACCAGAAGGGCGCTCAACTCGCACCTTTCACTCAAGCTGAAGGGAGTTGATCTTGAACCTGTTGCCATGCGGCTTGCCGGAGACGATTATATTGGCGGCAAAACCTCTGTGATGCTTGATCTGACGGGTATGCTGAGCAGTAATGATGATATTCCGGGCAGGATGGATGGTATCTGGGGGTTCGATATAGCGGACGGCTATTACAGCCTGAGCAAGAGAAACGACGGTACCCGCCAGAGAACGACCTTTTCCAAAGCCTCGGCTTCAGGCTCCATGGAGAAGGGAGTGCTGCGTAACGATAACATGAAGCTGGATTCGCTGTTCGTCTCCATGAAGGGGGGCGGAATTGTTGATCTTTCGCGTAAGTATCTCGATTATAGTGTTAACGTGACCTATGCGGAAGTACCAACGTTTCCCGTGCGCATATATGGTCCTTTGGCCGCTCCCAAAACCTCCATACGGGGGGCGGAGATCATTCCCAGAACCATTGAAAAACTGGGCGGCAGCGTGTTCAATATTTTCAAGCACGTCATCACCACGCCTTTCAAGGCGCTCGAAATGCTGGGCCGGATGGGTGGCAACGGCACTTCCCCCAACTGATTCCTTTATCTTCCTTCCTTTCAGATCCGAGATTCAATAGTTGAGCCTGCTTGTGCAGGGGCTTTTTCTATGCCGTATGTCACAGAGAAAGCTCGTGGTGGCTTGTGCACTTGCAATGATCATAAAAGTGCATAAAGTTGCACAAGAGGGCAGCATGTGCAATGTTGTGCAGTTTCTGGACGGCTAATTTTGCACAAGTTTTTCTGCGCACAGCTGTTCAATATGCGAATATTATAATTAGTCTTTAAAATCAGTCTATTAGTCTGATTTCTTTTGTGCAGGTGCACGCAGGAAGATTCGTGCACAATTGGCACGGCTTTTTCAATGGCAGGCGGGATGTGGTGTCACCGGGTGACACGGCACCGGATTGTAATGCCGAACGATTCTCAGATTACAGAACGGGATAATGCATGGAAGTTGCAGATCTGAACAAGGAAAGAAGTACCCTGATCATTGCCGTGATGACACTGGTGACGATCGGGCTCTCTCTCATCATATCCACCGGACAGACCTTGTCCAGACAGGAAGAGGCAGGGGTCCTGCACCTGCAGCTTTCCGCCCGATCCGTGTTGCAGGCTGTTGAAAGTTCGCTGCGAACCGGCATTATTACACGGCCGGACGCGGGACTGTTCCGTCCCGGCACGGCGGAGTATTTCCGCGAGCTTGAACGCAGCGGTGAAGTGGTCTTTGTGGGCATTCTCGATGAACGGGGCGGGCGGGTCATCACTTCCCGCGACAACAGCAGCGAAACGGCTACCATTGTCTTTCCCCCCGATGCCCTGACCGTGCTGCGGGAACAGGGTGAATGGTCCGGCAGAGCCACCTACGGCAAGGACAAGGTCTACGTCTACGCGCGAAATACCGCGCTGGGCGGTGCCGCCCGGCTGGATTCGGCAGGCAAGGCGCTTCCGTCATTCCTTGTGGTCGGTCTCGACATGTCAAAGCATATGGCCGTGTATCAGGGGTTCAAGCAGAATGCGCTGTTTCAGGCAGCATATATTCTCGCTGCAGCGCTGTTCATCTGGGCTCTTGCCATGGGCCTGCTCAAACGCCGTGAACTGGCGGGCAAGGCGCTGCAGCTTGAGCGTTTTCAGGCCAAGCTGCTGGATAACCTGCCGGACGGCCTGCTTATCGTGAGTCCTCATAACGTCATCCGTGCAGCCAACCCCGCAGCGCATACCATTCTGGATGCCAAGGGTTCCGGTCTTGCCGGTCTGGCACTGGACCAGCTTTCCGACAACATAGGCGAATGCCTCATGCCGCCGGAAGAAGGATCAGCCGCAGGCTGGCAGCGGAAAACAGCCAAGGGGACCCACCTTGAAATTTTGTCTGTTCCCCTGCGTGAGCATGATGAGGTGGGATCGCGCCTTGTCATTATCCGTGACCGTACCCGTATGCGCGAACTTGAAAAGAGTCTGGCCGATGCTGAAAAAATGGCCGCACTCGGCACGCTGGCGGCAGGTGTGGCTCACGAAATCCGCAACCCCTTGAGTTCCCTGCGAGGTTTTGCCCAGTATTTTGCCAAGAAGTTCAAGGGCAGCACACCTGACGAAACGTATGCTCAAACGATGATCCGCGAGGCGGACAGGCTTAATCGTGTTATCACCGACCTTCTCTATCTTTCACGCCCCCGTTCGGTTCAGCCGGGCGAGATAAGCCTGATTCAGCTTTCGGAGGACATCAGCAACCTCGTGCGCATGGACCTTGAAGACAAGGGCGTGACCCTTGATATCAGTCTTGAATCTCAGACCGTGCGGGCGGATGAGGATCTTCTCAAGCAGGCTGTTCTCAATCTTGTGCTGAACAGCCTTGATGCTCTTGGTGAGAGCGGAGTGGAGACGAAACAAATTCATATTGCATCCGCCTTCGGTGATGAGGGCGTGTGGATCTTCGTCCGCGACAGTGGCCCGGGGATGACCCGTGAGCAGAAAGAGCAGGCGTTTGAACCGTTCTTTACGACAAAATCCAAAGGCACCGGGCTGGGCCTTGCGCTGGTGCATAAAACCATGCGCGAGCACGCCGGTAAGGCCCTTATCGAATCGGAACAGGGGCGCGGTACCACTGTGGCTCTGTTCTTCCCCGATAGCGACCATGCGGATCATGATTGGAGTGCATGATGAAGAAATTACTGGTTATTGATGACGAACCCGGCCTGCGTCTCATGATGCGTGCCGTTATGGAAGACGCAGGCTGGTTTGTGGCCGAGGCAGGTTCCGGAGAAGCCGGAATCGATTACCTGCTGCATAACGAGGCCAGCGTGGTACTGCTTGATATGCGTATGCCCGGAATGAGCGGCAGCGAAGCGCTTGCCCGTATTCAGGAGATACGCCCCAGTCTGCCCGTCATCATGCTCACTGCCTACGGTACTGTCGGTTCGGCTGTAGAAGCCATGAAGCGCGGCGCCTTCGACTACCTGTCAAAGCCTGCGGACAACGAAGAACTCGTTGCGGTTCTGGAAAAAGCCTACGAATACGGAAGACTGCTCTCTGAGAACGAGAACCTGCGCAAAAAGCTGGCTGCCGGTGATCCTTCGGAGCGCATTGTGGGCAGCAGTCCTGCCATGGTGCATCTGCTGGAACTTATCCGTCAGGCCGGTCCTTCTGAGGCGACGGTGCTTATCATGGGCGAATCAGGAACCGGCAAGGAGTTGATAGCTGAAGCCCTTCATGAGGCCAGCCCCCGTTCACCCAACACACTGGTCAAGGTGAATTGTGCGGCGCTGCCGAGCAATCTCTTGGAAAGCGAACTTTTCGGGTACGTAAAAGGTGCTTTTACCGGTGCCATCAAGGACAAACCCGGCAGGTTCCAGCTGGCACGCGGGGGAACGCTTTTCCTCGACGAAGTCGGTGAAATGCCGGTTGAACTGCAGGCCAAGTTGTTGCGGGCATTGCAGGAGCGGGTGGTGGAGCCTCTTGGTGCCGTGCGTCCGGTGGAGGTTGATGTGCGTATCATCGCAGCCACAAACAAGAACTTGCGCGAGGCAATTGCCCGGGGTGAATTCCGCGAGGATCTCTATTTCCGCCTGAATGTGCTTGAGATTGTCTCTCCCTCGTTGCGGGAACGCAAAGATGATATTCCGCTTCTGGTCAGCCGGTTGCTGGACAAGCTGGGCAAAAAGAATCGCAAGGATATCAGAACGGTCAGCCCCGACTTCATGCAGGCGCTCATGGAATATGACTGGCCGGGCAACGTGCGTGAACTGGAAAACGTGCTTGAACGGGCGCTTATCCTGTCCCGGTCGGAAATTCTGGGTATGGAATCACTGCCCGGACAATTCCATGCCGGTGAGATGCGGCTCGCGCTCACGGCGGAATCGGCGCCTTCTTCCTTCAGCAGAATGGCCGAGCCTGAACCGGAAAGGATTATTCCCCGCAGCAGGCCGAGAACCCTTGACGACGCCGAGCGCATTGCCCTTATGGATGCATTGGAGGCTCAGGGCGGCCACCGCGAAAGGACTGCAGACGCACTTGGCATAAGCAGGCGTACGCTGCAATACAAGCTCCGCAAGTACGGCCTTACGAAAAGAAACTGACACGGGGACAGTTGTATTTTCTGTAAGGGATTGGTTTGCATATTTATCCCATATGGCCTAGCATATGTGCAATTGCTGCAAAGAGAGGCGTTTTAAAGGAATTGCGGGGGCAACGTGTATTTGTATGTCCGTCTGAGGAAAGGGTCATGCTGATACTGAACTCTGAAGCCACTCTGAAAAGACTGATGAACGATACCGCCTTTGTGGGCGAACTCTATTCCACCTTTCTGGAAACTCTGGATGCTCGTGTCCAGCGTATTTGCACGGCTATGGAGAGTGCGGATTTTGAGGAAGTGCGCAAGGAAGCGCACAGCCTTAAGGGAGCAAGCGGGACAATTAACGCCGATGCTCTTCATGCCTGCACTCTGGATCTGGAAACGGCGGCACGCAGCGAAGATCCTGTCGCGCTTGTGGCACTGAAAGGTCGCTTCACGGCTGTGGTAACGGATACGATTGATTCCATTAATGCCTGGCTTGCCATGTATTCCTGAGTTGCCGGGAAAGGATTTTTCCTTTCCTCATCATGTTTTTGTTCGTGACGCGTTGCGATAGGGGGCATCGTGATCTTTTTACAGAACGTGCATGAAGCCCGTGAAAGGCTTGCCGATATTGCTGAACAGCTGGGGAACGGAGAAATTCATTCGGCAGTGTTGCTGAATGAGGGAGTTCCTGTTTCCGTGATGGTGCCTTGGGCTGACTTCTGCGTCATGCTGGAGGCATTGGAAGCCGTATCCGGCGTACCGGCAACGAAACAGGAAACTGCAGGGCACGCTGCCCGGACTTGCGGTGAACCGCCAGCTACCTGTGCCCCCTGTGAAAACTGTGCGGGGGGTAATGTCACTCCTGAAGAGCGCCCGCCCGTATATGCCTGCACGTCTTCTGAAAGCAAAAGCCCGAATTCCGCTGTCGAGGCTGCTGCCACAGACGGCAGGTCGTTCAGGCTTGCTCTGGACCCCATTCTTCTCGACTGATCACATCCCTTTCCCTCCATATCTTCCGGCGGCACCAAGTGTCGTACGTTTGTTGTTTCTTCGTCACTGCTGCGTAACCTTGTCCCGCTAGTTCTCCATGATGCGATTACGGCGTCTTTATGCGCGTTTTCATTCATCATTCAGGCATCGTTCAGGAGGACAAGGTTATGTTTTTCGCATTGCGTAAGAGCTATAGAATATTGCTGATAGCATGCATGCTGGTTTGCAGCCTGTTTGTCGGCGGAGCAATCGCGGGGGGCGGCGATTATTACTCCGGCAAGGCTGCCAAGTACGTGTTTCTGTTCATAGGCGACGGAATGGGTATTCCGCAGCAGGTGGCAACGGAGGCGTTTACCGGAAAAGGCCTTTCCATGCGCTCTTTTCCTGCTCAGGGGGTGACAACCACACCCGCTGCCGACCGGTTCATAGTTGATTCCGCGGCAGCTGCCACAGCCATGAGCGCCGGTCAGATTACCAATGTCGGCATGATCGGCCTCGCACCCGACAATACAAAGGTCAAGACCATTGCGGAAATGGCCCGTGAACGTGGCATGAAGGTGGGCATTGTCTCCAGTGTCTCCATTGACCATGCGACTCCGGCGGCATTTTATGCGCATGTTCCCAGCAGATCCCAGTATCATTACATTGATCACGCCATTGCAGAGAGCGGTTTCGACTACTTTGCGGGCGGCGGCCTGAAGGACCCCAAGGGCAAGAAGAAGGGCATTGAAAGCCGCGGCGATGCCATGGAAGCCATCCGCAAGGCAGGATATACCGTTGTGGATAACCGGAACGGTTTTCTCGGCCTGTCCGCAAAATCCGGCAAGGTGCTTGCCTACAACCAGTGGCTGCAGGATTCCGGCGCACTGCCGTATGCCATTGACCATCGCAACGACAAGGATATCTCCCTTGCCGAGTTCACCCGCAAGGGCATTGAACTGCTGGATAACAGCAAGGGCTTCTTCATGATGGTTGAAGGCGGTAAGATAGACTGGGCCTGTCACGCCAACGATGCCAAGGCAGCTATCATGGATACCGTCGCCTTTGACGATGCCGTTCGTGAGGCCGTGGCTTTCTACAAGAAGCACCCTGATGAAACTGCCATCATCGTTACCGGCGACCATGAGTGCGGGGGCATGACGCTGGGATTTGCCGGTACTCAGTATGATACCGATTTTGATGTGCTGAAATCTCAGTATGTCTCGTTCCAGTACTTCACGGATGATGTTCTCAAGCTCTTCAAGCAGGAGAACAAGGGCAACGTGACCTTTGAGGCACTGCAGCCCACCATCACCCATTATTTCGGACTGGAATTCTCTGGCGATGCCGAAAAGAATCCCCTTGTCCTCAAGCCCTATGAAATTGCCACGCTCCGCGAAGCCTTTAATCAGACCATGCTGGATGAAATGGTTAAGCCGGTTACTGCGGATAACGAGCGTCTTTACGGCGGCTACGATCCGCTGGTTGTGGCCATTACGCATATCGTGAACAACAAGGCCGGCCTTGCCTGGACCTCGTATTCGCATACCGCCGTGCCGGTTATGACCTCCGCCATCGGTGTGGGTGCCGATTCCTTCAACCGCTCCTACCACCAGTCGGAAATTGCCAAGAAGATCATGGCCATTCTCGGCAACAAGCCGCACGTTTACGTGGCGGCCAAGTAGTATCGGGTTCACATCATATCCGACAGAAGCTGGCCGGTTTGATCAAACTGGCGACTACCCCGATGCCCCGATTGATGACAAATCGGACGCGGCTTGGTGCGTTCGGGAGCGGCCAGATGCATTCGGGCGGGACCACTACAACAGGATACTACCGGATACTAACGGATGTAATCGGACGTTGTCAGACGCTGTCGGACGTGACCAGATGCGTTCGTTCATGATCGAATTGCAGCAACAACGGGGCGGTGCAGCATGTTGCACCGCCCTCATAGCATCGTGTTCATCGGAGGCAGCCTATATGAGCCGTATGTGCCGTAAGGACCAGACTCTCGTGCTGGTTTTCGCGCTCCTTTCCATAGCGCTGTGGTTTGTACCCACCGGCTTTGAAGAGCGGGTGGATGCAAGCGCCCTGAGAGCGCGGGGCAGAGTGATTGAGGCGGATAACGCCGGATTGCAGCGGCATGCCCTCATAAAGGTAGGGGCGCAGCAGCTGGTTGTGGAGGTTCTTGATGGCCCGCTGGCAGATTCTCGGCATCATGTGGTGAACCAGTTGCTGGGAAGGCTCGACGTGGACAAGGTGTTTGCCCCCGGCGAGGAGGCACTGCTTGTCATCACGCGAAATCCGGATGGTTCGGTGAATGCGGTCGTGGCGCAGGACCATTATCGTATTGGATTGGAGGCCGGACTGTTCGGGCTGTTTGCGCTTCTGCTCCTTGTTTTCGGTGGATGGACAGGGGCCAAGGCGCTTTTGTCGTTCATCTTCACCGGTCTGGTGTTGTGGAAGGTGTTCATTCCGGCCCTGCTGACCGGAATTGCGCCTGTACCGCTTGCCTTCGGCGTGGTTGCCCTGCTGACATCCGGGATCATTTTTCTCGTTGCCGGACCCACGCGGCTCGGCGTTGTCGCTTTTTCGGGAGCCATGCTCGGGGTGGGAGCGAGTTCCGCACTGGCTGTGTGGGCTGCAAAGGCTTTTCATCTGAACGGGGCCGTCATGCCCTTTGCCGAAACCTTGCTCTATTCCGGCTACGCGCATCTTGACCTGACCGGAATATATGTGGCGGCCATCTTTGTCGCCGCTTCCGGTGCGGTGATGGATCTGGCGATGGATGTTGCCGCAAGCCAGAACGAACTTGTCACGAAGGCTCCGGACATCACAATGCGCGATGCGCTGTGGTCCGGTATACGGGTTGGAAGGTCTGTCGTGGGCACCATGACAACAACATTGCTTCTTGCTTATTCCGGGGGTTATGTGACCCTGCTCATGGCCTTCATGGCGCAGGGGGTTCCCCTTATCAACATTTTCAATCTGCTGTATGTGGCTGCGGAGGTGGTTAAAACCATCGTGGGCAGCTTCGGCCTTGTGCTGGTTGCACCGTTTACCGCCGTTGTCGGGGCTATCATCTATACCCGACCCCGCAGGCAAAAGGCCGCTGCAGCTGAAATGTTGCCGCATTGTCCCGAGATTGCCATTGAATCACGCTAGAGAGTTTGAAGACACTCGCAAACAGCTTCTCTATCTCTTCCTTTCTCTTGCCCCCCGTGCCCGGGGGGCTTATTTTATGGTATGCATAGCTTGGCGGATGATTATCCGTACAGGAAGGAGCTTTCAAGGAGGTGCATATGACTGAGCAAAAGCGCTTTTATATTCTCATGGGTGACTGCACCGGATGCGGAGGCTGCGCGGAACTGCAGCCGGATTACATTGGCTGGGAGGAAGGTGACAGCAGGCCGCTTCTGCTTTCCGACGTGGCTCCTGATGCTGTCATTCATGAACTGCAGGCTTTTTGCCCTGAGGATTGCATAGAGTGTGAACAGTAGGGATGGTTGAGTCCTTCAGGGTGCCTGTTTCAGGACGAGTCAGACGGGACATTGGAAAATAAAAAAGGCGCGGGAACATGTTCCCGCGCCTTTCAGCTGTTTTCAGGCCCGTTATTTCCAGGTCTTACCATCAAAGCGGAGAATCTCAAGCTGCCAGAGACGCTTCACCATCTGGTAGTCCTGCTGGGCAAGCAGAGATTTGTTATCGGCAGATGCCTCGTAGTGCAGAACAGCATACTTGATGAGGCCCATGAACCGGTTCTTGGCACCTTCGACAGGCTTGACCTGTACTATGAGCGTATCAGGGGAAATATTCTTGTAGGTGGCCACCCACTTATCGCTCTTGTGCTCGATATTCGGCTTTGAAGCTGTGTAGCACAGCCGGCTGGCCATGGAGATGAGGCGTGTGTAGGCAAAATCCCGCAGGTTGTCTCTGGCTTTTACCAGATGGGCAGGTTCAACCTGTTCCACGGGGGGCTGGGCAATGCTTGTTCCGGTTGTCGGCTGCGTTGCGGGCAGTGGGATGCACGATGTGGCTTCATTCTGAACCGGCTGCTGACCTGGCTGCGGAACTGGCGCAGGAGTCTTAAGTGGTACCGGATTCTGAACCGCCGCCGGTGCCTGCGCAGGTTGGGCCTGCAGGGCGGTTTGGGTCGCCTGCTTGCTGCCTTGTTCAGGATGGCTGGTGGCTGCCGGAGCTGCCAGCTGTGCGGGGGAGAGTTGTGCCGATGGACCGGAAGGGTGGGATTCGTCGGGCTGTGCTGCCATTGCTGCCGGAATGATCAACAGCATAGCAAAACAGGTTGTTACGTATCCGAGTTTTCCGAAGATGGAGTGTGCATTGCTCATAGGCGTTGTTACAATAAAAAAGGCCCGTCATGCAAGGGCTGACGGGCCTTTTGTTTTTTATGTGCTATTCGAAGGTGATAACGACTCGACGGTTGAGGCGGCGGCCTTCGCTCGTCTTGTTGTCGTATTCAGGATCAGCTTCACCCTTGCCAACTGCCGTGATTCTGTCGGCGCTGATGCCCTGCTTTGCAAGGAAGGCGCGAACGGACTGGGCGCGGCGTTCAGACAGCTTCTGGTTGTAAGCGTCAGGGCCGGTGGAGTCGGTGTGACCGGTCAGCACGATGGTACCGGGGCGATCCTTGATGAGCATTGCGGCTTCGGTAAGGATGGCGGCGGAGTCATTGGTGATCTCGGCGCTGTCGAAAGCAAAGTTTACGTTACGCAGAACGATGGCTTCGGCTTCGGGAGCGGTTTCCTGAACAGGCGCAGTTTCAGTTACCTGCTGTTCTTCAACCATGCGGTAGAAGACGTCCTGCATGAACTGGTCAAGAGCGGCTTCGTTGGCCAGCAGTTCGGGACCGTTGGCGTATACGGAGCAGCCGTTCAGAGCGGAAATCTGCTTCAGGGTTTCTTCACCGGTGGGAGTGTCGGCAAAGGAGACAACGTGCAGGCAGATGCCGGGTTCGGTATTGTACAGCACCTTGGCTTCGGTTACGGGGTCGCTGCCCATGTTGGATTCACCGTCAGATACGAGGATAACGGCGCCTTCACGCTTCATGGGGTGAACGGCAGGCTGAACCTTCATGATGCCATCGCCCATGGGGGTGAAACGGCCGCGGATTCCTTCGTTGGTGGAAAGGGCCTGAAGTGCCTTGTCCATGGCAACGGAGTCGAACGCGCCCAGAGCAAGGCGTTCGCTGTAGGGGGCAAAGGTGTGCATTGCGGCGTCATAGGGCAGTGCGGGAACCTTCTTGTTCACCTTCATCATAAGATCACGGGCAAGGACAATCTTCTTTTCCTTGAGGGTCTTATGATTCATCATCATGGAACCGGAATAGTCCATGAAAAAGTCGAAGCTGGCAATTTTGGGTTCCATGCGCATCATGGGCTGCGCCTGTGCCACTACGGAGAGGCCGAGCAGGGTAATTGCCGCAACTGCTGCAATTAATTTCGCGAGTTTCATTGATTTCTCCTTAATGAAGTTTGTAAACTTTGGAATAGATTGTTTGTAATATATCGCAAAAAAAACATTTCTGACAAGTTTAAATTGGTTTCCGTTGAAAAATGCTAGGCGCCCATCGCTACCAGCCTGGCGTACAGATCTTCGTGGTCCGGATACTTTATTCCGCGACCGGTCACGATGATGCTGGGCGAAAGCATGTCCGATTTCGGATCGGAGAGTTCACGGATAACCCAGTGGTTCTCCTCCTTGCCTACGACAAGCTCAGTTTTCTCTCTGTGTGCCCGTTTTATGGCATAAATGACCGATTCCTTGAAGTTCACTATGGCATCCTTGGAAAGGTATGCTGCAGGAAATGACGAGCACCGAATTCGGCTATACATTTTTCCGCAGCGATTACAACAGAAATGACAGATGTTACGAAAGAAATTATTGCATGCTTTTATGAGGGGGAGGCTGTACCGAGCGGTCCGTTTGCATAACCGGGCCAGATGCGTATCAAACCCAACCCTGCCCGTGCCGTGGTCCATACTCCTGTGGCTATCCACACCCATGCAAGAGGAGTTTCAGGAGAAAGTTGTGCAGTACCGGCAAGAATGGCAATGCCCGCCGCTGCGGACAAAAGCATGGCGTTGCGAAGGAAGCGGAAGTCGCCCGTTCCCCAGTGTATTCCGTCGGTGGCGAACGACAAGGCATTGACCGGCTGGATAAGCGCCGCAATGACCCATGGTGCATTGAAGACGGCATACGCTTCGGCGGGTACCAGCAGCCAGGCTATGGTCTGCTTTCCGGCCAGCATGACCGCCATGAGCAAACAGCCCGTTCCAAGGCTCCATACGCATACTGTTTTCGCGACACAACGCGCCATTGCTTTGTCATTGCTGCCCATGAAGAAGCCTATGAGGCTCTGGCCGCTGATGGCAAATGCGTCCAGAAACAGTGCGGTAAAAAAGAAAAACTGGCGTATGGCCTGATGTGCGGCACCGGATTCTGCGCCTGCCTCCGTGGCAACTCTGGTGGCAAAGAGCAGGAAGGCGAGCACCATTCCCGTACGGACGAACATGTCGCCACCTATGGAGACAAGGCGGCGGATATCATCAAGCCTGACGGAGCTGTTGAATCTTATATGTCTGTGGACCAGCAATATGGCCCACAGGGCGCCCCCCCACTGGCTGGCAGATGTGGCAAGCGCGGCACCCTGTACTCCGAGTGCGGGAAAGGGGCCGATGCCGAAGATGAGCAGCCAGTCGAGCAGAATGTTCAGGCCGTTGACCATGGCAGCGATCATGAGAGGGGCCTTCATGTCCTGCACGCCCCGCAGGGCTCCGAAACAGGCAAAGGTAATGAGCACTGCGGGTGCTCCGAAAAGCCGGGCCTGCATGTATTCCACTGCCAGTGCGGTTATCGGGCCGGTACCTCCCATTGCTTCGGCGGCCAGTGTAAGAAACGGCCAGGCCGCAAGCATGGAAATAATGCCGAGGCTCAGCGCCAGCAACAGAGAAGCACTGCACACGGCGGATGCTTTTTCGGAATTATTGGCACCAAGATGTTTGGCCAGTTCCGTCTGGGTTCCTACTCCAAGAAAATTGAATATCCAGAATGTGGAGGTAAGAATCATGGTGCCGATGCCCAGCGAGGCCAGCGCTTCAGTTCCGAGACGGGCTACAAAGGCGGTGTCTGCAAGGCCGGTGAGAGGCTCCGCCACCAGTGAGACAAGGACGGGCAGGGCCATGCGAACCAGGGTTGTGTTGGGTGCCGTGGTATAGTTTCGGGCAGAGATGGTTGCAGCCATGAAAAAAAGTTCCTCTTGCATGAAATTATGACACTGCGGATGCAATGGATAGCGGAATTCGCCCCTGCTTGAAAGAACAAAAATAAGGAAAGTGAGGGAACTGAGTCGCGGTGGTGTGGAATCTGTGCCCGTATGTCGTGTAGCATTTCCTGAAAATATCGGTGCTCATGCCGATGATGAAAGGAGAGATCGCATGACAGTTTCTTCCAGGGTTACCGTGCATACCTATGCTGGTAACGGGACACAGACGGAGTGGCCGGTTCTGTTTCCCTTCTTTTCCCCGCAGGATGTGAAAGCCATACGCACAGGAACGGACGGAATCGATGCCGTGCTTACCTATGGCACTGATTACTCGGTAAACGCGTTTGAGTTCGGTGGCATATGTCAGTGCCAGGTGGGCAGCGGAGAACGACTTACCCTGTTTCTGGACCTTGAGCCGGTTCAGGAGATTGATCTCAGCAATACCGGGATACTTGCGCCGGAGATTCTGGAGAGGGGGCTTGATCGCCTTACCCTCATTGCACAGCAGCAACAGGAGCAGATAGGCCGATGCGTGCAGATAGGGCGCACGAGTGGTTTATCTCCCGCCGATCTGTTGACCAGCATAGATTCGGCTGCGGCAAGTTGTGCTGCAAATGCGCAAACTGTCGGGCTTGCTGCGGACGAAGTGCGCACTGCGCGGGATGAAGCGGTTGCGGCGGCCGCATCGGTTTCTTTGCCTGCTTCTCTCGTGGCGGATGCAGGACGGGGAATGGTTGTTGGCGAGACGGGGGGCTGGACTCTTGGCGGTACGGCGGGCGGGCTGGATACCGGAGATGCCCCTGAGAATGTTGCCACGCATATGCAGGTTGATGCGAAAATCAGGGAGCGGAGCAGTAACTGCTATGCTCCCCAGTCCATCATCAAGGCGCCCGCCGGTCTGCGGCCTGCGGGGTGGAAAGCGGCGGAGTGTGATGCGCCTGTGTGTACTTTGCTGGCTGACAACATGGTTCCGCAAATAGGAGCGTGGGGGGGGAACGGTCTCATATCTGCTTCAAGTTCGTTCGATGCATCGAATGGAGCTTACAATATGTGGGACAACGACCAGGCTACCCGCTGGGTTTCCTATGCTGTGGACACAGAACAGTGGCTTACCATTGATCTGCATACCCCAAGGGATTTTGACGCCATCTACTTCGGTGCGGCAGGAAGCACAGGTAATAGCGCTCAGGCTCTTGATATTTATGTAGACGGTGCCCTTAACGGGAGCTTTTCTTCACTTACATGGAGCGCGGTAACTGAAGTGAAGACGTTACCTCTTGCCGTGCCTGTAGCTGGTGCCCGGCAGGTGAAGGTGCGCATTCCCGTGCAGGCCGGTCGAGTGGGATGTGGTACATTCAAATTGCGGTTTACGGATGTGCCTGAAGGGACGGTGGGGATAGCTGCAGGACTTCAGGTGGCGTATGCGGATTCGGGCAGGGTGTTCCCCTCCGAAATTCTTGCATCACGCCGGACAGTGGATCTTTTCTCTGCTCCGGATGGTATTCACTTCATTTTCGCGGATATAACCCAGGATGGCCTGTATTCGGGATTCGGCGCGACGACGAAGCCGACCCGCGCTGGCGCGGGGGTCGCGGCAGAGTACGCGAACGACGTTGTTACGCTTGTGGAACATGCGAATGCCACAACCCCGGAATGTGCCTTTGATGGCAGTGATGCAACAGCAGCCATACTTGCGAAAAACACAGGCTACCTTGTTCTCAGCAAGACTAACCCGGGGCCGTGCCGCTTGAAAGTGATCGCAAATGACACCTATTCCAACTCCTTTCTCATCTATTCCTCATCCGACGGTGTATCGTTCAAAGATGAGGGACAGTTTGATGTTCCTGCCAATTCGTGGGCCGAGTTTCGCATCGCCACTTCGTGCACACATGTGAAAATTGTGGGCTATCTCAATGCCGGAGGCCCCAATACCGCTATCCGTGAGTTGCAGGTGTCTACCGCGGTGACGGGGGACTTCTACAACACTGCAACCTGTACCATGTATGACAGTGCAGGCAGCCCCATCCGCCGTGTATATCTCGGTTGGGCCCGTAAAGTGGGCGGCAGCATCGCCGAAGTGCACAGTTATGCGGTCGGGACCCGTGTTACCGTACCGGTGAATGGCGGGCAGAGTTTTTCCGTGGGCATCCAGTATACCCAGCCCCTGCCGTATTCTTCCGTTAAACCGGATGTCGCGCAGTATATTGAACGGCTCGGAAGTTTTGGCAGGGCAATTCCTCCCGTATATATCAGCGGATTCCGTGGAGCGCTTGCCGAGGCGGATGGGGAGAAGCTGAAACTGAAGGCCGCCGGTTCGGATGTGTATATTGTATCCGGCGGGGTCTTCTATAATGTATCATCCGGCCGGTGGGCGGCCGTTGCGGAGAGGGGATATTAGTCATGACTGCATATTACGGAAGAGCCGGTGAAGCCGGTGCCGAGGCTGGTCTGCGCTTCTGGGAGATAACTCCCGAACATATCCTCATGGATGGCCCGCCGCCTTCTGCGGAAGCGCTGGCGAGGGCTGATGGAAGCTGGCAAGTGATCCTTTCGCCGGACCTTGCGCTGGTGGAAGTGGAAAATCTGGTCGCCATGTTCCCGTTCAGCTACGGGTATGTCCTTGAGCGGTTGGGTTTGGGCGACATTGTCTAGCATTGGCTCTGTTCGATACAAACGAGCGCCCCGTCGGACGACGGGGCGCTTTTCTTTGTGATGCTGAGAGTTATTCCACCCAGTCGAGAGTTCGCTCCACGGCTTTTTTCCATCCGGCATACATGGAGCTGCGTTTGCCGCTGTCCATGGACGGGCGCCATGTCTTGTCTTCTTCCCAGTTGTTGTAGAGTTCTTCGCGGCCGGACCAGTAGCCGCAGGCAATGCCTGCGGCGTAGGCTGCGCCAAGACAGGTGGTTTCCGCCACCTTGGGGCGCACGACCGGCACATCCAGAATGTCGGACTGGAACTGCATGAGCAGCTCGTTGGACACCATGCCTCCGTCGACTTTCAGGTTTTTGAGGGTCACGCCGGAGTCTCTGTTCATGGCCTCCACTATGTCCTTGGTCTGATAGGCTGTGGCTTCCAGAACGGCACGGGCAATGTGGTTGCGGTTGATGTAGCGGGTAAGGCCCACCATCACGCCGCGGGCATCGGGCCGCCAGTAGGGGGCGAACAGGCCGGAAAAAGCGGGCACTATGTACATGCCGCCGGTATCATTCACTTCTGCGGCCAGCGCCTCTACTTCGGGAGCGGATTCAAACATGCCCAGGTTGTCGCGCAGCCACTGGACCAGAGCGCCGGCAATGGCAATGGACCCTTCAAGGCAGTATGAGGGTTTTCTGCCGCTGAACTGGTAGGCAAGGGTGGTGATGAGGCCGTGCTTGGACTGTATGGGCTCGTGGCCCGTGTGCATGAGCAGGAAGCAGCCTGTGCCGTAGGTGTTTTTTGCTTCACCGGGAGCAAAGCAGGTCTGGCCCACAAGGGCAGCCTGCTGGTCGCCTACAGCCCCGCAAACGGGTATGCGTGCTCCGAGCGGCCCGTCTTCACTGGTGGGGCCCCATGTTGCGGAGTCGGAGGAAGGCACAATGCGGGGCAGGCCCTGCGGCGGAATGCCCATGGCTTTGAGAATGCTCTCTTCCCATTGCAGTGATTTCAGATCCATCAGCATGGTGCGGCTAGCGTTGGTCACGTCCGTGACATGGGCGCCGCCCTTGGGCCCACCTGTCAGCCACCAGATGATCCACGTATCGATGGTGCCGTACATGATGTCGCCCTTGTCCGCAGCGGCCCGTGCCTCGGGAACATTGTCCAGAATCCAGCGGATCTTGGGGCCGGAAAAATAGGTGGCGATGGGCAGGCCGGTCTGTGCGCGGAAACGATCCTGACCGCCTTCGGCTGCAAGGTCCTTGCAGATTTCGTGGGTGCGCGTGCATTGCCAGACAATGGCGTTGTAGAAAGGCTTGCCCGTGTTGCGGTCCCACACCACAGTGGTTTCGCGCTGGTTGGTAATGCCTATGGCGCTGAGGTCGGACCCTTTGAGACCGGATTTGGTAAGCGCCCCGCGGATGACTTCCTGCGTGTTGTTCCAGATCTCCATGGGGTCATGTTCCACCCAGCCGGGGCTGGGATAGATCTGCCTGTGTTCCTTCTGGTCAAGCCCGACAATCCTGCCGCTCTGGTCGAAAATGATGAACCTGCTGCTGGTGGTGCCGGAATCCACCGCGCCGATATACTTCGCCATCCCTTCCTCCTTATGCAGTCTGCGTCTGATGCAATGGTACGGTTTATATGCCGAAAAAACACGGAAGACACAATGGGGAGATGCCCCCGCCCGCATGCGTGGTTCAGAAGGGGCGGGGTGCCAGTCCCAGTGCAGCTTCAAGCAGCCGGGTGAAAAGCACCGCAGTGGGCTTTTTCGTTCCGTCACCGGTTTCATGAATCCGGTGGCGTTCCTGATCGAACTGCATCTGACAGTAGGTGCAGCCCGTGGCAAGGATATCGGCCCCGGCATCGCGGGCGTTTTCCAGTTTCTTGCGCATCAGGGCATTCGAGATGGTATCGTCGCGCCCTCGCAGCGGGTGGCCGCAGCATTCCAGACGCAGGTCCCAGTGCACCATCTCCGCACCTGTGGCGGAAAGAATGCGCTCAAACACCGTGGGGGCCAGCGGATCGTCAAATTCCGTAACATTGCCGGGGCGCAGGGCATGGCAGCCATAGTGGCAGGCCACCTTCACTCCGCTGAGCGGACTGCGCACAAGCTCGCCGAGCATCTTCGCGCCAACGTCCCTGTCCAGAACGGTCAGCAGGTGATGGACGTCAATTTTACCGGGCAGCCGCATACCTTCCTTGCCGAGCAGGTTACCCACTTCGGCCGCAAGGCGGGCGTCCTGCTGCATCTTTGCCTGCGCATGCTTCAGGTTGCCGAAGCAGCATTTGCAGGGCGTGAGTATGGACAGGCCTTCCCTTTCCGCAAGGGCGAAGTTGCGCACGGCGGAATAGGCGGATGCCACGGGATTTTCATGCCGGATGGGCCAGCCGCAGCAGGAGAACTCCATGGGAACGAGGGTAATGCCAAGTGCAGAGCAGAGTGCCTGAACTGACGCGCCGTATTCCGGCAGATGATGCGGAATCTTGCATCCGGAGAAATAGGCGTATCTCATGCCTTGCCTCCTTCCGGCTTCTTTGTTTCCGGGGGCAGCGGGGCTGCGCTGAATCTTCCCGAGGTTGCGGCGGGCAGGGGGCATGCGGTGAGCTTGCGTTCTTTCATTCTTTCTGTGGCTATCTGCCGAAGCTCAAACAGGATGTCGGCCACCTGAATATTCTGCGGACAGTGTTCCTGACACTTGTAACAGGTCGTGCAGCTCCACACCATGCGCGCGGCAAGGGTCTGATCTTTGAGGCCCATGCGCAGCAGGTTCATTATCTGTTGCGGAGTGAGATCAAGATCCTTGGCAGGTGCCTCGGATACTGCAACAACCGGACATACGCTGGTGCATGTGGTGCATTGCACGCAGCCCCAGAAGGATTCCGCCCTGTCGGCCAGGCCATCGCCTTTTATCTGCTCGAAACGGGATTTGCCCTGCGCACTCAGCACCTCGGCCCACTGCATGGCATTGCACTGACGTATGGTGGTGTTGGGACCGTCAAGTTCCCTGTGTTTGAGGGATTTCTTGGAGGAGAGCCACAGGTCCTGCAGATTGATGCCTGATGGACAGATTTGCGTACAGCGCAGGCATTCCGTGCAGATGCGGCTGCCTTCGGCAAAGGCATCGGTTTCATGCTCCGAAAGGGTGCCGGTAGCATAGCCGCGCAGGGAGACCAGTTTTTCCGAGGGCAGAATGTCGGCATTACCGATGGCTGCAAAGGCCGGAGCAACGCTGCAATGCAGGCTGCATTCGCCGCAGCGGGTGCAGGCTTCAAGGCCCACCTTGCGTGCTGCTGTGGTTTCGAGCGGCGGGCGGGCGCTATGGCTGCCGCCGCGGACGGCAAGGTTTACCGGAGTGGCAACAGGGTGCAGAAATTTACCGTACGGCATGAGCGCAAGCGCGGCAAAGGCGAGCACTATGTGCAGGTACCAGAGGCCCAGGTCAGCGTTTGCGGCGTTCAGGGCAGGTGCTGCGGGGCCTATGGCCGTGGCAAGCGCCCGGGAAAGAAAGGCGGATGCCGTGGGGGAATGGCAGTAGTTGCAGTTGTTGGCGCTGAGTTCCTCGCCTTTGGCAATGAGTGTGGCATCCGTGCTGGCCGGAGGGGTGAATATGACCCCGTTGTGTGCCGACCAGAATGCCTGCAACGCGGGAATGTCATTCTCGTCCTCGGGGAGGAAGTAGCTCTCCGTCATGCGGTTGAAGACATTGGGCGAGATGATTTTGCTTGCTTCCAGCAGGAATCCGGAAATCATTATACCGCCTATGACGGCGAGCAGCAGCCAGTCCTGCCTGCGCGAGAAGGTCTTCAATCGTGCGTTGCCCATGCGGCGGGCTGCGGCGAGCACAATACCGGCAAGGGCCATGCCGCCGAACAGGTTGCGCAGCCACTGCCACGGATCAAGCGTGGATTCATAACCGGGGATGAACGGGTAGCCGATGATGTCGTCCAGCGCGTGGAACACCAGCAGGCCTGTGAAGCCGATGAGAATGAGGGTGTGCATGACCCAGCGGTACATGCTTGTGCGGGCTGTGCGGCGGAGCAGAAGGATATCGGCAAGTGCTGTGGCAAAAGAACGGCCGGAGGGGGAAGATTTCTCGTGATTGTGCCCCGCAGGCGCAAATGCCGTTTCTTTGTGACGCCGCGAGAAGCGCCTGACTATTCCGGCAAGGCAGATACAACAGGCCAGTACGAGCAGAATGCGAAAAACGGTCATAGTCGGGGGGCCCTCCTGTCAGGTTCCGATCAGGTTCCGTGTGTTCCCGTATCATGCTGGAGTGCGGGAGGTCATCCTTCCCGCACCATTCTCTGTCGGCGTCTATATCTTATCAGTCGTCTTCATAGTCCGCAGGCGGGGGATGGTTACGGGGTGGTCCCGCAAATGGATTCCACCGCGCGATATGCCGTGGCAATGGCTATGCCCGCTCCGCACTTCATACGCATCCAGTCATGGTGGCCCTGAATGGCTCCTGCTGCATACAGGTTGTCATGCACTACCTTGCCTTGCGCATCCAGCGGATGCTGGCTGTCGTCCACTTCAATGCCGGACATGTTGATGGCATGCCCGTGCCTGTCGAAGAAGTGCTGGTGATGCCATGCAGTGCGCTCTGCGGGCTGGGTGACGGGAATGCCGAAAATGGGTTCCACCACGCCGTTCCGTTCCGCACGCAGGCCTTTGCCGAAGAAGCGGCCCGTTGCGAGAATGGCGTTGCGTGCCTTTACCGGACGGGCATCGCCGGGAACACCGATGAGGAAGGTGAAGAGTCCGTCTTTGTCGCGGCGGGCTTCCAGCACCAGTTTTTGTGAGAAGGTGCACACCCCTCTGGGCGCCAGCCCTCGGTCAAATGTAGCTCTGAGGCGCGGGCCGGTGATGGACGGAGGCAGCGTGGGAATTTCGAACACATGCTTGCCGGTGAGCTCTTCGAGCAGGGTGACCGTGCGCACGGGATCGTTCAGCCCCAGCACGGCAGGAAAGCCTATGTACTCCACGTCCTTTGCCTGTTCCGCAATGGAATCGGCAAGTTCCCTGCATCGCTCAGGGGAGCTGAGCGTCCATGCCATGTGTTCGGGATAGAGCTCTCCGAAGGAACCGGGAAAATCCACCCGCACAGTCTTGAGGCGGGGCCATGCAGTCTGCTGCATTTCCACGATCTGCCGCCCGCTGAAGCCTTTCAGACCGTTGAAGTCCACGATCAGGGTAGGGGCCTTGTCGCGCAGGGCTTCGGTTCCCTTCCATGCGGTACGCGGAATGCGGTAGGTGCGCTTTACCGTTCCGGCGGGAGAAAGAATGGGGGTGTTACGGTCTTCATGCCCCATGTATTCAAGCTTCTGGCTGCGCAGGAACTCCGTGAAGTCGTTCATGGCGGTACGAATGCGGTCTTTGCCGAGACGGGCATAGGGGTGGGCCGGATGGTCGGCAATGACGGCATCGATGGCATCCCAGGGTGAATCCCAGTAGCGGCCTTCGGCCACAGGATGCACGGCCATCAGGTCGAGAAAGCCCGTGCTGAAGTCAATGCCGCCGGTGGCCCCGGTCTGGGCCACCTTCAGGCCGCGTTCTGCCGCGAAAAGGGTGGCAGCCATGCCCGCAAAGCCGGAGCCTATGACCATGACATCGTAAATGGTGTCGTACCTGTTCATTCCCTGCCCCCGAGAGAGGAAATTTCCTGCATGCTGTCTGCGCCGAGCGTGTCCGCATCCGGTCTGTGGCCGTTGAGTTCCATATCCATCATGCCGCAGTAGAGCGCTTCCTGCAGGTCGGCCTGCATGGCGGGCAGGCCCCACAGAATGGGCGAGAAACCGCGCCAGCGGCGCTCTATGAAGTTCTTGAGTTCGTCCACACCCTGCTCGGCGTGCACGCAGCCTCTGTCATACAGATGGCTGGTCACGCGCAGGCCGCAGAACCCGCCCTGACAGGGGCCTTTGCCCACACGGCTGCGCAGGCCGATGGCGGTGAGCATGGAATCGCCTCTGTTGGGACCTTCGGCCCCGATGGTATCAATAATATTGTCGACGACACTGCGCGAAACCATTTCGCATTCGCACAGAATCTGGTCGTGCACGTCGCGGGTGCCGAGCCATGCCTTGGCGGTGAGCCCGGGTTCCGTCCATCTGCCCATGGTGGAGGCGGGCAGGGGAACCTCCCGTGTCACACAGGGGGCGGAAACTCCCAGCTTGGCACAGACAAGGTCGGCTGTCCGTTCCGCCATGAGCCGGAAGGTGGTGAGCTTGCCACCGGTTATGGTCACAAAGTTCTCTATGCTGTCACGCGCATGATCGATGAGGCTGAAGCCTCGGCTCACGTTGCGGGCATCGCCGGCGTTTCCGGCCAGAACAAGGGGCCGCACGCCTGCGTAAGCACGGATGTAGCGGGTGGTTTCCAGCAGGGGCATCATGGCGCGGGCATCGTCTATGATGCGGTCGGCTTCTTCCACTGTCGGTCGGCTCTTGTCCGGATCGTCAATGGTGACGGAGGTGGTGCCGAGAACGGAAACAGTGCCGCCGGGAACAAGAATGTCGGAGTCCGCAGCCTTGCGCAGCCGGTTGATGACGCGGGAGGTCAGGCGGTTCTGCGTGATGAGCAGGCTGCCGGAGGAGTAGAGCAGGTGTATCTTTGCCCCGGCCATGGAAGCAATCTTGCCTGCCCACGCGCCTGCGGCGTTTACCACGAGCTGGGCTTCCACCAGAAATTCTTCGCCGGTGGTATCGTCATGGACGGATACTTTTTCAATGCGGCCGTTGCGTATGTGCAGGTTTGTGACGCGGGCGTTGCAGCGGTATTCGCTGCCAAGGGTCACGGCATGCGCAAGGTTGTCCAGCGAGAGCATGAAGGGATCAACGGCGGCATCTTCAACGCTGTAGGCCGCGATGATGTTGTCGGCGAGGGCTGGCTCGAGCGCTCTGGCTTCTTCCGGCGATATGGCGGTGCAGGGAACCGCGCTGCGTGCGCACATGGATTCGAAATTGGCGATGTAATCTTCATTGTCGCCGGGAACGGCAACAAACAGGCCGCCCGTGTCGTCGATACACTGGGGGGCCAGTTTTTTGAGGATTGCGCCTTCTTCACGGCATTCAATGGCTGCTTCGGAATCCGATGCCACATAGCGGGCGCCGCTGTGCAGCAGCCCGTGGTTGGCGCCGGAAGCCCCCGAGTTGATGTCGCGCTTTTCCACAAGCAGGCAGTGAACCCCGCGAAGGGAAAGATCCCTTGCCAGCCCCGTGCCCGTTGCGCCGCCACCAATGATAAGAACGGTAGTTGATAGAGTTTTCATTTGGCCGACCCCATGTGTCCGCTGTTGACATGCCTGCCGGTATGCATCGGTCTTTGCGTCGTGTTTTCCGGGCCACAATTCTTGCAAAAGGGTTCGCAAGGGCACAGAAACGGTCTGTTTCGGGTCTCTTGCGAAAAGAGCTATTTTCTCTTGTAGCAAAAAACTGAACGTGATACCAATGAAAGAGGAAAAAAATACCGGCTTGTAGCTGAATGATGAATTTTTTTACCAAAAACAGCATGAATAGTCATTGTTTTTTTCGATAGTGAACAGAAATGGAATTGTAATGTTTGAAAGTGAAAATAAGCCGGTGTGAGGTGCTGATCGATGTTTGATACGCAGGATGCTGCGGAAGAGGCGGCGGAAGGCAGGCATGAAGCTGTGCGTATGCGGCATGAACAGGTGCTGCAGCTGATAAGGGAGCAAGGCTTTATGTCTATAGGTGCCCTTGCCGAAATGTTCAGCGTTACGCCCCAGACGGTGCGCCGCGATATAAATATTCTGAGCAGGCAGGGCCTGCTGCAGCGGCACCATGGTGGTGCCGGTCCCGTGCTCAGCACGGAAAACGTGGATTATCTGGACCGGAGGATCATGTGCCTGCAGGAAAAGCGCGAGATAGCGCGGCTGGTTGCCCAGCAGATTCCTGCCCGGTCATCGCTCTTCATTAATATAGGAACCACGACGGAAGAGGTTGCCAAGGCCCTGTTCAAGCATGACAAGCTGCGGGTCATAACCAACAATATCAATGTGGCGCAGACCATGTCCAAGAACGCTTCCTTCGAGGTCATCGTTTCGGGCGGGCTGGTGCGCCACAAGGATTGCGGCATCGTGGGCGAGGCAACCATAGATTTCATCCGCCAGTTCAAGGTGGATTACGGCATCATAGGCATAAGCAGCATAGACATGGACGGCACCCTGCTGGATTTCGATTACCGCGAAGTGCGTGCAGCGCGGGCGATCATGGAAAATTCCCGCAAGGTGTTTCTGGTTACGGACCACACCAAATTCGGCCGCAACGCCATGGTGAGACTGGGCAGCATAGAGGAGATAGATGCCCTGTTCACCGACAAGCGCCCGCCGGAAGAGCTTGTGGAGATCATGCGTCGTGCGGGCGTTGCGCTGCATGTGGCGGAATAGCGACGGCCGTGCTGAGGAAGTGTGCGAAAAACGAAGGGGGATTCTATTGGTAGTTTTCAAATCCGAACATTCATTTTGATTGTTACCCACGGCGAAGGCGAGTGCGGGCTATAAAGCCGATGGTGATTACCTGGAGTGCTTTGTATGGGTTTACAACTCAAAGATGTTTCTAAGTTTGTGGGGCAGGAAGTTCATCTCAAGGACATTTCCCTGCACCTGGAGCCGGGTTCGAGATACGTCGTGCTCGGCAGAACTCTGGCCGGAAAGACCTCGCTTCTGCGGGTCATGGCAGGGCTGGACAGGCCGAGTAAGGGCACTGTTGTTGCCGGTGGCGTGGATGTGACAGGGGTGTCCGTCCGCAAGCGCAATATCGGCATGGTATATCAGCAGTTCATCAATTATCCTTCCCTTACCATCTACGACAACATTGCCTCGCCCCTGAAGATTCATGGCGTTCCCAAGGCGGAAGTGGACAGGCGTGTCCGCGAGGCGGCTTCCATGTTGCATATTGATCATCTTCTGGACCGGCTTCCTGCCGAACTTTCCGGTGGGCAGCAGCAGCGTACCGCCATAGCCCGTGCTTTGGTCAAGGACGTGGACCTGCTTCTTCTCGACGAACCTCTGGTCAACCTCGATTACAAATTGCGTGAGGAACTGCGCGACGAGCTGCAGAAGATATTCGGCCAGCGCGATTCTGTTGTGGTGTATACAACCACGGAACCTTCAGAGGCCCTGATGCTGGGCGGCAACGTCATCGTCATGCACGAGGGGCGGGTGCTGCAGGTGGGAACCACCACCGATGTGTATCAGAATCCTGCCAATGTGAAGGTGGCGCAGGTGTTCAGCGATCCGCCCATCAACTTCATTCCTGTCAGCATCGAAGAAAACTGCAATCGTTTCGGTGAAGACCTGTGTCTTCCTCCCACGTCGGAAATCGCAGCCCTGCCCAAGGGGGAATATACCTTCGGTATCCGCTCGAACAAGTTTTCGTTGTTTGATCTCGGAGAAGGCTATTTCCCTATCACGGGTACTGTAGGACTTGCGGAAATCAACGGCTCGGAAACCTTCATCCATTTCATGCACGGCAACGAATCTTATGTTGTGCAGGAAGAAGGGGTGCATACCCGCAAGGTCGGGAGCCGCATTGCCGTATACGCGCATCCCGGCGACTTCTATGTGTTCAACAAGGCGGGCAATCTGCTTGTCGCGCCCAAGCACGGCAGATAGCGGAGAAAGACCATGGCCCGAATAGACCTGAACGAAATCAAGCACAGCTACAAGCCGAATCCCAGGAACGATGATGATTTCGCGCTCAAACGCGTGCACACCACGTGGGATGATGGCGGGGCCTATGCCCTGCTTGGTCCTTCCGGATGTGGCAAGACAACCATGTTGAATATCATTTCCGGCCTGCTCAAGCCTTCTCACGGGCAGATACTGTATGACGGAAAAGACGTTTCCTCTCTGCAGCCGGAACAACGCAACATAGCGCAGGTATTCCAGTTTCCCGTGCTCTACGACACCATGACGGTGTACGACAACCTTGCCTTTCCGCTTCGCAACCGGGGCGTTCCTTCCCGCGATGTGGATGCCCGCGTGCGCAAGATAGCCGATACGCTCGAGCTGTCGGCAGACCTCGGCAAACGTGCCGCGGGACTTTCCGCTGATGCGAAGCAGAAAATATCTCTGGGGCGCGGGCTGGTGCGCAGCGACGTTGCCGCCATTCTCTTTGACGAACCCCTTACGGTTATCGATCCGCACCTGAAATGGGAACTGCGTCGCAAGCTCAAAGAGATTCATAACGAATTCGGCCTGACCATGATCTACGTGACCCACGATCAGGTGGAGGCCATGACCTTCGCCGACAAGATCGTGATCATGTACGAGGGCGAGATTGTGCAGACCGGAACGCCGGAAGAACTGTTCGAACGTCCGGAGCATGAATTCGTGGGCTACTTCATCGGCAGCCCCGGCATGAACTTCATGAAGTGTACGCTGGACGGTGATTTCGCCCGCGTGAACGGCTCCGCTATTCCGCTGGAAGAAGGCTGCGGCGTGCGGGCTTCCCGCCTGGGGACGGATTTCAAGATCGGCATACGACCCATGTACACCGGCGTGTTTGCCACTCGTGAAGAGTGCGGCAATGCCCCCGCGTTTGAGGGGCGTGTGCTGGGGGTGGAAGATCAGGGTTTCTGTCGCATTGTGACAGTGCAGTTTGGTGGTCAGGAGATAAAAGCCCGCGTCAGCGATAGCCGCACCGTAGTCGACGGTGCCTGCTGGGTGGTCTTTCCTGCGGACAAGACCAGACTCTTCTTCAACGAACGGCTGGTCGGGTAGGGGGAACTATGAACAAATGGGAAAATAACAGGGCGTGGTTCCTCATTCTGCCCGTCTTTATCATCGTGGCGTTCAGTGCCGTGATTCCGCTCATGACCGTGGTGAACTATTCCGTGCAGGATATTTTTGGCCCCGGTCAGCGTTTCTTCATAGGCACCGAATGGTTCAAGGAAGTACTTTCAGACAGCCGCCTGCATGAAGCGCTCTGGCGGCAGCTTCTGTTCTCCGGCCTGGTACTGCTCATCGAGATGCCGCTGGGCATAGCCATAGCGCTCATGATGCCCAAGAAAGGCTGGGGCTCATCGGCCTGTCTGGTGGTGCTGGCCTTGCCGCTGCTGATTCCGTGGAACGTTATCGGCACCATATGGATCATCTTCACCCGGCCGGATATCGGGTTGTTCGGGGCCACCATAAACGGGCTTGGAATACCGTTCGACCACACGGCGAGTCCGATTGATGCGTGGATTACCGTGATGCTCATGGAAGTGTGGCACTGGACCCCGCTGGTGGCATTGCTGGCATATGCCGGTCTGCGCGCCATTCCGGAAGCGTATTATCAGGCTGCCAAGATCGACGGTGCCTCGGCGTGGGCCATATTCCGCTATATCCAGCTGCCCAAGATGCGCGGGGTGCTCACCATCGCGCTTCTGCTGCGGTTCATGGACAGCTTCCTCATCTACGCCGAACCATTCGTCCTTACGGGCGGCGGTCCCGGCAACTCAACCACCTTCCTGTCCATCTATCTGGTGAAGGTAGCGGTGGGCCAGTTCGACCTCGGGCCTGCGGCCGCATTCTCACTCATCTACTTCCTTATCGTCCTGCTGTTCTGCTGGCTGTTCTATCAGGCACTGCAGGCCGTGGGCACGGGAGACAAGTAATGAAGATACGCAAACGCTACTTTGTGCTCGCTCTGTATCTGGTGGTGCTGTTTCTGCCCATCTACTGGATGCTGAACATGTCGCTGCGTACCAACGCGGAGATTCTCGGCAGTCTGGCCATGTATCCGGAGCACCCGACCCTTGAGAACTACATGAAAATATTCGGGGACCCCTCGTGGTATTCCGGCTACATAAACTCCATCATCTACGTGACCATGAACATGGTCATCTCGCTGGTCACGGCGTTGCCCGCAGCCTATGCCTTTTCACGCTTCCGCTTCATCGGCGACAAGCATGTGTTCTTCTGGCTGCTCACCAACCGCATGGCACCCCCTGCGGTATTTCTGCTGCCGTTCTTCCAGCTGTATTCCACCTTCAATCTCATCGATACCCACATAGCCGTGGCTCTTGCGCACTGTCTGTTCAACGTGCCGCTGGCGGTGTGGATTCTTGAAGGCTTCATGTCCGGCGTGCCGCGCGAGATAGACGAAACAGCTTTCATAGACGGCTACTCCTTCCCGCATTTCTTCCTGCGCGTGTTCATTCCGCTTATCCGTGCGGGCATCGGGGTTACCGCCTTCTTCTGCTTCATGTTCAGCTGGGTTGAACTGCTGCTGGCACGTACCCTTACAACCACGTCGGCCAAGCCCATCGCAGCAACCATGACGCGTACCGTAAGCGCCACCGGTCTGGACTGGGGGCTGCTGGCCGCGGCGGGTATTCTGACCATCGTACCCGGTGCACTGGTCATCTGGTTTGTGCGTAACCATCTTGCCAAGGGTTTTGCCCTCGGCCGGGTTTAGTTTTCAGGCAAAGGAGCCGGACATGGATATGGAATGGATGGCGTGGACGCCTGTTACTGCTGGTTTTTTCATTGTGATTGTGGTTATGCTTATAGGCATGACCTGTTGGGAGATTGTTTCCCCTAACGTTGCGCGCAAGGGGCTGCTGCCCATTGTGACCACAAGGGGGGACCGTCTGTTTGTCGGGCTGCTGAGCAGTGCATACATTCACTTGGCCTGGGTGGGGCTTACCGACTATCCGGTATGGATTGCGACAGTGTTTTCCGTGGGCTTTATTGTTGCCGTACAGCGCTGGGGATGATCGCCCCCGGCGGTTTGAGCGACATGCAATAGGGATGAAAGATCCGGCGATGTTGCTGCCGATCAATGGAGTTACTGGAGTTCTCTATTTTCAACACGGAGGTATGTATGAAGCTGAGGCATGTCTTCATGGTCGGGGCGCTGGTAACAGCGTTCCTGAGCTTTGCTGGTGCTGGTGTTGCCGCCAGTGACACAGATTACAAAGCAGCTGCGAAGAAATGGATTGATCAGGAATTTCAGCCTTCCACGCTGAGCAAAGCTGATCAGATGAAGGAAATGGAATGGTTCATCAAGGCCGGTAAGCCGTTCCGCGGCATGGAAATCAAGGTCGTTTCCGAAACCATTCCCACACACGAGTACGAATCCAAGGTGCTCGCAAAGGCGTTTTACGAAATTACCGGTATCAAGATCACGCACGACCTGATTCAGGAAGGCGACGTTATTGAAAAGCTGCAGGTGCAGATGCAGTCCGGCGAAAACGTGTTTGACGCATACGTCAACGACTCCGACCTTATCGGCACCCACTTCCGTTCCGGTCATGTTGTCAACCTGACCGACTGGATGGCCGGTGAAGGCAAGGACGTTACCCTGCCTACCCTGGATATCGACGACTTCATGGGCAAGTCCTTCACCACCGGTCCTGACGGCAAGCTGTATCAGCTGCCCGACCAGCAGTTCGCGAACCTGTATTGGTTCCGTTACGACTGGTTCCAGAAGCCCGAACTGAAGAAGGCCTTCAAGGCCAAGTATGGTTACGAACTGGGCGTACCGGTAAACTGGTCCGCGTATGAAGACATCGCCGAATTCTTCACCGAGCAGGTGCGCGAAATCGACGGTGTGGCCGTGTATGGTCACATGGACTATGGCAAGAAGGCTCCCGACCTTGGCTGGCGCTTCACCGACGCATGGCTCTCCATGGCCGGTGCAGGCGACAAGGGGCTGCCCAACGGCAAGCCCGTTGACGAGTGGGGCATTCGTGTTGACGGCTGCCGTCCTGTTGGCGCCAGCGTTTCCCGTGGTGGCGCAACCAACGGTCCCGCCGCCAAGTATGCACTGCGCAAGTACATGGAATGGCTGCGTCTCTACGCTCCTCCCGGAGCACTCGGCATGGACTTCTATCAGTCCCTGCCCAGCCTTGCAAAGGGCAACGTAGCACAGCAGATCTTCTGGTACACCGCATTCACCGCCGCCATGGTTGAAAAGGGTACCCCTGTTGTCAACGCTGACGGCACTCCCAAGTGGCGCATGGCTCCCTCTCCCCACGGTCCTTACTGGGAAGAAGGCCAGAAGCTCGGGTATCAGGACTGCGGTTCGTGGACGCTGCTGAAGAGCACCCCCGTTGATCGCCGCAAGGCCGCATGGCTCTTTGCTCAGTTCTGCGTATCCAAGACCACCTCTCTGAAGAAGACCCACGTTGGTCTGACCCCCATCCGTGACAGCGACATCCGTCACGAGTCCTTTACCGAACGTGCTCCGAAGCTCGGCGGCCTGGTGGAATTCTACCGCAGCCCCGCCCGCGTAGCATGGACCCCCACCGGCACCAACGTTCCGGATTATCCCAAGCTCGCACAGCTGTGGTGGCAGAACATCGGTGAAGCCGTTGCCGGTGAAGTTACCGTTGATACCGCCATGGATAACCTTGCCCGCGAACAGGACAAGATTCTCATGCGTCTTGAGCGTTCCAACGTTCTTGGCGAATGCGGTCCCAAGCTGAACCCCGAAAAGGATGAAGCTTACTGGCTGAACCAGCCTGGTGCTCCCAAGGCAAAGCTTGCCAACGAAAAGCCCAAGGGTGAAACCCTTGACTACGACAAGCTGATCCAGGCGTGGAAGGAAGGTCGCGCGAAGTAGTTCTTGGTAACTGCGAACAACCAATGACAAGGGGCTCCCGCAAGGGAGCCCCTTTTGTTTGCGGCAGACAGGCGGGCGTTGCTCCCCGCAGATACACATAAGCAGAGGGCAAAAAGAAAGCCCCTGCCATGGTGTTGCAGGGGCTTGGGTCGGGAAAAATCTATCCCTTTATCCGCGTATCTTTTTCAGATCGTCTAGAGCGGCATTGGGGATGGCGAGTTTCTTACCGGCCGTTTCAAAGTCCGCCGGCCAGAGGTTCGTGCTGGCGTTGATGTGTTGCAGAATCTTTGCGGCTTCGTCTTCGGCGTAGTCCAAATCTTCAGCAAGGTCCGTGATGCTAAACTTGTAGGACTTCTTGCCCCCGGGGCTGGTTGAGTTTCGGGTACCCGATATCAAGTAGTCCAGTACGTAGTTTACATCTCTAGGGTCGACCATGTGATTTCCTCTCGAATTGGCAAGTCGTTTTTTGGCACATACGGCGAGTATGCATGCCTTCCCTCCTCGCGGAGGTACAGGGAAGAGCATAAGCCATTCCTCGCGTACAGTACATACCTTGACAGCGGTTGTGTGGCAGAACAACCGCTCCGGCAAATAAAACAGGGAGCCCTGACTGTGTCCGACTCCCGGATAAAAGAACGAGCTATGGTGCGATGATGGCGTTCAGCCGGTTAGCCTCCGTGAAGCCGTAGCCGGACTGGCGCACGCCCCGTCGCTGAAAACTGCTCTAGCACGGTGCCATATGAAAGGCAAAGGGGAAAGAGAAGAAAAAGTCCGGAGAATCCCATTTTCAGGGGGGCGCAGGGGAGGGGGATGTGCTTCGGGCTGATTGTTTATATTACTTTTAACCCGGATTGTTTTGCTCTTGCAGGCTAGGTGAATACTGAATCTGGCTTTGTATCGTCAAGTTTGCAGTCTTTCGGAGGAGGGTATGGAATCGTAAGTGTTTTTAGCCTGTTCGTAACTGTTTGTCATGGCGGAATAGTCCTGTTCTCATCTTTGTGCGAGTGATTTCAGCGTAAAATACTTTAGTAAACTATACAGCCGTAGGGTATAACTTACTGTTTTCGTAGAGGGATATGCTTATGCTGCTGATTACAGTTTTGTGCAGAAAATAGCACTTTTATTCTGTCAACCGGGGGCTGTATTACGGGCATGTTACTTTGCCTGCGCTATGTAAATGAGCATTTATTGTTATTAATTGTAAAAAAAGTATGTACATTTCAGAATAATGTGTTTAGATCATCGTAGCTACAAACCCCAAAATGAGGTGCCATATGAATTCTAACCCTTTCTTTGATCAGGCGATGTCCATGGTTCAGGCTCAGGCAGGAGTTAAACAGATGACTCCCGCAGAGATGATTTCCATGGTAAAGGAACTGGCCGATGGACTGGCCAAGCTTGCTGCATGTGAAGAAGTTGAAGAGACTGCAGAAGAAGCTGTTGAAGGTCCTGTTGTAGATCCCAAGAAGGCCATCAAGCAGAACGCCATTATCTGCGTTGAGTGCGGTAAGACTTTCAAGATTCTCGGAAAGAAACACCTTGCCACTCATGGTCTTACTCCTAACGAATATCGCGAAAAGCATGGCTACAAGAAGGGCACCGCCCTTGTATGTAAGAGCCTTGCCAAGCAGCGTAAGGAAAAGATGGCTTCCATGAAGATATGGGAAAAGGTGGAAAGCCGAGGTAAGAAAGGCGCCAAGAAGGCTGAAAAGAAGGCCTAGCTCTTTCTCGCCACTGCGTTTCGCTTTTCTGCTTTTTGCTCCCCGGTGCTGCATGCGTCGGGGAGCCTTTTTTATGCCGTTGCATTCTGTGGTGAGGTGTTATTTTGCTTCCGCATGGTGGTGTGCCTTTCTTCTGCCTGTTTGCTGTATACGTTGACCGGGAACGGCAGACAGTTTCCTAAATTCTGTATTTCAGGATACGGTGAAAGTGGAAAAATGATTCACGTGGTGCGTTGCGGTGTGCACTCGGCGGTGCTGAAGCATGTATCAATAAGGTGGGAGCTATGCGCACAGGGATTATTCTGCTCGTATTCGTGGTGGTCTTGCTTACGGGGCTGCCTGCTCAAGTCGGCGCTTCCGACTCTCACGTGGTATTGCAGCGCGAGATCAAAGACCTTCGGGAATCCGCATTGTCGTTGCGGGGTTTTGTGGCAACGCAGATGAATACGAGTTCCGGCAGCGGCAGAAGCGAGAGTTATCGCTTCCAATATGCCTATTATGATGAACTGGCTCTGTGGTGCGGTTTTTTGTTCTATATATCTAATGATGTCTATGCGGCCCGAGAAGGCGGCGGAATAGCCGGGCCGGATGGTTGCATTGCCGAGACCCAGCTGGAGCGTCAGTTCAGGGCAAGAAGGATGGTGCGGCAGTATACCGCAGAAGATCTGCGCAACATGTCATTTCTGAATACCATAGAGCGCGAGACCATCGGCCGTCTGGATGGCCGCGTTGCCCGCATTGAGTTGGATATTCTGCTGAGTATCAGGGCGTTGCGGCGGTGATGGGGGATTGATTACAATGCGCCCCAATAAGTAGGCATAGAAAGAGCCACTTGGCAGTCTGCTAAGTGGCTCAAATTGTTTTTGTGGGGGAGAGGGTGGGATTTGTCCCTCTCCCCCACGACAATCGCTAACTAGCTGAGTTTATTCGACGCGCGCCTTGGGTTGATGGACGTGTGTATTCGCTCTGTGTATCCGCTGAGTGGTGGCGTGCTAATCAGTAGGAGTATTGTCTTCTTCGCAAGTCAAACATATACCTTCATCGCTAAGCACGTTTCCGGGGCAACTTGAACATTTTTCCCTTATGACGTTGTGTGTTTCGTCGCATACGGGGCAGTATATTGTTGTACAATCCTTACTGCGCGATGTAAGTCGAGCGAGCTTTGATTCAAAGTCGAAGTCTTTCTTTGCGTCGTTGTAGCACTTTGGACAAAGATATGCTCTTCTTGACTTTACTATGTTGAAGTATTTTTTAACTACACTTGGTGGAAGGAGGTCAATTATAAGTTCTGTCTCAATACACATGATGTCTATATCGTAGTCATTCCCTCCAAGCAAGTGGTTTGGCTTTCGAGATAGATAATCAAGACGTAGTTGTAGCCAAGATTCATTTTTTAAAAATGTGTTATGTATGTACAATACTGTTTCTATTATATCAATAGCTGTAAGCGTGATATCTTTTTTCACCGAATGCATTATAACATTTCTAATTATACGAAGATTATTATAATTAGAAGTAAAGTCCTTAGGCATTTCTCTTTCACAGACAGTGTCGTGAACCTTAATGAGGTCCTGAGAGTCTATAGTTCTAAACTCATTAAAGTGCAGCTTGGCATCAGAGTATGGTGTCGGCCATGAACTAGGATTTCCAGCAATCAGTATATATGGTGAAACATTCGCGATCTCTCCCTTGAGGAGAAACTCAGTTCCTTGCTGCATTATGGACACCGCTGTGTTCAGGTGTCGCTTGGACGCCTCCCAATATTCCCTTTCTTCATCTTCAAAATCAGGCGGATACACCTCCTTTAAATCCATAAGGAGGCTTGCTACGATGTCCCAAGCATAGGCAAGGAGCTCTTTCCCGGAATCGTGAAAGTCTTGAGCGGTAGGAATATTGTCGATCATATGATGCTCGCTAGTGGGATGGCATAACAAAACAGATATACAGGAAGGGAAGGTTACTAGCTTTTTTGCAGCCTGTATAGCGTCTGCCTGCTGATACCGTACTCCATCGCCAGCCCCTTCTTCTCTTCCCCGGCTTCGATCCGCGCCTTGAGTTCATCGACCTGTTCGACTGACAGCTTGGCAGACCTGCCGCAATGCTTGCCTTTGTCCAGCGCCTCGGCAATTCCCTCTCGCTGATGCTCCTTGATGATTGCTCGTTCGAACTGAGCTACACGGCACCGATGGTCTGAAGCTGAAGAGTCTGAATGGGGTTGTTCATCTCGGCGGTGAACGTGAGGCGGCTGGTGTAGAAAAAGTTAAAGCCCCCTGAATCACTTTCGTGCTTCAGGGGGCTTTAACTTCGTGGCGGAGAGGGTGGGATTCGAACCCACGTAGAGGCTATTAACCCCTAACTCGATTTCGAGTCGAGCGCGTTACGGCCGGACTTCGCTACCTCTCCGTATGGTCTTTCGATTGGGCGAAGGAGATTCGCTGTCGTCGAAAGGGACTTGGTTACTAAGATATTTTGATGGCACGCGCAAGCATAAAATTATGGGTGATGGAAGGATGTTGGCAACCGATTCCCTGTTCTGATGCGATGAGCGACAATATGCCTGCGAATGGAAAACAGACCCGCGCAGGGAGCGCTTCGCAAATTCTGCAATGCCTGCGTGATGTGATATTTGCATGAATGCACCAAACATCTTGAAAAAATACCCGAGCGGGGTATGATGGCTGTAGTCTAATCAATTATGCAACACGCTGTCGCTCTATGCGAGAGATCAGGAGATATCATATGGCTACAATAACCAAGATGACCCCCAAGGTGGCTTACGACATGGTGCAGCAGGGCAAGGCCGTGCTGGTGGATGTGCGAACCACAGGCGAGGCGGTTGCCGAGCGGCTGCCGGATTCCGTGTTTCTTCCTTTTGATATTGTCAGCCGGGAGCGGGTAGAGGCCATGGGCGGCAAGGGCAAGCTGCCGGTGCTTGTGTGCCGCTCCGGTGCACGCGCTGCAGATGCCGCAAAGGCGTTGGCCCGCGAGATGGATGAAACCGCAGTGCTGGACGGAGGCATGGTCGCATGGAAGGAAGCAGGCCTGCCAGTGATAGAAGGCCGTAAGGCCATCCCTCTGGAACGGCAGGTGCTCATTGCTGCCGGGAGCATCGTCTTACTGTTCACCTTGCTCGGGTTGCTCGTCTCTCCATTCTTCTTTGCCATCCCCTTGTTTGTGGGAGGCGGAATGATCTTTGCCGGAGTAACCGGCGTGTGCGGCATGATGCGCGTTCTGGTCATGATGCCGTGGAACAAGGTGCCGCTCTGCGGCGGAGAATGCCCGATACGCAAGTGACATACGCAAGCCGGGTAACATGGCTCTGCTCTGTGAGCGTCCGGTCTGCATGGCCGGATGGAATGCATGCAAAAAAGGGCGGGACAGTCAATGCTGCCCCGCCTCAGGTTACTGACAAACCCTCGTTTTCAGTAAAACCGTATTTCCGTTAAGCCGGAGCCTAAGACCCAAAAACGGATTTTCATCGCTTATACGAGGTGCAGGAACGTTAGGTTCCTGCCCGGCGGAGCCCCAAATACCAAAAACGACTTTCAGCAATCTGAGGCGGGACAGTTAATACTGTCCCGCCTTTCAATTTGGTGTGGAGCGATAAAGATTGATATGGGGCTTGCGCTCAGTTGTCGGGGGGCCGGTGGACGGGGTGAATGTGTTCCATGATGGCGGCTGTTTCTCGCCAGAACTCTTCATAGCGGTTTCCAGCTTCAATCTGCGCGGCGTGCCTAACGGCGTTCAGGTGATTGTAGTTGCTCTCCACCAGTGCAAATATGGCCGGGTCCAGATGCAGCTCATCCGTCATTTTGCGCATTATGCCCAGCACGCTGGATTCATCCAGCCCTGCACGGTAGGGACGATCTTCCGTCAGTGCCGTGAATATGTCGCTTATGGCCAGTATGCGGGCGGGAATGTCATATTCTTCCGGTACAGGACGGAAAGGGTAGCCTCGTCCGTTGAGCTTGTCCTGATGGAAAGAGGCCGTGCGGGCTATGTCCCGCAACCCCTTCGCCTGATTCAGCATGGAAAAGGTGTAGAATGGGTGGGTTTCGATAACGGCCCGTTCCTCATCGGTAAGCGGCCCGTTCTTTTCGAGAATTTCGTTGGGTACAATCAGCTTGCCAAGGTCGTGCAGTTGTCCGGCAAGTTGCAGGTGCAAGGTGTCCTTGAAGCCGGCAAGCTTGCCCAGCTCAACGGCAGAGGCGGCAACGCCGGAGGAATGGGTGGATGTGAAGCGCGACTTGTAGTCTATGGCAAGCGTGAGGATGTCCACAAGTTCCAGCAGTTGCGGCGTAGAAAGCATCTCGCCCGTGTCCTGCAGGCCGACAGTGCTGTATTCACTGTGCACACCGTGCAGCCAGAAGGCATCCCGCGCAGAGGCATCTTCAAATGCCCGCACCACCTTGGGGCAGAACAGGGTGCCGGATAATTCCGTAATGGTTTTGATGATGCGCTTCATCTCGGTGAGAATCTGGTGCTTGTTCGTGATGGATATGTCTATCCTGTCGGCAAGGTGGATGATGTATGCATCCAGAGGAATGGGGTTGCCTTCGATATCAAAGCCTTTTGTCGCATCCCAGTGCACATGGTGGTGCAGAATGGTATTGGTTATGTCTTTGAACAATGCACTCTGGCTGAGAAGAATGTAGCCCACAGCACAGTGCTTCTCCGGTGCAAGAACGTCAAAGGCATGCAGGTCCTTCATCTCTGTTATGGAAAGCGTGAAGCAGCCGATGTCGTGCAGCTCTGCCGCAAGCATCAGGCGTTCCCGTTCTTTTGTGGTGTAGCCCAGTGCCTCGGCAATGAGTGATGAAAAGATGGCAACCCGCTTGCCATGTCCGGCAACTACAGGACAGACCAGATCCTGAGTTGCGGCGAGGGTTCTTACCAGTTCTGCTCGCGAAATCTGGATGTCCATATATCCTCCGGTACAGCCAATACAGCCGGGTGAAGCGCGAATGGTTGAATGACAGGCAGATAATGCATCATACGGTACTGTATTGCCATTATAGACCGCGTGGAAATGCAGAAAAGGCGTGTTGTTCCCCTGTGTTGGGTGGGTTTTAATATGAAAAAAAGCCCTCCGGCGAGGGCCGGAGGGCGGTAGGGTCAACAGGGTGCGGTGTCGGATTTTCGCAGTTTATGTTCCTCTCTGCGCTTTCTGAAAAAGGCAGAGAGCTGAGCCGCGCATTCCTGCGCAAGCACGCCGCCCATGTGCCATATGGCATGGTTTTGAAACGGCAGCTCAAGAGCCTCCATCTGCGAGGCGAGCACGCCGGTCTTGGGGTCGGTTGTGCCGTAGACAATACCGCGTACACGCGCATGCACCATGGCTCCGGTGCACATCATGCACGGCTCCAGCGTAACCACCAGCACGGCGTTTTCCACCCGGTAGTTGCGCACGGTTGCGGCGGCGTCGCGCAGGGCAAGTATCTCCGCATGGGCGGTGGGGTCATTGTCGGTAATGGTCCGGTTATGTCCCCTGGCCAGTATCTCGCCGTCCGGAGTTACAAGCACTGCGCCCACGGGAACCTCGCCCAGTTCTTCGGCCTTGGCGGCTTCTTCCATGGCAAGGCGCATGAGCGCTTCCCACGAGTCCCAGCCGGAAGGCAGAGCTGTCAGCTCCGCGCGGCAGTGTTCCAGTTCCCTGCGAGTTGTCATTGGTTAGACAATAACGTGCTTCTTGATGTGGGCCACCACTTCTTCCGGGGTGTCCAGTATGGTAATCAGGTCCAGTTCCTTTTCCTTGATGTAGCCGCCGGTTACCATCTGGTCCTTCACCCAGTCGATCAGGCCGTTCCAGAATTCGCTCTTGTAGAGTATGATGGGGAAGGGCTTTATGCGGTTGGTCTGGGTAAGAACAAAGGCTTCCGTCAGTTCGTCCAGAGTGCCGAAGCCGCCGGGCATAACCACATAGGCCATGGCGTATTTGATGAACATGAGCTTGCGCACGAAGAAGTAGCGGAAGTTGCAGCGCACGTTCATGTAGTTGTTGCTGTGCTGTTCCATGGGCAGGTGTATGTGCAGGCCCACCGAGGTGCCGTTTACAGCGGATGCTCCCTTGTTGCCGGCTTCCATGATGCCGGGGCCGCCGCCGGTGATGACGCCGTAGCCAGCTTCCACAAGCATGCGGGCCAGCAGTTCCGTCTCCTGATAAAGGGGGGAATCCGGTGCAACGCGGGCAGAACCGAAGATGGAAACGCACTGCTCAAGCTCGCTCAGGGTTTCGAATCCGTCCACGAGTTCCGACATGATTTTGAAAAGACGCCACGATTCCTTAATGGAAAGGCTGTCTATGACATACTGTTTTGATGAAGGCATGTTAGCTCCTGTGATAGCTCGGTTGATCGCCGCAGGGCGGCGGAACAGGGTATGAGAGCCCGATAGTAGGGCAAGTATAGGGTTTTCCGGCAACGGGTGCAACGGGTGGAAATTACTTGCGCTTGGCGGCTTCTGCGGCCATAGTGATGTCCATTTGTGACGTCGGCGTACTTCTTGAGTCTAACCTACTACAGTGAGTTGTGCATGAAGATACAGTTTCTCGGAGCTGCGCAAACCGTAACCGGCTCCTGCTACATGATAGAAACGGACGACAAGCGCTTTGCCATCGACTGCGGTATGCATCAGGGCAACAAGGAAATTGAAAAACGCAACGTTGATACCGATATATACGAACCTGCACGGATAGACTTCTTTCTTGTTACGCACGCACATATCGATCATACCGGTCTGCTCCCCCGCATGGCCCGCATGGGCTTCAAGGGAAAGATATATTGCACGGAACCCACGCGGGACCTGCTGGAAATAATGCTGCAGGACAGCGCCCACATTCAGGAAATGGAAGCCGAGTGGGCCACCAAAAAGCAGAGCCGCAAGGGCAAGAAGCCCGTGGAACCTCTGTATACGCAGGATGATGCGGCCCGTGTTTCCAGATTTTTTGAAACGGTTGAATACAACCAGCCGTTTGAACCATGTCCCGGTGTGAGAGTAACCTACCGCGATGCCGGTCATATTCTCGGCTCTGCCTTCCTTGAAGTGCAGGTGAAAGAAAACGGCGACAGCACCCGCATGGTTTTCTCCGGCGACCTTGGGCGTCCCAACCAGCTGATGGTGAATGATCCCGATGAACCCGGCATTGCCGATTACCTGTTCCTCGAATCCACCTACGGCGACCGTAACCACAAGGACAGCGGCACCAGCCGCGTGGAACTGGCCGAAGCCATTGCCTACAGCTACGGGCATGGTGAAAAGGTCATTATTCCCGCCTTTGCCGTGGAACGCACGCAGGAAGTGCTCTACACGCTGTACCTGCTGGATAAGGAAGGCAAGCTGCCCAAGGATATGCCCATATATCTGGACAGCCCGCTGGCCATTCGCGCAACGGAAATTTTCAGAAAACATCCCAAGTATATGGATGACGAGTTGCGCAAGATCATCGAGTCCGGCGAAGACCCGCTTGATCTGCCCAACCTGCGCTTTACGCTGAAGACGCATGAATCCACCGCTCTTAACACCATGGATGGTCCCGCGATCATCATCTCCGCAAGCGGCATGTGCAACGCAGGACGTGTAAAGCACCACCTGCGGCATAATATTTGGAAGGATGGCGCCTCCATCGTGTTCGTGGGCTATCAGGGACAGGGCACCCCGGGCCGCAAGATCGTGGACGGAGCGCAGACCGTGCGCCTGTTCGGCGAAGATGTTGCCATTCGCGCAAAAGTGTTTACCATCGGCGGATTCTCGGGTCATGCCGGTCAGAGCCAGATTCTGGATTGGGTCAAGTCCATTGCCCGTCCGGAGATGGAAGTTTTTCTGGTACACGGCGAAGAAATGTCGCAACGGACCCTTGCAGGGCTGTTGAAGGAACAGTTCGGCGTGTCCGTGAACATTCCCGAGTACCTTGAAGAGCTTATGCTCAAGCCCGGCAAGATTGTCGAAACCATTGTGGATTCGCAGCGGGCCCAGCCGAGAGTGGATTGGTTGTTCCTTATCGGCGAAACCGAGTCCAAGATGGCGCAGCTGCGCAAGCGTCTTGAAAAGGTCGAGGAAAAGGATTGGATGGAACAGGTCGAAATACGCGACCGCCTTGTGGAACTGAACAGCGAAATCCTGAGCTTTTTGTCTCAGGTATAGCGGACTTACGAATACATGCGAATCATTGCTGGTGAATACGGAGGCAGAAGCCTCAAGACCACAGAGGGACCGGGATACCGGCCTGCCACGTCCAAAGTGCGGCAGGCAGTGTTCTCCATGCTGGAGTCGCGCGGCCTGTACTGGCCTGACGTGCGCGTACTGGATCTTTTTGCGGGCAGCGGCGCTCTGACCTTCGAGGCTCTCAGCCGCGGGGCGCAAGAAGGCTGGTTTGTGGAAATGAACAAGAAGGCGGCGGCGCTGATTACGGAAAACGCCGTCAAACTGGGCGTTGCGCCCGACCGGTATCGCGTGTTTGCCGAAGACATGAAGAATGTGGTGAGCAAACGGGCGTCCGAGCCTTTCGATCTCATTTTCATCGACCCGCCATACGGTTTCAACTTCCTGACACCGGCGCTCACGGCCGTGCTTCGTTTCGGCTGGCTGGCCGAAGGCGGCTTCATTTGCGCCGAGGTGGAGTCCAAGCTCCCCCTGCCGCCGGAAACCGAACACCCCGATCTGGAACTCATCGCCAACAGGGCCTACGGGCAGACAAGGATTTTGCTATGGACCACAAGGGAGAACGGATAGCCGTCTATCCCGGCACCTTCGATCCGCTGACCAACGGACACGTCAGTCTCATCAAGCGTGGCCGCCATATCTTCGACAAGGTGATCGTGGCCGTGGCCAACGATACCCCCAAGTCGCCGCTGTTCTCCATTACCGAGCGGGTGGCCATGGCGGAAGAGGTATTCAAGGACCATGACGACATCGTCGTGGAACCTTTTTCCGGCCTGCTGGTGGACTATGTGGAGCGTCGCGGAGCCTGTGTCATTCTGCGCGGGCTGCGGGCTGTTTCGGATTTCGAATACGAATTCCAGCTCGCGCTCATGAACCGCAAGCTCAAGCGCCACATACAGACCGTGTTTCTGATGACCGACTACCAGTGGCTCTACATCAGCTCCACCATCGTCAAGGCTGCGGCCAAGCTCGGCGGAGACATAAAGGGGCTGGTGCCGGACAACGTATATCGCAAGCTGCGCGAGAAATACGGGTATCCCTACCCGTTGAACATGTAATTCATCACAATGACACAAATTCCCGTCATATGTCTTGTCGGCCCCACCGGGGCCGGCAAGACCGCGGCTTCGTTGCATCTGGCTGAGCGTTTTGCCGGCAGCGTCGTCAATCTCGACTCACGTCAGGTCTACCGCGATTTTCCCATCATCACGGCCCAGCCCTCTGCCGAAGAACAGTCGCGCTGCCCCCACAGGGGGTACGGCTTTCTGGCAACGGAAGAGAAGATTTCCGCAGGCCGTTTCATGGACATGGCCGCAGAGGCCATAGAGCAGACCCGCGCCGAAGGCCGTCTTCCCCTGCTGGTGGGTGGCACCGGCCTGTATCTTAAGGCGTTGCTTGAGGGGCTTGCCGCCATTCCGCAGGTGGACCCGGAACTCATGGTCCGCTTTGAGCGTGAATGCGACCGGCACGGACCCGAGGTTCTGCACGCAAGATTGGCAGGCATTGATCCGGACTATGCGGCGAAGATTCACCCCAACGACAGGCAGCGCATATGCCGAGCCCTTGAGGTGTATGAAGGTACGGGAAAAACCTTCAGCTGGTGGCATGCGCAGCCCATGGAGCCTACTCCCTATGCGGGTTTGCGGTTGGGCATTCAGACCACGCTGGATGAACTGGCCCCGTTGCTTGGCAGGCGCATAGACATCATGCTGCAGCTCGGTGCGCTGGAAGAGGCCCGCGAGGCCCGCAGGCATTGTGATAATCCCGAAGCACCGGGGTGGTCCGGGATCGGCTGCGCAGAGGTATACCGGCACCTGACCGGCGAACTGTCGCTGGAAGAGTGCCGCGCCCTCTGGCTGAAGAATACGCGGGCCTATGCCAAGCGGCAGCTGACGTGGTTCCGGCGGGATGAGGCAATCCACTGGGTGGGGGCTCTGGATTTTGCCGCAATGGATACATTGGTGGAACAGTTTCTGGAGCAACACGGGTAGGGGGCCTGCAGACAGACCTGCAGACGCGTTGGCGTCATCCGTTTCCGGCTGCGGCGGAATGCTGAGTTGGGAAGCGGCAAAGGAGCGGCAATGGCTGATTCGGCTGTGCGACAACCGGTTGAGCGGCAAAAGGACGGGCGTGCCTGTTCCGGTGTCCCGCATGGCGGCTGCACGCTGATAGGCCGACCTTCTTTCTGCCGGCATCGTAACCTGTCCCCCAATATGTCTCGGAACATGTTTCGGGACATGTTTCTGAGCATGTCACAGAACATCTGTCAGACCATCTGTCAGAATATCTACCAGAGCATCCGTCAGATCATCTATCAGAACAGGCTCTGTGCTAGAGCGCGCAATCTGCCGCCGTTTTTGCCATACATCCTGTCGCTCGTTCTGCCGTTCGCTCTACCGCTCGTTCTGTTGACTGTCCTGCTGTATATTCCTTCTTTGGCGTACGCCTATTCATTCGATCCCGCCCCCCTCAAGGCGCGGGCAACCCGCCTGCTGGATTCCGGCGAACTGCTTGAATGTGTTGATGTCTGGAATATGGTCCGGACATACAGCCCCCGTCCCGAAGACCGTGCGGAAGCCCTTGTCCGTATGGGCGACGTCTACTCCCTTTTTCTCGATCAGCCTGATGAGGCCCTTGCCGCTTACGGCGCAGCCATGAAGGTGCATCCGGCCCTGCCGGTGCTGGAAAACGGCTATTTCAATGCGGGCATGATTCTCTATGAGCAGGGGCGTGTTGACGAGGCGCGCGAGACGTTCAGGACCTATCTTCTGCGTTACCCCCACGCATCCCGCAGGGAGACAGCGCTGTTCATGCTGGACAGGATGGCTTCCGAATCCGGCTTCACGCAGGGTACTGAACGTGGGAGTACACCTCAGTTTTCAGGGAAGGAGCCGGTTGTCAGGGTGGCGGTTGCGCGTGCATCCGATCTTGTCTTCCGGTCATCATCTACGGTGAATGTCCAGATTCGGGAGCAGGCCTCGAATGCACGGCAGGGCGGTCTGGTGCTTCCGGCCGGTGAAAACAGATGCTATGTCCGCGGGAGCAGCCTTGTTCTGGGCGGCCGTACCATGGGGAAAAGCGTGACGCTGACCATTCCCGCCGGGCAGCGCATGGCGTTTGATGCCTCGCCTGCGGTGTATGGCGGCACCTTCCTGCTGCTGGCGGAAGGGGATCAGGTGGTTGCGGTGAACCATCTGCGTATGGAAGAGTACCTGCAAGGAGTTGTACCTGCAGAAATGCCAGCCTCTTTTTCCTCTGCCGCGTTGCAGGCGCAGGCTGTTGCGGCGCGCTCCTACGCGCTGTACCTGACAATGCGCTCTGCGGGTAAAGCCTATGACGTTGCGGCGGACACCGGCTTTCAGGTCTATGGCGGCATGGATGCAGGCACGGCGAAAACCCGCGCGGCCGTTAGTTCCACCAGGGGCAGGGTGCTGCAGTTTGATGGAAGGGTGGTATTAAGCTATTTTCATGCGCACAGCGGCGGCATGCTGGAAGATGACCGGCAGGTCTGGACGGCGGACATGCCCTATTATCGGGTGCAGCATGATGAAATTTCGAACCGCACGCGCGATATGCGCTGGCGTTTCTCCCTCACGGGCGAAGAAATTGCCGCAAGGCTGCGCGAGTACGGGTTCAGCATTGCCGGTGTCACGAGTGTCCGTATCGGGCAGCGCACGGCATCCGGCAGAATAGGAACGGTGGTTGTTGAAACTGACAGGCGTTCTGTCCCGCCGTCCGAATCTCCTTTGCCCAAATCTTCTTTGGACGGTGCATCATCCGGACGCATTGTGGAGATGAAGGGCAATGCCTTCCGGCTCATGCTGGGGGCAGAGCGCATGCGGTCCACACTCTGCGATCTGGAATGGCAGGGGAGCTCCCTTGCCATATCGGGCGCAGGCTACGGGCATGGTGTGGGCATGAGCCAATGGGGCGCGCAGGGCATGGCCCTAGGCGGTGCTTCATGTGAGCAGATTCTGGAACATTATTACCCTGATACGCGGCTGGTGCGTGCGTATTAGGGATACAGCATGACAAGCGGAACGGCGCACTTAACGGCGCATTAGGCGTGACAAACCTTTCGGATGGATAGATGAATCGTCGGGATGTATTGATGATGGGCGGCGTGCTGCTCGCCGGAATGATGACTGGTTGTACTGCTTCGGAGGCTGTTCGTGCCGGAAGGCTGATTGCCACGGGCGATGTTCAGGGTGCAGGCGTGTGGGCTGCGGAAAAGGGAACCCGCTATGCGCTGAACCCCAAGCAGCTTGAAGCGGACCTCAAGCGGTTTGCCCAGCGGATAGAAGTTTTCCGCAAGGCCGTTGGCGGCGAATGGGGCGACAAGGAAGTTCGTGAGCCGGAACCCAAAACCTACGTCAAATATACCCAGAACTACAAAAGCCGTGCGCTTGTGGACTTTGACAAGGGGCTTATCACCGTTGAAACCGTGGATACGGAAAAGCCGCTGGTCAGTCTGAAGAATGCCATTGTCACCACGCTGCTTACGCCGAATGACCCGCGCGGGCTGGACCTGTGGACCTCCGGTGAGGTGAAGCTGGGGGAAACGCCTTTTCTGCTGGGTGAAGTTCGTGACTATGACGGGCAGACGTTGCGGTATGCATGGCGCACCGAGCGCTTTGCCGACCTGCTCATCAAGCGCAGGGGCACCATGCGGCAGACGCAGGTGGGGGGCAAATGGCGCACTGTGCATTCCGTGGGAATTCCCATGGTTGCGGATCATGGCCACATACGTGCGCTCAAGTACAAGGTGCACGTGGACAAATATTCCCGCAAGTACGGGGTGAGTTCCAACCTTGTCTATGCGGTTATCAAGACTGAAAGCGATTTCAACCCGTGGGCTGTGAGCCATGTGCCTGCCTACGGGCTTATGCAGATAGTTCCCAAGACAGCGGGGCATGATGTCTTCACCTTCCTGAACGGGAGCGAGGGCTATCCCTCATCCGAGCTGCTGTATCAGCCGGAGAATAATATCCAGTATGGTGCCGTATATCTGCACCTGCTCAATACCCGATATCTCGGAGCCATCCGTCATCCTGTTTCCCGTGAATATTGCGTTATTGCGGGCTATAACGGCGGGGCGGGCAATGTGCTGCGCACCTTCCATGCAGACAGGGGCAAGGCGGCGAATATCATCAACGGCATGTCACCGCAGGCTGTGTACGACAAGCTCACACGGTCGTTGCCGTACATGGAAACCCGGCGGTATCTGTGGAAGGTGGTCAACGCCCGCAAGGAATTTGTCGGGCTTCAGTAGCTAGTCTTGCCGCAAGCTATTGTGTATATCTGCACGGTGGTTTATGGATGCACTTTCGTGCCGTTTCAAAACGGTGCCTGTTGATAGAGAAACTGGCCGCCGGAAGGCGGTGTAATATGCAACATTTGGAGATAGTATGAAAAAATTGACTTTGTCTGTCGTGCTGCTGCTTTCTGCCGTGCTGATGCTGGGCGGCTGTAACGGGGCCGAAAAGGCTGCTCCCAAGGTCGCTGTTGTTGATGCCGGCAAGGTCTTTCAGGAATCCGCTCCCGGCAAGGCCGGTGTAGCCTACCTTGAAAAGATCAGCGCCGCCGCGCAGGAAGAGTTCAGAACCCTGCAGGCCGAAGCCGAAAAGGACAAGTCTCAGGAATCCATGCTCAAGATGCAGCGCGCTCTTGGTGAAATCCAGCAGCGCATGAATGCTGAGCAGCAGATGGTTATCGGCAAGCTCAACGATGCTTTCAAGAAGACCCTCGACACCTACCGTGACGAGAAGAAGCTGGAAGTTATCCTGCCCGCGGAGCAGGTCATTTCCTTTGGACAGGCTTCCGACATCACCAAGGACATCATTGCCGCCATGGACAAGGTGACCGTGACCTACGAAGCTGAGAAGGCTCCTGCCGAAGCCGCTCCTGAAGCAGCACCTGCAGAAGTGAAGGCCGAAGAGAAGGCTGCCGAAAAGGCCGCTGAAAAGCCTGCCGCTGAGACCAAGAAGGACTAGTTCCTTCCGGTTGCTGAAAGCTGGTAACCCGCCTCCTGTCCAGGGGGCGGGTTTTTTTATATCCTTTCACCCCGCTGTCACTCTTTTGTCTTGAAGACGGACAAGCCCTGAGGTACATTTCGCGGCTCGCAGGGATATCTCGGGGTATGAAAGATATCCCTGCGAATTTTGCGCAGACTTGTCGAAAATGATCATTGTGATCCTTTTCATTGTTTCGTTTTTTTCATATTATGCATACCATTCGAACGTTTCGAGTGACCCGAAACCGCTTTTCACGCTGGAGGAATACTGATGGAAGCCCCGGAAAAGAACCTTGCCCTGGATCTCGTACGAGTCACGGAAGCCGCCGCGCTGGCCTCTGCCCGCTGGCTTGGCAAGGGTAATAACGATGCAGGCGACGGCGCTGCGGTCGATGCCATGCGTCTGTGCTTCAAATCTTTGAATATCAAGGGAACCATCATCATCGGCGAGGGCGAAAAAGACAACGCCCCCATGCTGCACAACGGTGAGAAAGTGGGCACCGGCAATGGCCCTGCCGTTGACGTTGCCATTGACCCCGTAGAAGGCACCAAGCTGCTTGCCTATGGTCGTCCCAACGCTATCTCCGTTGTGGGTACCGCGCCTGCGGGAACCATGTACAATCCCGGTCCCAGCTTCTACATGCAGAAGCTTGTCGTGCCTCCGGCAGCACGCAACGCGGTCGATATTGACGCTCCGGTCAAAGAAAACCTGGTCAATATCGCAAAGGCGCTTGGCAAGGACGTTGATGACCTCGTCGTATTCGTTCTGGACAAGCCCCGCCACGAAAAGCTCATTACCCAGATCCGCGACGCCGGTGCACGCATTCAGCTGCACACCGACGGTGACGTGGCTGGTGCGCTTATGGCAGTAGATCCCCGTTCCGAAGTGGACGTGATGATGGGCACCGGCGGCACTCCCGAAGGTGTTCTTGCTGCATGTGCTATCAAGGGCATCGGCGGCCAGATCTTCGCCCGTCTTGATCCCCAGTCCTATGTGGAGAAAGAAGCCATTCAGGAAGCAGGCATAGACCTGCGCGAGATCCACACCGTGGATACCCTGATCAAAAGTGACGACGTACTCTTCGCTGCCACCGGCATCTCCGGCGGTACCTTCCTGCGCGGTGTGCAGTACACCGGCGACGGTGCCGTTACCCACTCAATGGTCATCCGTGGGAAGACCGGCTCCATCCGCTACATGGAAGCCATCCACAATTTCAACCGTCTGATGAAGATCAGCTCGGTAAAGTACGACTAGTTTCGACCTGTTCTGATCTGTTCCGATTTTTCAGTGAGTTGCGGCCGGCCCTTCGGGGCCGGCCTTTTTTTACAAATTTCATTGCCTTATCATGTCTGCAGTGCATATTCTCCTGTTCTGTCACATTATTACGGTTCACAAGCATGGGAGGCATCATGCGTACTCTTTCCCGTATTTTCATTCTGGCGTTTATGGCCGTTCTGCTTGTGCAGACGCAGGTACTGGCAAAGTCGTTTCATGAGCAGCCCCCCATGACCAATGCTGAGGTGGAGCAGTTCATCAAGGATTTTCCCGGATTCAAACAGTGGATGTATGACAGCAAGCTGAATGCGCAGGCTGCTCGCCCTGTGGTGGATAAGGACGGTAATCCCTCGTTCGTGTGGGACGACACTGTCGCAAAGTGGTTTGAGGGGAAAAGCTGGACCCCTGAGCGCTTTTTCTACACCATGACGCATTGTTCCGCGGCCATTGCGCTCGTGCTGCACGGTGACAAGTTGAGCGGAGCTAACCGCCCGCCTGACATGCCGTATATAAACGATTACGAAATGAATCTGGTCAGGCAGTATCAGGAGCCGTTGATGGACGCACTGAGCGCAAAGGTAAAGAAGACTAACTAGCCAGAACGATCGCAAGATGCACATAACCCCGCCGGTACAAGGCGGGGTTTTTGTTTGGATACGAGATATAGGGGGATAGCCGAGATGAGAAATGGCGTCGGGCCTAAACTTGATAGGACGAACACAGGGCTGGCATAGGCTTGGCCAGCCCCGGTTTTTTGGGGCGGGTCAAAGCGAAAGGAGAGGGCAGAAGTGCCCTGTGCAGATGAATAGAGGACACAAAAAAGTGACCCCCGCCGATTTCTCGGCGGGGGTCTCAAAATGGCGGGGCTGGAAGGATTCGAACCTCCGACCAACTGGTTCGTAGCCAGGTACTCTATCCAACTGAGCTACAGCCCCGTAAAAAATTCAATTGTCTTTCGCGTAAGCGATGTTCCCCGAGGGGATTAAGTGGCGGGGCTGGAAGGATTCGAACCTCCGACCAACTGGTTCGTAGCCAGGTACTCTATCCAACTGAGCTACAGCCCCGCATTTGTTGTCGCGTCTTTGCCGCGCCAACGAGGGAAGGATATAAGGGGGAGTTCCCGAACTGTCAAACACTTTTTCGAAAAAAAATCATATTTGTAACGGCAGGCTATCCGTTAGCTTCCCCGAAAAATCGCAAAAGAGGGCCTGAACGGCGTTTCGCAGAGTCTATAAGGGTGTGTTTTTTGCAGTAACACTCCAATATTATAGAATTTTAATGCGTGATGGGCTTGGGCGGGCGCAGCGGCCATCAAGGTGCGCTCTTTCTGAGGCGGCCCGCCGGTGCGTGAAGTCGTTTCCGGTTTCGGGCGTGATTAGACGTTGGAAAAAATTAGATAATACCTGTTGCGGAAGCGTAATTATTTCGTAAGCAGCTTTGGGGACACAATGAGATTCTTGCCGGTTCCGGGGCGTGAGCGCGCCTGCGGGGCAGGAAAAGGCTGATTTCCTGCGCATGCGGCTTGCATCTGTCCGTGTATGCCAGTAAACACATACCGTTTTCGCAGGACTTGGTGTTCCTGTGCATCTGATGAATGGTGAACTTTTGTCGGCAGGAGATTGCTCCGGCCGGTTGTATGACTGATATAGTATAAGGATGCTTCCCGACGGAGTCGGGGGCAAGTGTAAACGTGATGGATATGACTCTTGAGGAAAAGGTACGGCGGGCAAAGGATCTGCTCGAGGAAACAGCATTGGAGTTCGGACCGGAAAGTGTGGCTGTTGCCTGGACCGGCGGCAAGGATTCCACGGTGTTGCTGCATCTGTGGCGGCAGGTGATGAGGGCCATGGGGCTGACCCGTGTGAGAGCCCTTAATCTGGATACCGGCGTAAAATTTGTTGAGGTGATGGCATTCCGTGATCAGATGGCGTTGTCATGGGACATCGACCTCACCATCGCCCGTCCGGCTGTGGATATGGACACTTTTCCTGTAGCTCAGGATAAGGTGGCGTGTTGTGCCGCTCTGAAAGTGGAGCCTTTGGCACGAGCTGTTAACGAGATGGGAGTGGAAGCCCTGCTGACCGGCATACGCCGCGATGAGCATCCCGACCGCGACAGACCCCATTGTGAGCGTCGGGAAAAACCCGACTGCCTGATGGTGCATCCTCTGCTCGAATTCACCGAGGTGGATGTATGGGCCTACATCATGCAGGAACAGCTGCCGTATTGTTCCCTGTATACGGAAGGATACCGTTCGCTCGGCTGTGTCCCCTGCACCCGCAAGGTGCTGGACGGGAGCGAGCGTGCGGGCAGAGACCCTGACAAGGAATCCCGGCTGGATGCCCTGCGTAGTCTGGGCTACTTTTAGAAACGGATAAGGCCGCCCTCGGGCGGCCTTTGTGTTTGTAGCGGTGAGAATGGCGCACCGTGTGCGTTGCGGGCATCAGACCCGGTCGCAGTATACGCCTTCCATGAATTCTTCAAGCGCATCGTCCATCTGGGCGATGTAGTCGTTGAGTTCGCCTTTCTTCTTGCAGTGCTCGCACTGCATATACACCACCTGACAGCTGCGCACCACGGTAAGCGGATTGCCGCAATGCTTGCATGGTATGGTGGTCTGGGCGCTGCGTGCCCAGCGAGAGCTTCCCCACATAGAGTACTCCGTAAATGGTCTTCCGGGTCGCGGCACAGTATGCGCCTTCGGTCCGATGGGGAGGGCATACAGGATATCGTTCCTATGGGCAACCGCTCCTTGAGCATGGTTTTTCTTGCATATTCCTTTCCATCGTGTAGTGTTGTTACCTGATTCTCGACAGCGGTCTGACCATGACAGGCGCTCCGGCAGGAGGGAAACTGTAATGATGCCGCTGTATAGGGTGACACAGTACACAAACGGAACTTCAAGGAGAAACATATGCTCAGCGATGCGATGAACAAGGCACTTAATGATCAGGTTAAGTGGGAAATGTATTCCAGCTATCTGTATCTTTCCATGTCAGCCTATTTTGCCGATCTCGGCATGGCCGGTTTTGCTCAGTGGATGCGCGCGCAGGCGCAGGAAGAGCTTTTTCACGCCATGCGCTTTTATGATTACATCACCGAGCGCGGTGGGCGTGTGATGCTGCAGCCCATTGATGCCCCCCAGCACGAATGGAAGAATACCATCGATACGTTTGAAGAAACTCTCAAGCACGAGCAGCATGTCACGGCGCGCATCAATAATCTTGCCAACCTTGCGCTGGATGAGCGCGATCACGCCACCTCCATCTTCCTGCAGTGGTTCATCTCCGAACAGGTTGAAGAAGAGGATTCCGTGAAGGATATTCTCGGCAAGCTGCGCATGATTAATGGTGAAGGGCAGGGCATGCTCATGCTGAACACCGAGCTTGGCACCCGCGTGTTTACCCCCCCTGTGGTGAAATAATGATGATGGCCGGGCGCCGCGATACAGCGTGGCGCCCGTTTTTCATGCATGGCAGATAATCGAAGCGAGGCAGCCGTTCCCATGCAGGGAGCAGCAAGCCGGTTACCGTTTCAAGGGAGTCTCATCACTGTGAGTATTCAGAGCAAGCATATTGTCATAGGCGGGGCGGCCGGTCAGGGCCTCGTCACGGTCGGGCAGATGTTGAGCAAGGGCCTGCTCCGGGCGGGATACGAAGTGCTGGTTACGCAGGATTACATGTCGCGCGTGCGTGGCGGACATAATACCTATAACATCCGTACAGGCGTGCGGCCTCTTACCGGTCCGACAGAAGCCATAGACATTCTTGTGGCTCTGAATCAGGAAACCGTGGGGCTGCATAAGGCTGCCATGGCGCAGGGCGGCATGCTCATCCTTGATGAAGCCCTTGACCCTGAAGACGTGCCCGCACTGCGCGTGCCGTTCTCTTCGCTGGCACCCAAGGCGGTGTATCAGAACGTGGCAGCACTGGGCATTCTGTGCAGTGCACTCGGCCTGTCCAAGGATTTCGCCACCCAGCTTGTGCACGACAACTTCGGCAAGAAGGGTGAAGCCGTTGTGGGCCAGAACCTGCAGGTTCTGGATGATGCATACGCATGGGGCCAGACCCACGGTGGGGCCTGTGAAAAGCTGGTTCCTGCCGGGCAGAAACAGCCCCGCATGTTCATCAACGGCAATGAATCCATTGCCTTGGGTGCTCTGGCAGCAGGGGTGAAGTTCTGCTCGTTCTACCCCATGACGCCGGCAACATCCGTGGCGCAGAGTCTTATTACCCACGGCCGCAAGATGGGCGTGTTTGTGGAGCAGGTGGAAGATGAAATCGCTGCCCTGAACATGGGGCTTGGTGCATCATATGCCGGTGCTCCTACGTTGGTGCCCACCTCGGGCGGCGGGTTTGCCCTTATGACAGAGGCCGTAAGCCTTGCCGGTGTCATGGAACAGCCCGTGGTGATTGTTGTGGCCCAGCGCCCCGGCCCTGCAACGGGCCTGCCCACGCGCACGGAGCAGGCAGACCTGAATCTGGTTCTGTATGCCGGGCATGGGGAGTTTCCCCGTGTTATCTTTGCTCCCGGTACCATAGAGGAATGCTTCCATCTTACCCACAAGGCCTTCGATGTATCGGAAAAGTACCAGTCTCCCGTATTCGTGCTCACCGATCAGGAACTCGCCGACAGGTACATGGGCGTGGAACCTTTTGACCTCGGTGCACTGCCGCCTGTGGCAGGTCCGGACCTTTCCGACACGGGTGCTGAATCCTACAAGCGGTATGCGCTGACCAAGGATGGCATTTCTCCCCGCCGCATTCCGGGCTACGGCAAGTCCATCGTGCTTGCCGACTGCCACGAGCATACGGAAGACGGGCACATTACCGAAGATATCAATACGCGTATCGCCATGAACGACAAGCGCATGATCAAGGAAGAAGGCATGCGTACCGAGGTGGTTGCTCCCAAATTCTTCGGGGCGGACAAGCCCGAAACGCTGCTCCTTTGCTGGGGATCAACAGAAGGTGCGGCCCGCGAAGCCGCCGATATGCTGAACGGACAGGGACGCCGTGTGGGCGTGCTGAGCTTCTCGCAGCTGTGGCCGCTTGCACCAGAGCAGTTCATGCCGCTGCTGGAATCCGTTTCTGATGTTGTCTGCGTGGAAGGCAACAGAACGGCTCAGTTTGCCAGACTGCTGCGGCAGGAGACCGGTTTCAAGCCGCACAGGACACTGCTCCGGTACGATGGTCGTCCGTTCACCGCTTCCTACATCATCGGCAAGCTGGCCGAATAGCCTGAGAGGTTCCCATGCTTGATATCAGTATTTATGGCGATTACCACACCTCATGGTGTCCCGGCTGCGGCAACCACGACGTTCTCAAGGCGCTGAAGCAGGCTCTTGCAGAGCTGGACCTTGCGCCGCATCAGGTGGCGCATGTTTCCGGCATCGGGCAGGCCGCCAAGGCCCCGCATTACATTACGCTGAACGGCTTCAACGGACTGCACGGCAGAGGCCTGCCGCCCGCACAGGCGGTCAAGCTGGCCAACCCCGAGCTTACCGTCATTGCGGAAAGCGGCGACGGCTGCAACTATGGCGAAGGTGGCAACCACTTCCTTGCGGCCATCCGCAGGAACGTGAATATCACTCTGCTTGCGCATGATAACCAGATTTATGGCCTCACCAAGGGGCAGGCCAGCCCCACCACGACCGAAGGGCATGTGACCAAGTCACAGCCGGATGGCGTAACCAACGCGCCGTTTAACCCCATTGCCGTGGCTGTGGCCATGCGGGCCGGATTTGTAGCCCGTGCCTTTTCGGGGAATGTTCCGCATCTCGTGGAAATGATTCAGGCCGCTATCCGCTATCCCGGTTTTGCCATGGTTGATATCTTCTCGCCCTGCATCTCCTTCAATAAGGTGAATACCTTCGGATGGTACAAGCAGCGCTGTTACGAAGTCGGCCCCGAGTATGACCCCACCAACTGGGATGCCGCCATGGCCAAGGCCAACGAATTCGGCGAGCGTATTCCCATCGGCATTCTGTGGCGCAACGAGGAGCGCAAGGCTTTGGATGAGCGTGCTGCCGTTTGCAAGAATGGGGCGCTCGGCAAGCAGCCCGTTGATAAGGCAGTGCTTGAAGACATCATGAAGTCATACATCTGATCTGCTGATCTACGATCGGCGGAACTGTCGGTCGTTAGGGAGTGCATCATGAAGAAAATTGCGCTGTTTCCCTTCACGGGCGAGGTGATGTGTTTTGTGCACGTTCTGCTGAACGCTCTGGACATGCACGAGAAGGGCTATGGAGTGAAGATCGTGGTGGAGGGGGCTGCCTGTTCAGTCCTTCCCGCTATAGCGGACAGGCATCACTTCATGCACAAGCTCTACGCTCAGGCAAAGGATGCCGGACTGTTTGTGGGGGCCTGCCACGCCTGCTCTGTGAAGCAGAATGTGGACAAGGCCATTGAAGCCGAGGGCATTCCGCTTATCGGCGACATGCACGGGCATCCATCTATGAGCCAGTACATGGATGCAGGGTATGAGGTCGTAACTTTCTGATCCCTGCCGGCTACTGATTCTGCCGGTTACTGACTCTTTATGAATGAACAAAGGCCGGAAGCGCGAGCTTCCGGCCTTTTCAGGTTAATGCCAAACCCTCGTATTCAGTAAAACCGTATTCCCATTAAGCCGGAACTGAGGTCCAAAAACGGATTTTCATCGCTTATACGAGGTGCAGGAACGTTAGGTTCCTGCCCGGCGGAGCCAAAAAAACAGAAATGACTTTGTCAGCAGTCTGCAAAGTTCTTTTGATTGGATAGCCTTCGGCGTGCAAGAGGGATCAGATGCCCGGCCGAAGCGCCGAAACAGCGGCAACCGCCTTGATGCCCTTTTTCTCACCGGTGAAGCCAAGCTTTTCTTCCGTGGTGGCCTTCACGTTGACCTGTATAGGCTCAAGTTTGAGCAGGCGGCAGATATTCTTCTTGATGTGTTCCTTCCACGGCGCGAGCTTGGGAATCTGCGTAATGACCGTGACATCCACGTTGGTGATGACAAGTCCTGCCAGTGCTGCCTTGTCCGCCACTTCGTTCAGCAGAATGCCGCTGGATATGTTGTCGAACTCGGCCGAGGTGTCGGGGAAATGCTCGCCGATATCTCCGCCGCCGATGCAGCCGAGCAGGGCGTCCGTCAGGGCATGCAGCAGGACATCGCCATCGGAATGCGCCACAACTTCAGGGCCGCCGGGAATGGGAACTCCGCCCAGTTTCATGGGCCGGCCTGCGCCGAAGCGGTGCACGTCATACCCCCATCCTACAACGGGAACCATGGCAGGGGCGGTATTGGTCTGGCTTTCGAGCATGGAAAGATCCTCCGGGTGGGTGATCTTGATGTTGGCGGGTTCGCCTTCCACTATGGCAACGGGAATTCCGGCCTGTTCCAGTACGGAGGCGTCGTCGGTTACCTGCCAGTCTTCTGCGCGGCATGTCTCGTGTGCCTGCTGCAGGACAGAGCGAATGAAGCCCTGCGGCGTCTGAACTGCCCGCAGGGTGGCGCGTTCCGGCGTGCCGGTGACAATGCCGTCATCTACCACCTTGATGGTATCGGTAACTGCGATTGCAGGAATAACGCCTTGCGCGCCGTCTTTCAGCGCATCAAGCAGCCGGTTCACAAGGGCGGGAGTCATGAAGGGACGGGCCGCATCATGCACGAGCACGGTCTGGCATTCGCGGGGAAGGGCGGCAATGCCGTTATACACGGAATCCTGCCTGCGTTTTCCCCCTGCCACGGCAAACCACGGCATGCCGAGGCAACGGAATTTATCCAGCGAAGCCAGTTGTTCTCTGGCAAATTCGAGATCTTCTTCAGGAAAGACGAATACCACGCCCTGCATACGGGCAACGCGCGAAAGCACAACGGCCGAATGCCAGAAGAGGGGAGCTCCCTTCCATTCGATGAACTGTTTCTTTTTGCCGCCTGCAGCGGGGGCAAGTCGGCTGCCGCTGCCTGCCGCAAGGATGATGGACCAGCACTTCATAATATTCCTCGATATATTCCTCGATAGACACGCGGGCGAACGGTGTGCACAAGGTGTCAGCGTGACCGGCATTGATGCAGGTCTGGCCTGCACCGGCTTCCGGAGTGCGCAGTGGCAGCCGGAAATCCGTAAAGGTATCTGGCCGGTGTGCAACTGTCGCAACCGTACTGCGCCCCTGCGCGTAGCAGTAACAAGAAAAAAGGGCGCTCGAGGCGCCCTTTCAAATCCAAAGGAGTCGGACTGTAAGCCGGGTTTTGTCCCCTTTGCAGGGGGGTTATCATTCGTCTAGGATTATGGTTACCCATAACCTCAAGCAACCTACCCGGAAGCAGCGGCCGGGCCGACCTTAAATGCTTCCCTATTTGGTCTTGCTCCGAACGGGGTTTACCTAGCATACCGCGTCACCGCGGCATCTGGTGGGCTCTTACCCCACCGTTTCACCCTTACCACAGGCGAGCCTGTGGCGGTTTGCTTTCTGTGGCACTTTCCGAAGATCACTCTTCCTGGGGGTTACCCAGCGCTCTGCCCTGCGGAGCCCGGACTTTCCTCTCCGGACCGTGAGGTCCGCAGCGATAACCCGTCCAACTCCGAAAATGATTACTGATCTTCGCCGAATACCATTTCCTTCGCGGCCGGAGCCGGAGTAGGAGCAGGACATTCGCTGAAGTGTTCGCACCAGTAGATGAGACGCTGGCAGTTGGGGCAGCTCAGAATCTGGTGACCCTTCTGCAGTTCGATGAAGCTCTGGGGCGGAATGGCAATGTGGCAACCGTTGCAGACACCGGTGTCAACGGAAACGATGACGGGGTTGTCCAGGCGCTCACGGATGAATTCGTAACGGCTCAGGATGGGAGCGGGCACTTCCTGACAGGCGGTGGCGCGCTTCCGGTTGAGCTGGGCAATAACCTTGTTGGCTTCGTCGATGCGTTCCTGCAGGCTGGCCTGCTTTACTTCCAGCTCGCTCTTGAGGGAAAGGTAGCTTTCGTCCAGTTCCTGCAGACTGCTCTGCTGGCGGGCCAGTTCTTCTGCAAGAGCTATCTTTTCTTCTTCACGCAGACGGTTAACCTTTTCAAGGTTGTCCATTTCGCGCATCATGGCGTGGTATTCTTTGGTGTTACCCACGAGCATGAGCTTGGACTTGCTCTTCTTCACCTTGAGGGCGTCGTTTTCGATTTCACCGCCAAGGCGCTTTTCCTGCTCCTTGAGGTGCTCGATCTTTTCGAGGATGCGGTTGCGCTGTTCGTCGAGAACATTGAAACGTTCCTGCAGGCCTTTGACTTCGCTGGGGGCATCCTGAAGTTCGCGCGCAATTACGAGAATTTCATCGTCGACCCTCTGCAGGGCTACAAGCTGTTCGATCTGTTTCAGATACAGGCTCAAGGTTTTTCCTCCTGAACAGTAACCCTTCCGGCCGTACCGGGGCAGGGGTAAAATATCGTTTAACGTGCGCCTGTTACGGCAAGGCGCATGGGGTCCTGCGCGGGCAGGTAAAATATCTGTAGGTCAGGCAGCGATTCGCCGAGCTGCATGGCAAAGCGCCGCATCATCTCTTCTTCAAGGCTGAAATGCCCCACGTCTATCAGGCAGCCAATGGCATCAAGAGCGCTGTGATACTTCACATCGCCGGTGATGAAGACATCCGCTCCCATGCGGAAAGCGGTGTCAGCGAGGCTGCTGCCGGAACCGGTGCAGTAGGCCACTGTAGAAACAGTACCGGGCACATGGCCGCTGGTGACCCAATAATCACGTTCCACCACGTTGGCAAGCGTATCACAGAACCTGTCGTAGGTCATCGGTTCCGGCAGGGTGCCGATACAACCGAACCCGAGCAGAGCTGCAGGCTTTTGCGTTGGGCAGGCGAGAAAAACCGGTACTTCGCCAAGCTCGTTGGCAATGCGGGCCCGCAGAGCGGAAGCCTTGTCCTGCAGGCAGGTCACACGTATCAGGTCGCCGTTTCTGATGGCGTTCTCCACCCCTTCTTCCGCTGCCCATGCCGTGAGAAGCTGCATGTCGAACGCGGCAGGCGCGGTAAAGGCAAAGGACTCTATCTCGAAGAGGCGGGTGGGTTCAACGAGTTTGCGTTCTTCAAGCGCAAGCTCGTCTGCCAGCCAGCTTACCGGTCCTTCCGGATTGGCATCCAGCGTCGTATGGGCACTGTAGAGCCAGACCTTGCTTTCTATGAGCGCCGCCACGGTGCGGTAATGATCGTCAATGGAGTCGAGAAAGCGGGGCTTCATGGAAAGCGGGTGGTGGGTGAGGATGAAATCCACCCCAAGCGCAAGGGCTCGTTCCACCGTATCCAGAGTGGGGTCCAGCGCGACAGCCACAGAGCGCACGGAATGTCGTCTGCCTGCCACCTGTACGCCGCACTTGTCCCACGAGGCTGCCCCTGCGGGAATGGCGGTTTGCTCTATGGCGGCAATGAGTTCCTGCGCTTTCATGGTCTGCCTTAAAAAAACAGGCGCTTCCGCGAACAAATCCGATGAAAGCACCTGTGTTCCGTTTGCATCGTGCACACAGCCTGTGCTGTGCCGATGAGCAAAAAATGGTGGGCCCAGCAGGATTTGAACCTGCGACCTGCCGGTTATGAGCGGGCAGAGGGCGACCTTTCTGCATTTTCCAGTTGTTAGCTAACTCAGTAATTTCGGGCTTTTCTGCTGTTTTGCTATTTGCTAAGAGTATCTCTGTTTTGCGGATAAATCCGTTTTTGGGTAGCAGAGAGGGTAGCAAAATGGGAGCAGCGAAACGCGAAAGAACTAGATTCCCCGGCGTGTATTTTCGTGAGTCTTCATCACGTAAACATCAAGGCCGAGCGGACGTGTGCTATGACATAACATACAAGGTTGGGTCAAGGAAAGTGTTTGAAAAGGTCGGCTGGAAATCTGAAGGGGTTACGGCTGGCTATGCAAAGCAGGTGCGAGATGACCGGCTGCGCGAGTTGCGGCAGGGTGGAGTTGTCACCAGGACACAGAAGCTGACCTTAGACCAGGCGTTTGAAATGTACTGTTCCAGCCATCTTGCGGCCACGGATTCTGAGCGGCGGGTGCGGTCCATGTATTCGGCTGTGGTATCACCTGCGTTCGGGCATATGTACTTAAGCCAGATTTCCACCCGCAAGCTGCAGGAGTTTGTGACCGGCCTGCACGATGTGGCCCGGCCTGCGACGATCCGCCATTACATCGGCATCATCAAGACGGTATATAATATGATGCGGACGTGGGGCGAGTATCTGGGGCCTTCTCCCGTTGAGGGCGTTGTTATGCCTTCTGTGGACAATGACCGCACGCGCTTTTTGACGCAGCAGGAAGCAGCCATGCTGCTGGATGAACTTTGCTGCCGCAGTGTGGATACGGCGAGGATTGCCCTGTTGAGCCTGCATACCGGCATGAGAGCGGGAGAGATATTTGCGCTTCGTGGTGAGAACGTGAACATGAACGAGGGTATTATCCATATTGTTGACCCCAAGAGCGGGGTAAGCCGTGTGGCGTATATGAGCGAACGGGTGCGGAGAATGATGGAAGCCATACAGCCGGTGCCGGGACAATGGGTTTTTCCGGCACGCCATGGCGGCCAGCGGGCCGAGGTCCCCGATACCTTTGAGAGGGCTGTGGCTGATCTGGGGCTGAACTATGGCATAGAGGATGCCCGGGACAAGGTGGTGTTCCACACCTTGCGGCATACCTTTGCTTCATGGCTCATAAGTGAAGGTGCGGCCATAAAAGCTGTGCAGGAGCTGATGGGCCACAGCACCATAAAAATGACCGAGCGCTATGCCAAGCTTGCGCCGGACAAGCGCAAAGACGCCGCGCGGTTGCTGAACATGCTGAACTAGGCTGTAGGCAAAAAGAGAGCCCGGCACCTGCGAAGGTGTCGGGTTTTTTCAGTTTGTGGCCGCTTGGCTAGGATTCGTAAACCTTGACGCGGTTCTTTTCCATGTAACGCAGAATGTCTTCGTGTTTGTAGAAGACGCTGCCGCCGATCTTTACGTATGCGGGTGGCAGGCCCTGCATGCGGCGCTTGTTCAAGGTTCCTTCGCCAATTCCATAACATGCTGCGGCTTCTTTTACCGTGAGGCTTGGTTTTGCCTTCAGTTTGGCAAGATAGGCTGCATCCGCAAAGGCTGCGGTTGCACCACGTTCCACAGCGGCGAGGTATTCTTCTTTTGTAACTTCCATGATGCTGTCCTACTGGGTGATGCTTTCGGCCCGCGACACAGGTTTGGGGTGTGGGTGTCGCGGGCCGGTGGTGTGGGGGATCGCTTATGTACGCTGTGGGGCGGGTCCGGAAAGCCCGCCTGTGGGTGTTCTCAGGAGTTATTCAGGAGGTCCCCGCAGCAAGGGGGACAGCCTGTTCCGGGCAAGCTCCACAGTGTGCATCTGTGGTCTTGTATATGACAAAATTTCATCATAAGCAATATGTAAGGTATGAAAAAATGGCATATCAAAGTGCGGGAAATGACCATTGGTTCAGATCAGGTGGCGGGAGAAAGAACAGATAGAGGTGAGAACACAATGACGAAGATTGAGATCGTGGAAATGATTGAAGATGTGATAGCTGCTCTTTCTTGTTGTGAACAGATCGCAGGCGGCGGGGTAGATGTGATCCTTGCGGACCAGACGGTGAAGCTGCGCAAAGTGTCTGGGGCAATCGAGTGTTTGCCGGAGACGACGGAAGAGTAGCCGTTAAAAAAGCCCGGGGTTCCGGGCTTTATGCGTTTTCTTCGTTGCGAATGGCTGTTTGCAGCAAGAGCATTGGCAGCTCAATGCCAAGAATGCCAGCTATTTTGTAGCACTCATCCAGGCTGAGCTTGCGTGTTTTTCCCTCGCCTGTCGGGTTTCGAACCTTGGCCCATTGTCGCGGGCCATCATCCGTTTCAAAGAGGCGCTTGCCAAACTCCCGGTGTGAGAGGCCTTGCTTTTCGAGGACTCGGCACACTTCTTTTACGAATTCACGTTCCATGCTGATTGCTGCTTTCATATGACCATCATGATGTTTTTTTGTCACTACAAATAGTGCTATTTTCCCATTGACGCTATATGACAAAATTTCATATGCAGTGAGACATGAGAAACGCACAACCTCTCTACCGAAGGAACCTTCAGATCCTTCTTGCCGTTCATGGCAGTTACTCGGAGATCGCAAAGGCGATTGGTGTTGACCGGGCCTATCTCTATCGGAACAAAAATGCGCCATCTCGCAAGCTTCAGAGCCGTGTTGCTTGTGAGGCCGGGCTCATTCGTCTGCGCGAGTTCATCAAGCTGGCCCGGGCCGAGTTTCACATAAGCGATGCAGACGCGCAGCGTCTTATGCTCAGCATCAATGCCCAGCTGGCCGAGCGCCTTCCTCCCTAGTTCCTGGTAGGTGTGCTTCTCATTTCAGGGTCGATTTTTATCATCAACATATGTGTTTTTTCAGGAGGATAGACACGATGGCTATGCAGCAGCATGAACGCGAGATGTATGTTTCCTTAGATAGGGTCCGTCAGTCACTTGTCGGGCTTGATGCCGTAGACGCCTTTAAGCTGGCCTGGGAATGCTCCGGCAAGCAGATGCCTGAGATTATGCGGGAAATGGGATGGACGGAATATCATGCAAAGCGGGTGTTCGGCACTGAACGCTATTTCCCGACTTTTGAAGACCTGCCGCAGTTCTGCAACGTAGTGGGCAACACCATCATCATCCAGTGGCTGCAGGTGCAGGCCATGAACTATGGCATAGCCCCCAAGCATGTTGATGTGGATTGTGCCGAACTGGTGAAGCGCATGGCCGAACTTTTTGGCGAGATGAGTGACGTGGGGCAGGAGGCATCTGCCGCCATTCAGGATGGCAAGCTCGAACCCAAGGAGCTGCGCCGCATAATCCGCGAGCTGAACGATGTGGTGGACCGCAGCATGGCACTTATTGGCGACCTGCGAGTGCTCGAGCGCACCACGAAAGAAGAGGGGGTGCACAATGGCTAGACCCAAGCGACCACAGGCTGTGCAGATTATGGAGATGGCGGTGGTGGCCAGAGTAGATACGGCCACGCCCTATATGCAGCAGATAGTGGAATATATCCGCGCGCTGGAAGAGCACGCCGACAGGCAGGATAAGGCCATTGGCTATCTGCATTCGGTTCTGGAATCGGGCGGCGCCCCCACGCGGGATGAGCAGGCCACGGTGCGTTTTGCGGCGCAGGTGATAATCGGCGGTGAGAATATGGGGACGGTGCAGTAATGAGTGGTTTTGACATTCCCGCACGCGATGTGGTGCAGGCGCTTCTTGCGGATCCACGCTTTCAGCTCAAGGAAAGAGGGGGCTATCTTCGCGGTGGCCCCTGCCCGGGCTGCGGCAGGAACGAGTTGTTTATCTCCATGGAAAAGCCGTGGGTGATGAAGTGCAGCCGCGCGAACAAATGCGCCTGGGAAGAGCCGGTGCGCGAATTGCTGCCGGAGCTGTTTGAGAACTTTGTAGACCGATACCCGCCCACCGAAGCGGAGCCGGACCGCACGGCCAACGTGTATCTTGGCATGAACCGCGGCTTTGACCTTTCCAAGATCCGCGGATGGTATGACCAGGGCACGTATCAGTATCCGCATTCCAGCTACTTTACGCCCACGGTGCGCTTCTATCTGGACAAGGAGAAGAACGTCTATTGGCAGCGGCTTATCAAGCCCCTTGCCGATGCCCAGAACAAGGGCAAGGCGCGCTTTAACGGGGATTACAAGGGTATGGTCTGGGCCCCGCCCACGCTGACCATAGAAAAGGGCGACCGTGTATTCATTGTAGAAGGCATCTTCCACGCCATTGCGTTGTATCATGTGGGTATTAAGGCCGTGGCTGCGCTTTCCAGCTCGAACTTTCCGGATGCCTTTATCGAGGCGCACAGGGATAAGAAGGTGTGCTGGGTGCTGGCGCTGGACGGCGACAAGGCCGGAGCTGATTACACCAAGCGCCACGCAGCCAAGTTGCAGGTGCTGCAGCAGCGTTATGAGGTCTGCCGCCTGCCCGGAAAGCAGGATTGGGATGACCTGTTCCGTGCCGGCAGGATAACGGACAAGTTTATCAGCGACTGCATGTATTATGGCCGCCTGTTCATGTCGGAAACGGCCAACGAGAAGGCCTATCACTATTACGTGCGGCACGAATCCAAGTATTTCATCATCGACTTTGAGAATCAGCTCTATCGTGTGGAGGCTGGCCAGAAACTTTCTGAGGCATTGGAAACGGCCGCCATTACCCGCAGGAACAAGGCAGAAGAAGAGGGCGATGAAGACGGCGCCGCAAAGGAGAGCATAGCGGCCCTTCGCCGGGCCATTCTGGAATCGCCGCGCGGTTGGGATATGTTTCTGCAGCATGCTGATCTGGACCAGATTGCCAACGTGTATCCCGAATGCCTCTATCATGAGGCGGATGAGCTGGTGGAGTCCAAACAGTTCTATGTGTTCCGCATCAACTATCCCAGAAAGGCCCCTGTGATCGTGAAGCTGGAAGGCACCTACCTTACTTCCAGTCTCAATTTTTCATCTGCGCTCATTAACAAGGCGCCGTGGGCGGAGTTTTCCGGCACCAATGGCGACTTCCTCTATCTGCGCAAGAAGTGGATGGACATTGCACAGGACCGGAATATCCGCATGGTGCAGTATATGGGTTATGTGAAGGCCCTGAATGCCTATGTGTATGAGAACAGGGCCTATCATAAGGGAAAAGAGATTCCCTTGAATCAGGATGGATTCTTTCAGGTGGGCAAGCATGGGGTGCGCCCGCATTTGCGTGGTGTGCACATTCATACAGACGGGGCTTTTAATCCGGACTGGCTTGAGGATTACATTCGCGTATTCCACTGGCAGGGGCTTGCACTGCTGGCCTTCTGGCTTGGGTCGCTCTTTGCGCAGCAGATACGCGAAGCACAGAAGTCGTATCCCTTCTTTGAGCTGACAGGTGAGCCGGGGGCGGGCAAGTCTACCGTGCTTGAGTTTTTGTGGAAGTGCTGCGGCCGTGATGACTATGAAGGGCTGGATCTGCTCAAGGCTACCGATGCCGGACGGCGACGCGCCTTTAGCCAGCTTTCTAACCTGCCTATCGTGCTTATTGAATCCGACCGCGACGATGGCCGCAAGGATGGCCGTTCACGCCAGTTTGACTTTGACCACTGCAAAGCCTTTTACAACGGCCGCGGCACCGGAGCCCGAGGGGTGAATAATAGTGGCAACGAGGTGGATGAAAGCCTTTTTCAGGCTTCTCTGGTTATTGCCCAGAACGCGGAAGTGGGCGGCTCTGATGCCCTGCTTGAGCGTATTGTGCACTGCCATGCAGACAAGCACCATCACGGCAGCGGGACGCGTGAACTGGCCCGTTGGTTCGAGCGGCAGACGGTTGAATCCGTAGGCGGTTTTTTGCGTACTGCGCTGCGTTCTGAGCAGCGGATTCTGGAAGTGTACTTTGCCGCCTTTGAGCGCTTTGAGCGCCAGTTCACGCCGCATATCAAAAGCGAGCGCGTGAACAAGAACCATGCACAGGTGGCAGCGGCAGGGGCCGCGCTTTCTGTTCTCTTTCCGCAGATGACTGAGCAACGTGTTGCCCTGCTGGGCGACTATCTTATGGAGCGGGCCCAGACGCGCATGGAAAGGCTTGCTTCTGACCATCCGCTTGTTGAGGACTTCTGGGAAACCTTCCACTACCTGAACAGCGAAACCCGCACCCGCAAGCACGGTTGGCTGAATCATTCCAAGGATGAAAACCTGATTGTGCTGCACCTCAAAGAAGTGGCCGCCGCATGCCGAGATGAGGGACTTCCTGCGCCTGATCTGCTGCAGCTCAAACGCCTGCTCATGCATTCCAACAAGCATAAATTGGTGGCCAAGAACAAGACCTACCGTAGCCGATGGACTGGTGCTAGCGCCAGATATTGGCATTTTTCATCATAACATAGTCATTTGTAATGAAAATCGCGCGCATATGCGTGCGTTCGCATGTTGGAGGAAAAAGTCTATGGATCATATTGCAAAAAAAAGTCACAGAAGTCACAAGTAGTAAAAATGTTATCTATTCATATGAAATTATATGAGAAAATGTGTGACTTTTTTTATGTCACAAAATGTCACGGCGTGACTTAATTTTGTGGCAAAACCCTGTTTTTATAACTTGCTGAAAGGACAGTATAAGTCACAAAGTGTGACATGTTGTGACAAATAAAAAGTCACACGAATTCGTCTTTATAATCAGTGTGTTGAGATAGAAAAAGTGCCGTTTTTTCGAGTGTGACATACTAGTGATTTTAGGCTCCATAGAGAGGAGTCATGCGCAACTCACCCCGCGTTACGTTCCCTTGCGCTCTGGCCTGTGCGATGCTGGCGGAGTGGAGGGGAATGTGTCCAAATGGTTTGACCCAATCAATGCGCTGGCCCGCCGTGGGGTGCGGGTGCGGCTTTGCCGGGCGAATGCTGAGCCTTATCTGATGGTGCTGTATGAAAAGCGCTATCGTGACAGGCAGGAAGAGAAGACTGTCCAGCGGTGGGTGGATAAGGTGCTTTCCCGGTATCGCCGTCTGGTATGGCTGCAGCTGGAGCTTGCCGAAGGGCCAGAGGCGTATCGCCCCGTTCAGTGGCTTGTGGCTCATGGCTATATAGAGGTGCGGGAGGGGCGGTATTGGATGGGGAAGAGGTGAAGAGGGAGTGAAAAACCCCCGCCATGGAATGTGGCGGGGGCTTTGTTGTGCCAATGTGCTTCCAGAAGGTTGTGGAAACACATTGGCGGCAGGCTGTCTGTCGTCTAGGTTCCTGCAAATTAGGTTTGGCTCAGCAATATGATGCTGGCAGGGGGCGCTGGTTGAGTGCTTTACGCATCTTCTTCACATTCGCTGCTTGTTTGGATGTACGGAAAGAATTCTCTGTCCTGGGTGAGGATGTGATCCCGAACCATCTTAATCACCAAGAGATTGAACAAGTCGCCTGCGGTTGCTTCATGTTTTTGGAACTTGGCGAGAACTGACCGCACCTCTTGAATGAGGGCATAGTGGGACTTGGTGTGAGCCTCAGCGTCGGGATATTCTGATTTGTTGAAGATCGTAGATTCATCCCTAAAATGGGTGGTCATATGCTCTGTGAGTTCGTGTGCGATTTCAGATACCTTGGTATCGGGTTGTCCTGAAACAATTGCTTCTAGCAGGCTTTTGCAGATAGCGAAGAGGTTCTTGTGTTGCGTGTCGATAGAGATGTGGCCCGATTCGTATTCGCTGTTCCAATCCAAATGGATAAATGATGGAGGCGCGACGGCTGCGGATTGTGGGGTATTGCTCTGTACTACATAGTTTATGACCTTGTTGCGGCCACATCTTTTTGCTTCATACAGCGCTTCGTCAGCCCTTTTCAGGAGCTCATCCAGTGGGAGCTTGGGGGTGGTGAACGTTGCCAATCCAATGCTGATGGTGAAGCGCACCGTGCCTTTTTCTGTTTCAACGGCAAGTTCCTCAACGTGCTTTCGCATACGCTCGGCAAGCGTGCTGGCTGCTAAAGGGCCAGCGTTAAGAAGCAGAGCTCCAAACTCTTCTCCGCCTATGCGGCCAAAAACATCCACCTGCCGCAGAGATCTGCTGCACTCTTTGGCCATTACACGCAGAACCTCATCGCCTATGCCGTGCCCGTATGTATCGTTGATGTTTTTGAAGTGGTCTATGTCGATCATCATGACGGCTTGAGGTTCATGGAACCTGTTGCCTCTCACTACTTCTCGGGTCGCAAGATTCATGAAGTGGCGTCTGTTAAATACTTTTGTAAGCTCATCTTCTCTCGCTTTGGTTTCCAGTTCCATTTCAAGAGTTTTTTGTCTTGTTATGTCTTGTATTTGCGATATGAAAAAGCGAGGGGAGCCATCTTTGTTTTTTACCAAAGATACGCTGAGCAGTATGTGGACGATATGTCCCTGTTTGTGAAAATAGCGCTTTTCAAGCTGGTATGTTTCAATTTCTCCAGCAAGTAGCTGGTGAACAAGTCTCAGGTCTTCATCAAGATCATCTGGGTGGGTTATATCTTGAAAGGTTTTGCTCATCAGCTCGTCTTGGGAATAGCCGATTATATTGCACAGCGCCTTGTTGACCTTAAGCCAGCCCCCCTCGAGCGATACAATAGCCATGCCAATTGCCGCATAATGAAAAGCACTGGAAAATAATATGTCGTCCGTTTCGAATAATCCGCTCACTGAAATGTCCCCATTATGAAGTTGACCCAATCAACTTCGTTCTCCCGTTTGAAGATTTGACAATATGCATGCTGGCTATGGAGGCAATCCCGCAATTGCCCCACAGGGGTATACTAGGGATTCTTCAATTTCATCATGAATGAAAGCAGAGTTCTTAATAACTGTCCACAAGTCTAACGGCTCGTTGGCTGGTAGGGGAATAATTATTTAAAATATTGATAGTATCAACGTAATTTCATTTGAAATTCAAATGAGAGAGAGGGTGAGAAATAGGTCAACCGCAAGAGTCTTGAGTTTTTAAAGAGGGGGAATTGCGGCTGCCGTGCCTGCTGTGCGGGTGGCTTTCGCCACTTTTGGGGAGAGGCAGGGTGTTTTGCATTTTTCGATGGCCTAATATCGATTCCCTAATTGCGCTGCGATGCTCTTCAGTATAACAGTGCTCACATTGATATGTTAAAAAGTCATACTGAGCGCTTAAGGTGCCGGCGTGGTTGTGGTGTGGCCGGCATTGAGGAGGGGGAGCGTGTTTGGGGTTGCTTCCGACTGTCATAAGACGCGGCGTTGGCGGCTGCTTGAGAACCTGAAGATTCGGGCAGCCATGCTAATGGCCGTGCTGGCCTTGGTGCTGATCTGGACGCAGTTGTATGTGCTGCATGATGATGGCGCAGGGGCTGGCTATTGCGCTGGCCTTGTGACCGAGCTGCTTGGTGTGGCCATTACCATTCTGGTTATTGATATTGTTCTTGAGCGGCAGGAGCTGCGGCGCGATGTGCGGCGGCTTGCCGATGAGCTTTTGTATCAGGCGGATTTCATCGTCTGGATCTGGCTTGGCGGTGACAGGGTATTCAGCCTTGCCGAGCTGGAATGTCTGCTTGAGAGCGTGTCGGATGACGATGCGCTGCACCACACCACGGAAACGTTATTCCAGAACTTGGGCAATGAGGCCGCCAAGCGCATGCGCACGCATAAGGATGTGGTGGATTCCAACATCCATCTTTGCGATGGCGTGCGGCTGCTGGCCCAGCTGGCAAATATTCGGGTTGGTTCTGGCGCGAGCCGGACAACGCCATCCCAGATTGGGGTGATTGTGTCTGGCGCGGTTCGCGCGTTTGATAAGGTGCTGTGCTACCGCGAAACGGAAGGTGCAGCCAATGGCAGGTATTTGAAGGGTAAGCGCAGTGATGTTGCTGCGCAGCGGTTTCGGTGTAGTGGGGAGTTGGGCTAGATTTTGTTCGATAATATGAGCAGTGCTTGGAGAAATTATGATGATTCTGGGCGTGTGTCCTAGTGCAAACTCTGCAATATGGGTGTTGATTGATAAGGGTAATAATAATGTGTCTGAAGTTGGGAAGATTGATTATCCAGCAACAAAAGATGAAAGTCAGAATTTGATAGATGTTTTAGAATATTTGAAGACATTTGTTGTGGATAAAAAAGTTGAATTGGTGTGTGTGCATAAAGCGACTGGAGGGCTTCATGGTGCATCAGGGATGCGATTTAAAATAGAAGGTGTTATTCAGATTTGTTGTCGGATTCGTGGGGTAGGGTGCAGCCTTGTGTCGGTTCAGATAAAAAAGCAGCATGTGAAATTTGAAAAGGAAAATGGAAATGATATAAGTATCGTGCTGGGGAATGGCGCAGTTCTTTCATCTCAAGGTAAAAAAGATGCCGCGTTGATCGCTTGGCTGGGGGCGTAAAATGGCTGATGAAGAGGTCTGTCGTTTGCTGAATGATGCTGGAAAGTACCGTATTGAGGATGAAATTTTTGAAGGGAGAAATGCTGATTCGTTCAAGGCACACCATCTTCATTTGGGGCGCGATGTTTTTTTAAAGGTTTATTGGGTTGGAGACGAGCTTGCAGATATTTTTGCAGAGCCTCAGTTGTTGGTTACTGCTACGGCTAATGAAGGAGGTTCGGACTATATTGTGAGAGTGTTGGATGCTGAGAAGCTTGGAGGCGATTATGTCCTGTTTGCAACCGAATGGATTGAAGGGGGGAGTCTTAGTGCAAACGTGGCAGATAAATGTTTGTCGCAGTGTCAAGCCGTCTCTATTGCGAAGGGCGTATTGCAAGGGGTGAGCTTTCTCCATCGAAATGGTTTTGTTCATCGTGATCTTAAGCCCGGCAATATTTTGGTTGCTTCAACGGCGGCAGGGTTGCAGCCTAAGATTTGTGATTTTGGTTCGATGGCTCGTTTGCCTGAGGGAGGGCAGCGGGTAAGGGCCTCGAGAAATAGCGCCTTGTATCTTCCTCCAGAGGGTAATGGTGATGACGGATTTTATACTGTTCGATCCGATGTTTATCAGGTTGGATTGCTTCTCGGGGAAATGGTCAATGGGCAATTGCCATATGATGAGAACTCCTATCTTGATAGAGAATCGAGAAGAGAGATTAGGGAATGCGGTGGTGAGTGCCTTGATGACTTGAATGGTTTTGATCGATCGCAGATAGTATCGAGATCCATTGCTCGAAAGGCGCAACGTAGGCAGGTATTATCATTGGTTCAGGAGCAGCCGTATTATGATGTAAGGCTGAAGAGGATTGTGAATAGGGCAACTGCTCCTGATCCGGCCCTGCGATATGGTACGGCGTTAGAGATGTTGACTGCCTTAAATAATCTTTCGTGTCCTGATTGGTGCACTTGTGAGGATGGCTTTTTGGCGCTTGGGTGGCGTGGTTATGATTGGAAGATTGTAGAAATTGTTCGGCGTGGAGTGGTTCAGGGGTATTCTGTGAAGAGGTCAAATCTCGGGGCTGGTTCTTTTAGGGGAAGAGGAGTGCAGTCGCCGCGGCTTGCTGATGTATTTCAGGCTGTAAGGGATGGAGTTTAAGGAAGGTAGTTTAACGAGGTTGGGTGATCATGGGGTTCGACGTAAAAGCAGAAGTAAAGCTGGATGCAACCAAGTCTGCAGAGCTTGCTGCAGAAGGTTGCGTAAAAGGCAGTAATAAGCTCTTTGAGCTTTGTTTTGGTAAGCGTATGGCTGATAATATCCGCTATGCCGCGTTGACTGCCGCGCAGACTGAAAGAGATCTTCAGTCCGTTCTTTCTGGCGAAGCTGAATTTCGAGATGGTAATATAGTACCTGTCACACTTCCTTCAGTTGGTAATCTATTGCTTGATGCGGAGCGCCAGCAGGAACTTGAGAATTTGCATGCCAACTTGAAGATTGCTTATCACGAGCTTGAAAGCGTTCCCGACGATGAAATTTCGGATAGAGAGGTTGGTTCGGATTTCTTCGCTCGTTGGCGACGAGAGGCGAAAGTTATTGGTGAGAGTGATCTTCAGTTTATTTGGGGGAAGGTTCTTGCAGAAGAAATTAGGAGTCCTGATTCGATAAGCTATCGTACATTAGATGTGATCAAAAACTTAACCAAGCGTGAAGCAGAAGTTTTTCACAAGGCGTCTGGTTATATTTTTAATAAGCATGGTGTTGTCATGGTTGAAGGAAAGACTTCTGTTACTTATAACGATATTGTTGTTCTTTCTGAATGTGGACTTGTTGTGCCTGGCGTAAATGGTACGATGGCCACGTTTAGCGATGCAATTTTTTATGAAGGTAAAAAGGGCTGTTTCACTAGGTTTGAAGGGTGTGTTTTTGTTCTGTTAGGTGAGCAGCGTATTAGTATTGCTTGTAGCTTGCTTACTGAGGCTGGAAAGCAGTTGTATAATATTATTGATAGAAAGATGATGAGAAAAGAAGATTTTGTTTTTGTTGCAGGTGCAATGAAAGTGCAAAGAGGTGATAAAATATCAGTAAGAGTTTTGCCGTTGGTTGATGAAAATAGAGTTGATGTCTCAAATTTGTATTTCGCAGGGGAGGTGTAGATAACATTTTGCTTTTTCTACTTCTGCGTGCTGCTTGCTTTGCGAATGATTTTGCCCCGACATCATAACGATGCCGGGGCTTCTTTTTACTTGTCTGGTCGCACCCCCATGCGGATGCGTAGGTCCAGCCATGCGTTCTTTTTTGAGATTGCCAGAATGACAAAGGCGAGTATCGCCAGGCCGAAAACGCAGAGTGCGAAGGTTAGGGTGTCCAACTCTAGGATTGCTCCTTGCGCTGTTCCGGTGGGCGTACTAAAAAGACAATTGCTAGGTTGCGTCTTAGTGCGCTGCCGGAAGGGTTGGTTGAGGTTTACGTGGCCGCAATCGGCCCTTTCTCTTTTCGAAGAACATTGGGAGGATAACCAATGGACAGGACTTTGTCCTATTTTTTGAAATATTCTAGATTGTCTGTGACCTCATGAGGTTAAGAGGGAAGCTGTGTATGGTGAGAGGTGTTAATATGGTGAGCTTGACGTGGGTTGCGGGAGAAGAGTGTTTCTGATTAATGATGACGCCCTAGAGAGGCTGTTCCGACTTGTCGTAGGCAGCTTTTGTTTTTTAATAATCTGATAGTGTGGGCAAAATTTTTGAAGTTATATGTCGTCGCTAGATGGTGGTTGTCAGGTTTGAGACGGAATTCATTCTTTTATCTCCCTGCTTATTCTCTCTCTTCCTTGACACCCACCCCAATCATCCCACATACTTCCCACTAGGTGCTAGTCACACCTATGTTTCCACCAGCGGTCCCCGCTCCCGTCAGAAGTGGTTTTTTTGCGTCCTGTGTGCAGGCTTTGGCCTGCGCTTGTTGGGGGATGCAGGTTTTGCCATATCTACGCCATTTTTGGTCGGGAGTTCGGAGGCTATAAAATACCCGTAAGGGGAAATCCTCCAGCCGTCTGGTGGCGGTGACTAGCTCCCGGCCTCTTTTTTTTCTGAGGGGCCAATTAGTCAAAACCCACCAGAGGAGGTGCCCCATGGCACAGACCCAGACCAACACCCCAACCCCTTTCTATTATGCGGACGAGCTGCGAGACGTGGCATCGTTGATTGATCTTGTCGTTGCCGGCGGCGGTGTGGATTCGCACAGCGCTGCAATGCTTGGCGACGTAATAGACAAGATTCTTGAATGCGCGAACTATGTAGAGAGGAGGGTGGACGCATGAAGAACTGCTCTAACATCCCAGAGGTTGCCCTGCAGCTGTATGAAATCTCATACGGCCTGCGCTTTGTTTGCTCGGCCCTGCAGGATGGCTCGTCCGATCTGCTTGGCATTCTGCGCCTGATGCACGAGCGGCTGGAAGACTGCGCCGCCAGTCTGGATGATCTGCCGCCCGATCTGGCCTGCGTTCCGCTCCGCAAGGGATAGGGTGGCGTTGAGAGTGTGATGAAAAGACGATGAAGAAATGAAGAAGCCCCGCCGGATTCGGCGGGGCTTTTGTTATTTATCGGTATCCTGTTTATCGGATTTGCTTGTGCAGTTTTTAGCAGCAGTAGTGATGGTTGCTAGAAAGTCGATGGGGTGTGGGGCTGAGTATGTTTTGGAGTGGAGTGGGCTAAAAATGTGCCTAGAGAACTCGTCGAGGCTTCCGTGGGTTGAGTCTGCAAACTTGGTGAATACTTGAACGAATCGGCAGAGAGCTGATCTTATCTCGATTTGAATGTATTCATCCCGAGCTGTGTAGTAGTTTTGTAGCGAAATCCTAAAGAAATATATCAATAACATATCAAGTATCAATATTGAGTATGGTATGTTTGACCATATAGAGCCGTTTTCAGTAGCCGCATTAAGTGTTGCTTGGCCTTTGATGGCTGATGTGCAGGTTGCTATGGCAAGCAGCATGGCAATTGCTATTGTGATGAATAGGGATGTAGTTTTTTCTTTTGATTTCGAATTTTTTAGTTTTTCGAAAGCATCAGCAAGTAATTCATAATTTTGATCTTTTATTAACTTGAATTCAGAAATTATTTCATTTGCTGAAACTGATTCATTTTTTAGTTTTGTTGATATTGCTTCATATTCTTCTGTTAATTCATTTTTAAATTTTGTTATAAATTCATTGATACTAGTCGTATTATGTTTTTTTATGTTGAGTATTAATGTTTTTATGTCAAATATTTTGCTGTTATAATTTGTTAGTATGTTACTTTTTGTTATTATGTTGTTGTTTTTTACATATTCGATAAGTATTAGTTCGCTAAGTACAGATTCTTGTGCTATATATATTCTAATTTCTGATATTATTGACATCAATCCTATTATATAATCGCTTTTTTCAAGTTCTATTACAAATTGCTTGTTTGTTGGTGAGTATAAATTATGACTCTTTTCTTTTGAATCCAGAGATATTATTAGAGAATTGTATATTTGTGGAAATAATTCAATAATTTGTTTGTGGTTATCTATGTTTAATTCAGCTGTTTTTCCAAAGTTGATTATAATATCTCTTTTAATTTTATCTTCATTTGATAATTCGTTGTTGTTATGTTTTGTTATGTCGTACGTTTTTGATTTTGATATGATATTTTGTAATTCTTCTGTGTGGTTGGTGTCCATTTTATATCTCTAAGTACTTATCCAAACAATTGTCCCTGCATCGCAGGCGTTACTTCCTGAATCCTCTGTCGCAGCGCATCCGGCAAATCCAATGCCGAAGGCGAAAGGGTATGCGAGAACTCCATATTCACCACAAAGGTATGCCCACATTCCGGATTGCGGCAGCAGCAATAGAGCTGTTTGAGCGTATCAGAAACTTCTTTGCTGGATTCTATGGCGGCCTTTGTGCCGCACTTGCAGCACCTAACTAAAACCTGTCTCATTGTGTAACCCTCATGCAAAAGACACTATTGCCCGTCCGATACGGTGTCAATCGTTCTATTCTTCTGTTTCTTCGGGGAGTTCCCAATCAATATGCAGTGCGGGCTTAAGCACCGCATTCACGTCTTTGAGCAGGGTGCGCACCGGCGCAATCTCGTTTTTTTCATACACCTTGTCGAACTTCTCTATATCGCCGAATCCCGCTGTATTGGTGGGTATTACGTTGGCCATAATGGGCGGTATTCTGTGCGCGGCAATAATGTCGTCGCGCGATATGTTCTTGATCTTTTCCAGCTCATCCTTGCTGGAAAAATCCCCCACGGGCAGAATCTGCACGGCCTTGGCCTCGCCGCCGGGAATGTGCAGATACATGTTGCGAAAGTTGCCCAGCCCCTTGGTGCCTTCTATGGCTTTTTGTATGCGGTCCTGCGCTTCTTCTTCCAGATCTGCCCCGCTGGTGTAGAACACATAGCCCATATGCGCGCCGTTTTTGTAATATCTGCGGCGAAAGAGCGTGGCGTCCTCGTTTAGCAGCATGCTTTGAATGGCGCCCAGATAGCGGGGCTTGCCGTATATGGTCTGGGCCACATCGTAGTTTTTGAAGTGGAACACCTCGGCCTCTTCAAACCTGTGGATCTGGCCGTTTTCCAGAATCAGGCCATAGCGGCCCGGTTCTTTCAGGCGGCGCATGTTTATGGCTGGCAGATGGCTTGCGCGCACCACCTCGCCATAGCCGTTGCGATGCAGGCGCATGTAGGCGTTTGCGAACACGGTAAAGTCCGTGGCCACGGCGTCCATGTCCTTGCGGGCAACCGCGGGCGATGCCTTGAACCCGCGCATGACCATGAGCACTTTGAATTCCAGCAGCGGGCCGTGGTAGGCGTTGGCATAGAGCAGGCGTGCAAGGCCGGTGAACGGCACGGGTGTCTGGTAATAGGTGCCGTTGTCCACAAGATACACCCCGAGCGAATCCATATACTGGTGGCCGTCGAGCACGGGCTGCGGATCGCCGAAGCTGAACGATGCAATGCTGCGCGGGGCCTGATGGGTGCTGTGCTTTTTCTTTTTCTTCATGCTTTGTATGCTCCTATCCTATGACAACACGGCAGCCGCCGCGCGGCCGCGCCAGAGGTTCATATGAAACACCGTGCAGAATGGCGAAAGCCGCGTCTGCATGGCCTGTGCTTTCCGATCTGTTGGCCGCGTAGGTCATGGCCCCGCTGGGCGTGGTGGTCTGGCGGATCATCATAAAGGCAAGGCCCACTTCCTTGTCTGCGGCATCCCATTGGATGCGGTTGCTTTCCACCAGCTCGCGGCCCTTGAGCACCAGCTCTGTCTTGGTCTGCACGCTGTAGTGAATGGACGTGGCGCGGGAGTAGAAAATGCGCACGTTTTCATACACGCCTATGCCGGGGCCGGTGGTATCTATGCCCATGAACTGCACGTTGTAGCGCTGGGTAATCTCGCGTATGCGCGCCACCTGCCACAGGTAGCTCTTGTTCACCCACTTGAAGCGCTCGAGCACGCGGAACATGCCGCCCGGTTTTTCCGGCGGGGCGATTACGACGAACGAGGCATCGTCGCGCGAGCGGCTGGGGTCGTAGCCGCACCACACGGGCTTGTTGCCGAAGGGCCGCGGCAGCTTGGGATTGTAGTCTGCCCACTCGGCAGGATCAGCGCCGCAGGCCTGCAGCTGGGGCAGCAGGAACACGGCGTTGGTGTCGTCCACAAAGCCGCACATGAACAGGTTTTCAAACTCTTCCGGCCCGTATTCCAGCTTCAGGTCGTTCAGGTCAAAGAGGTCGCAGCCGCCCGCCATGGCGTCTTCCAGCGTTATGATCTTGCGCCATGTGTTGTCGGGACACAGAATGCCGCTCTGCATTTCCTTGAACCCGGGAAACTGCTGCCGCTTTACCTTGTTGCGGGCGTTGTACCAGTCGCCGTTCCACAGGCCGTAGCCGGGGTGCGTTACCGCGCTGGGCGTGGAAAAGAGCGTGCGCCGCCACTTTTTGTGCGCGGCCATGCCGGTGGCGACCTTGTGCAGCTCTTTGAACCCGCGAATCCAGAAGAACTCATCAATATACACATGGCCGTGATAGCCCTGTGCGCTTTTGCTGTTGTTGGAAAGAAACCGCAGCGTGGCAGGCCCGTGCGCCGTGTGCAGGGTGATGGGGTTGCCCTTGAGCTCCAGGTCGAACTTTTGCTGCGCAATCTGGATGATGTAATCGCGGAACACCTCTGCCTGCGCCCGCGTGGCGGAAAGAAAAATCTGGTCATCGCCCGTGGTGCAGGCATCTTCAAAGGCTTCTTGCGCAAAGTACCACGTGGCTCCTATCTGGCGGCTTTTGAGTATCTGCCGGTTGCGGTAGTGCTTGGCCTGCATCAGCTCGCGCTGATAGGCGAAGTAGTGCTGGTGCAGCTGTGCCTTGAAGTCTTCCGGCGTGAGGTGCGAAACATCGTTCTTTATGACGCGGCCACGGCGCTTGCCGGAACGGGAGTCGCCGCCTTTGCGCTCGCGCTTTTCCCGCGTGCCCCGCTGGTCCTGCTGTTCGGGTTTTGCGGATGCTGTTTCGCATGGCTCGCCGCGCATGGCCTGTTCGCGTTCGCGCAGCCGCTGGAAGCGCTCCAGCGCGGAGGTGAGGCGGTCAATCTCCTGCAGGTCAGCCTTGGTCTTGTCGTCGCGGGTAATGAGCAGCACAAGGCGGCGCTGGGCTGCGTCTTCCACTCCTTCGTGCGAAAGCATGTCGCCCCATGCCTCTGCATCCACCCAATGATATACCGTGCGCCGTGGTATGCCGAGCGTGCGCGAAATCTCTCGTATGCTGTAGCGTTTACAGTAAAGGCCGCGTGCTGCTTCCTTTACCTCTGCGGGATAGTATGCCATATCGGAACACTACAACGATTTTGCAATGCGGCATGCCGTTTTTATTCCGATACTACAGAGTATCGGAACGCATTTTCTTGTTGTACCCCTCGCCGCCGCATATTCTTGCGGCATGGCAACACTCACCACAGATTGGATCAAGGTGGCTCAGTCCGGCCCCACATGTGACGGACGCACCATAGCGCCGCAGGAACTGCGCGACATAGCAGAGACCTACAGCCCTGCAACCTACACCGCTGTTATCTGGCCCGACCATGAGCGCTATTACGGCAGCCACGGCACCGTGCTGGCTGTTGAGGTGCGCGAAAACGGCGATGTGACCGAGCTGTGGGCCAAGCTGCAGCCCGGCTGGCGCATGCTGGAAAAGAACCAGCAGGGCCAGAAGCAGTTTGCGAGCATTGAGATATGGACCAACTTTGGTAACAGCGGCCGCTGCTACCTTGGCGGCATTGCCATTACCGACCAGCCTGCCAGCCTTGGCACCGAGCAGATTAAGCTCTTTTCTGCCAAGCGTGGCGCCGATGCGGAGAAGACCCGCTTTTGCCACTGCGGCCTTGAGCTGCCCCGCCTTTTTACATCCCCGAACACAGCCGGAGAGGGCACCGCAACTGCTGATGAACAGCGGGCGCTGTCCCTGCTGGAACGCACCTTCCGGATGTTCGGTTTTCACAAATCTGAACCCGACAGCGAGGAACCCATGGACGCCAAGCAGTTCAAGGAATTTACCGACCGTCTTGAAGCGCTGGATAAGAAGGTGACCGCCTTGTCCGTTGCGCCTGCGGATGATGCGGCCGCACAGGATGCCGCAGCAGGCACTGCCGAGGCCGCAGCGGCCACTGAAAGCAAGGCGGCAGGCACTCCCGCAGAAGCGGCACCTGAAGGCTTTTCTGCCGCGCAGCTGGGCGACCAGCTTTCCAGCCTGACAAAGACCGTTGAAACCCTTGCCGACAAGTTCGGCATCATGGCGCAGCGCATGGAAGGCGAGCAGGGCAGCGGCCAGCAGTTTGAAACCTCCGGCCCCGCAGGTGATGCGGCGGATCTTCTGTAGGAAGGCACATGAACGCGAACGCTATCAGACGCTTTGAGACCCTTAAGGGCATTCTGGGCAAGGCCTACGGTGTGGCGGACGTTACCCGCCAGTTTGCCGTGGATCCCACTGTGGAGCAGCGCCTGCAGGACAAGATTATCGCCACCAGCGACTTTTTGCAGAAGATCAACGTGGTGCCGGTAACCGAGCTGAAGGGGCAGAACATCTTTGGCGCGGCGTCCGGCCCTGTGACCGGCCGCACGGATACCACCGTGGACGGCAGGGAACGCAAAACCCGCGATGTGCTCAGCCTGACCCATGCGGAGTATGAACTCTTCCGCACCAATTCTGACGTGCACATCACCTATCACACCATTGATGCGTGGGCGAAGTTCCCCGATCTGGGCCAGCGTTACACCGGCTATGTGCAAAAGCGCATTGCCTTGGACCGCGAGCTTATCGGCTGGTACGGCGAAAGCGCGGCCGCAGACACCGACCTTGCCGCCAACCCGCTGATGCAGGACGTGAACAGGGGCTGGATGCAGTACATGCGCACCAACATGCCCGCAAACGTGCTGCTTGAGGGCAAGACCCCCGGCGAGATCCGCATCGGTGCCGGTGGCGACTACGCCAACCTTGACCTTGCCGTGTTCGACCTGCTGCAGGCGCTGCCCGCCTTTTTGCGGGACGGGCTTGTGGCGCTTATCGGCTCTGACCTCATTGCGCAGGAAAGCGCAGCCCTCTTTGCCGCTGTGGGCGGCAAGCCCACGGAAAAGAACGCCATGAACATGGCCATGAGCCGCCTTGGCGGTCTTGTGTGGGACAGCCCCTATAACTTCCCCGCACGCGGCCTTGTGGTGACCAGCTACGACAACCTTTCCATCTACTATCAGGAAGGTTCGTGGCGCAGGCAGATTCTGCAGGTGGCCAAGAAGGACCGTGTTGAAGACTACAACAGCCGTAACGAAGGCTTTGTGGTGGAAACGCCCGAGAAGTTCGCGGCCCTTGAATTCAAGAATGTCAAACTGCCGGATGGCTCCGGCGGCTGGGCATAATAGGCATCCTTCCTCTTTTGCGCGGTGGCCTCTTGCGGGGCCACCCTGCGCAGGGAGGGTGCGGGAGAAACGATTATGAGCCTTATGCGCAGACACCAGCAGGCCGTGCAGAACGGCATGGTTGTGGAGCAGCAGCCCAGAAAGGCCACGGGCGTTATCGCGGTGGTGCCTACCGGATTCATGGCAGAGCGCCAGTTGCTTACCCAGCTCACAAGCGCCCTGCGTGAAGACTTTGCACGGCTTTCTGCGTTGCAGTCCGTTGAGCGCAAGCAGGACCTGAAGAGGGATGAGCTTATCCCCAAATACGCCCCCTATGTGGAACGCCTGAAACGCGAAGGCCAGCAGCATGAGCTGCTGGGCTGGTATCTGGTCTGGCTGTTCGACGCTGGCGAGATTGAGCATGGCATGGCGCATGCCCTGTGGTGCATCGACAACGGCGTTACCCTGCCGGAAAAGTTCCGGCGCGATGTTCCCACCTACGTTGCGGACGCTGTTGCCGACTGGGCGAAACCGCTGGTTGCCGCCGGGCAGAGCGTGTCCCCGTATCTGTCGGATCTGGTGCACGTGGCTGATGGCCTTTGCCGCCAGTGGGACATTCCTGACGCAGTATCCGCCAACCTGCTCAAACTGCATGGCGATGCTTGCGCCGCTTCCGAGCGGTGGGAGCTGGCTGTGGAAGCGTATGAAGCGGCGTTTGAGCTTGGCGCATCGGTAAAGACAGTGCTGGACAAGGCCCGCAAGCAGCTGGCCAAGGCCGCACAGTAGATACTCACCCCCCCCCGACCGGCCCGCCGCAAACGCCACACAACCACCTCACACAGTGCGGGTATGCTGCAGGCAGTTTGACGGCGCGGCCGGTCCCTTTTCAAGGCGGTAGTTATGGGCTTTAGCGGCTTCAAAGACGAATTGGCGCACCAGACCATACAGAACGACGGGTTCTTTCCCGACCTGAGCACTCTGACGCTGGTGGAAGCCTATCGCGTGCCGCCCACGTTTGCTGTTGCCTCCCTTGCCGTGCAGCTGAAGCTGGCCATGGCATGGGCCAACCGCCAGTTGAGCGGCTGGAAGGCGCAGCGGCAGGCCGAGGGCCATGCCACGCTTGCTGACGTGCCAGCCGATACGCTGGGCGGCGAATCCGTTCTGGCCGTGTATTACCGCGCCGCCGTGTTCAATGAGTGCCGCGCCCTGCTGGTGCAGGAGAGCAAGGTGCTTGTGCGCCGTGCAGATGCCGCCAACGTGGCAACGGAAAGCCCTGAGACGGAAGCCGCCTACCATGAGCAGGCAACCAAGGCACTGGCGGACCTGCTGGGCATCTGCCGTGTGCGCGTGGGGTTGATCTGATGCGCAAGCTGCGGGCGCTTACCACCTTTCTGATGCAGGCAACCGGCCTGCCGCGTGAGTCCTTTGATGCCTTTGTGGACTCCGGCGAACTGAACCCCACGGGCAAGGATTTGGGCCACGGCATTGAGGTGGCGCGTTTTCGGTATGACGCATCCGTCTACCTCTACGGCTATGCCGGAGACGGTCACCAGATTCTGGCGCTGGTGATGGCGTGGGTGGTGGGCCATGACGCGGAGCGCGAGCTGCACGACCTGTCGGACCCCAAGGTGGAAGTGACCATTCTGGATGATGACAGCGCGGATGTGGAGATACGCATTTCCTTTGACGAGGGTGTGGAGCTGGTCATGGATCCGCAGGGGCGCATTCCCTATGGCGGTGCCATGTGGAGCGTGACGGACGTGCCCGTGGATGTGGCCGAAGCCGTGGAACGCATGGACGGCGAAGCACAGGAGGCCGGTGCCGATGGCTGATGCCATGACCTTTGGCATTGACCGGGCAGGCATGGTGCGCCTGCGGCAACAGCTGGAAGTGCTGGCCCTGTCGCCGGATGCCAAGCGCAAGCTGGTGCGGGAAATGGCCATGGAAGTGCGCCGTTTCTCCCGCCAGAACATCAAGCAGCAGCGGTGCGTGGATGGTACGCCCATGGCCCCGCGCAAGATCTACAAACGCAACCGGCGCGGCAAGCTGGAAAGGCGCAAGGACGGCAAGGAGAACCGCAAGATGCTTGTGGGCCTTGGCCGGGCGATGAGCATTGCTGCCAACAGACGCGGGCAGGGCGAGGTTTCGTGGAAAGACTTTGGTATGGGGGCCATTGCCGACAAACACCAGCATGGGAAAAGCGAAACTGTAGCCGCCAAAAGTGAGGCCAAGCGCCTCAATAAGGATTCTGACTACTACAACCCCAAGGCGCGGGTGGAACGCTGGCTGGCCAAGGAGCTTATTGCCCGTGGCTACCGCAAGGAAGTGCGGCTGAAAAACGGCAGGGTGCGTCAGCAGAAAGTGGCTGTGAGCTGGATTGTGCAGAACATGAGCCGCGCCGAGGCCATGGCCATATGGCAGCAGCTCACCGGCTATGACGCGCCGGATTCGTGGACAGTGGGCGTTCCGGAACGTGCTTTTCTTGGCGTGAACCTGCGGCAGTCCGGAACCATGCTGGAAGAACTGGCGCGGTTGTCCCTGAACCGGCTGCGCAGCAAGGGCAAAGTGTAGCCCGAAGGAGAGAATTGTATGGCACTGGGTACCGTACAGGTGAACAAGCTGAACCTCATGCAGGGCGAGTTTGACGAGGTGGAAAACTACTTCCTCTTTGTTGGGCGTGGCACCGGCGTGAACGAGGGCAAGCTGCTCAGCCTGAACAATGATTCCGATCTGGATGAGCTTTTGGGTGCAACGGCAAGCGTGCTCAAAACGCAGGTAGATGCGGCCCGCAAAAACGCCGGTCAGAACTGGAACGCCGCCGTTATACCGTTGGATGGCGTGATGAGCTGGGAAGATGCCGTGGACTACTCCATGGGGCAGATCACGGTGGAAGCGATTATCGTGACCGACCCTGTTACCAAGTCCACGGATGTGGAGGCTATGCAGGCCAAGACCGTGGAGATTATGGGGTTGTATATGCGGCCCATATGGTTTGTGGCCGCCACCCGCGCCATCGATGCTGCCACCGAGACCGGCGAGGCATGGCCGGATTTCACCGCCGCCATAAAGCCCCTTGTTTCCGCTGTTCTCGCAGATCAGGTGATGGTTGTTCCCACCCTGTGGGGGCATGACCAGGGAACGCTTGCGGGCAGGCTGGCCAACAAGGCCGTAACCGTGGCGGACACGCCCATGCGCGTGGCCACCGGCCCCCTGGTGGGGGCGTGGACGGCCAAGCCCAAGGACAAGACCGGCCGCGAAATCGACATGGCCATTCTCAAGGAACTGGCGGATGCCCGGTTCAGCGTTCCGCAGTGGTATCCGGATTATCCCGGCATGTTCTGGGGGGATGGTGCGCTGCTGGATGCCGAGGCAGGCGATTACCGCGTGATTGAGAATCTGCGTGTGGTGCACAAGGCCATGCGCCGCGTGTATCCCCTTGCCGTGTTCCGCGTGGGCGACCGCAAGCTGAACAGCACCCCCGCCAGCATCGCCATGAACCAGAGCTATTTTGCCCGCCCGCTGCGAGAGATGAGCCGCAGTGTGCAGATTATGGGTGTGACCTTTCCCGGCGAGGTGAAGCCCCCGCAGGATGGTGACATTGTGATCAGCTGGCCCACGCGCACCAAGGTGGAAATCTACATGGTGGTGCGCCCCTACAACTGCCCCAAGGCCATCACCTGCAACGTGATGCTGGACCTGACCAATTATGCGGAGGTGTAAGCCATGAGCAGAATCAGCGGAAAGTGCTTTGACTTCCAGCTGGGTGATCTTTCCATCCATGCCGAGAAGTTCACCTGCGACATAGAGGACAGCGGCGAGGTGGCCAAGACCAAGGGCATTCCCGTTGGCTGGCTGGAAGGTCCCGTGGGGGCGTCCGGCGAGATTGAGCTTGATACCACCAACCTTTCGCTTGTGCTGGAGGCAGCACGCAGCGCGGGCAGTTTTCATGCCCTGTCCACCTTTGACATCGTGGCCTACGCCAAGGCCGGTGATGAAGAGAAGCGGGTGGAAATATTCGGCTGCAGGCTGCGCGTGAGCAAGCTGCTGGATGTGGATTCCAACAGCGCCACCAAGGACGTGACCACGCTGCCCTACGATGTGACCAGCCCTGACTTTGTGCGTGTGAACGGCGTGCCGTACCTCGACGCCAGAGAAACCGAAGGATTGTAAGCATGACGGATCTCTTTGACCGGGCGCAGGCATGCGAGGCGTTGTTCAGGCAGGATGCCATAGAGCACGCAAGGCGCAGCAATGACCGCAAGGCCAAGGTTCCGTCCCGTGAAACCTGCATAGAGTGTGGTGCAGTCATCCCCGAAGCACGGCGCAATGCCGTGCCGGGGGTGCAGCGCTGCATAACCTGCCAAACCGAAATGGAGGGCGGCAAATGAAAACTCGTGTTCTCCTGTCTCCTCACTTCTCCCTTGATGAGTTTACTGCCAGCCAGACGGCGGAGCGGATGGGCAGGCAGATTGTTGTTGAACCCGGCTCGGACGTGTTCCGCAATCTGCAGCACCTGTGCCTGACCTTGCTGCAGCCCATACGTGAGGCGCTTGGCCCTGTTGTTATTTCCAGCGGCTATCGGCCCCCGTGGCTTAATGAGCAGATAGGCGGTTCGCCGAGATCGGACCATATGAGCGGGCTTGCCGCAGACATTACGGTACCGGGAAAAACGGCACTGGAAGTGGCCGAGGCAATACGCGGCATGGGGCTTGGATTCAAGCAGCTCATCAATGAGCACGGGCGTTGGGTGCATATCGCCGCACCGGAACCGGGAGAGATTCCCCGGCGTCAAGAGCTGACCATCTGGAAGGACGGAACGCGCTCGCGCACGACTGAGGGGCTTCATGCAGTTGCAGACCTGCAGGCCGGAGGTGGCGCATGACCTTTGTTTCCAAGATCATGGACTTTTTCGGCGGCGGCATTGTCTCCACCATCACGGATACGGTGAAAGAATACTTTCCCCCGTCCATGAGCGAGGCGGAAAAGGCCGAGCTTGCGGCGCGGATCCGCGAGGCCGAGCACAAGCGCGAGGTGGAGTTGATGGAGCTGGCCGTGGAAGCCGACAAGGAAGTGACCCGCCGTGCGGCAGAGCTGGAAGGCACCGCCGCAGACTTAAAAGCCCTCCCTTTTGTCGGCAGCTTCATCATCTTCATTCGCGGGTGTCAGCGGCCCTTGTGGGGCGTTTTCACCATGTATCTGGACTGGCAGGTGTTCAGCGGCGGGTGGCAGGTGCAGCTGTCCGCAGAGCAGGGCGGGTGGACCCCGCACGGGCTTGCCTTCTGGTCCGTCAACCTGCTGGTGCTGGGCTTCCTGTTCGGTGAGCGCACGGTGAAGAACCTGCTGCCGCTGGTGACGCAGTTCATGGCCACCCGCAGCACTGCCAGAGAAGCAAAGGGATAGCCCATGGATTTTACAGACGCCTTTGTCTTTTTTGCCAAGTTCATCTGGCCCCCGTTGCTGGCTTGGAACGTGTATCTGCACCGCTCCATCCAGAAGAGCAACGAAGAGATCCAGAAGGGCAAGGATGCCGTGGCAGCACTGCGGCTGCATGTGGCCGAGCATTACACCGGCAAGAAGGATCTGGAAAAGATGTTCTCTGATTTTGAACGGCGGATCGAAGGGCGCATCGATCAGCTGGTGAAAACCCTGTGCGCGACCAAGTGAGAAATGCCATGGAAACCGCAAACAAGATCGTACTGACCATTCAGGGCCGCAAGGTGACCTTTGCCCCCTCTCTGGACATTTACAACGACTACATCAACGCCATGATGCCCAACAACAAGGTGGCACCGGCACGCAACTTTGTGATGCGCTGTGTGGATCCTGAAGACAAGGACCATGTGCGCGAGCTGCTGGATAAGCCCGGTGCGCCCATTCAGATCGCCGGTGCGATTATGGAGCAGTACACGCCGGATCTGCAGATCACCGTGGGGGAGTAGAGCGCCTCGCCGGGGGAATGGAGCGCAACCCGCTGGCCCGCATGACCATGCTTGTGCACCGCTGGCTGCCGGGGCGTGCGGTGGATGCGCAGTCCATGGCCGAGGCCGTGCTGCTGGAAAAGGACTATTGGGAGAAGATGGCCGTTGCCGTTACCAACGGGGTGGCCAAAGCCTTTAACGGATAAGGGCATATGAGCACCAAGCTTGAAAAACTGATGTTTGCAATCAGCCTGCAGGACGGGGTGACCGGCCCTGTGGGGAAGATGCAGAAGCAGCTGGACGATCTGGCAGGCCATGCCCGCAAGAGTTTCGTTCAGATCGGCACCGGTGCTGCAGGCATATGGGCGGCTGGCCAGAGCATGGACTACATGCTCACGCCAGCCCGCCAGATGAATAAGGCGCTTATGGAGGTTTCCAGCCTTGATGTGGAACCCAAGGCGCTGAAGACCCTGAACCGTGAGGCGCTGGCCTTCTCCATCCGTTTTGGAGAGTCCGCCAGTGCTGTTGCCTCTTCTGCCTACGATATTCAGTCGTCCATTGCCGGACTGAGCGGTGACGAGCTTTCGCGCTTCACGGTTTCGTCCAACGTGCTGGCCAAGGCCACCAAGGCGGATGCTGCCACCATTACCAGCTATGTGGGCACCATGTACGGCATCTTCAAGAATCAGGCGAACGACATGGGCAAGGCCAAGTGGGTGGAGCAGCTCACAGGGCAGACGGCCACGGCGGTGCAGATGTTCAAGACCACGGGACAGGAGATGAGCAGTGCCTTCACCTCGCTTGGTGCCAACGCGACCGCTGCGGGCATTGATGTGGCAGAGCAGATGGCCATTATGGGCACGCTGCAGTCCACCATGAGCGGGTCTGAGGCGGGCACCAAGTATAAAGCCTTCCTTTCCGGCGTTGGCAACGCGCAAAAGGCGCTTGGCCTGCAGTTCACCGACTCCAACGGACACATGCTGGGCATGATGGATATTTTGGGCAAGATCAAGGGGAAGTACGGGGATTTGTCCAAGGTTGATGATGGCGATTTGCTGAAAAAGGCCTTCGGCAGTGACGAGGCGGTATCGCTCATCAAGCTGCTCATGGCGGACACCAAGGGGCTTGGCGCATCCATTGACCAGCTGGGCAAGGTGCAGGGCATGGACAAGGCCACACAGATGGCCAGTAGAATGGTTGATCCATTTGACAGGGCATCGGCGGGCGTTAATGCCCTATTAACGGTGATAGGGCAGGCGCTGTTGCCTTCCATAAATCCGCTGGTGGACGGCTTTACCGATGTTACCGCCACCATGGTGCGCTGGGCGGATATGTTCCCCAACCTGACGCGCTGGGTGGGCTACGGCATCATGCTCATTCTGGGCTTTGGTGCGGTGCTTGGGCTTGCGTCCGTTGCCAGCGGTGTTGCTCGGATTTCCATGTTCGGCCTGAGCACGGTGATGGGGCCGATAACCGGCACGCTTGGGCTTATGCGCAAGGCATGGGCGCTGTATTCCGGTGCGCAGTGGGTGGCCAATGCCGCCATGTGGGGTTTCCCCGGCACATGGATTGTCATGGCGCTTGTGGCGCTTGTGGCTGCCGTGGGCGCGGTGATCTGGTGGTGGGATGACCTTAAGGCTGCCTTTCTGGATACCAGCTGGGGGCAGGCCATCATGGGCGTGATTGATCAGGTGGCAGGCGTGTTCAAGTGGTATTTTGACATGCTGGGCCGCATGTGGGGCTGGGTTCTTGAGAAGGTGCAGGCCGTGCAGAAGTTCCTTGGGATGGATTCCGGAGCCTCTGCCGAGGTAAACGCCCCGGCCATGCTGGAAGCACCGCGCAGCGCAAGCGTGCCTGCGGGCGGTGTTACGCAGTCCATTTCCAACGCTGTTTCCAAGAACAGCAGCAACAGCCGGACCATTCAGCAGGTGAACATAACCACCAGCAAGCCCATGGATGCCCAGAGCATGAGCGAGATGGCGTTTATGGCGGCGGGGTAGCGCATGAGCGGCAAGTATCTGGATATTCTCATCACCGGTGATGACATAACGCTGGATGCGGGAGGCCTGCCCGTGCCGGTGGCGGACCGTGATTCCATAGCGCAGGACATTGTGCACATGATCCGCGAGACCGGCCTGTTGGTGGAGCTGGTGGGCAACCGTGATGTGCGCACCAAGGCCCGCAACCTGCTGCTTCTCACGCTGGAGGTGGACAAGGATGAGCGCATTGTTCCCGGCAGCACGGAGATAGAAGAAGTGGGGCTGGGCCTGTTCAACCTGAAGGCGGAAACGCTTGAATTCGGCAGCATTGCGCTGTCGCTGGAGGCGGAACGTGTGTAGGGCGGGCTATGCGTTTGCGGTCTTGATGGGTTCTACGGAAAGCCATTCCGTATTGGTGTGGGCAACTTCCCACAGCGTATACGTCTGCTGCATGCCAAGCCAGAGTTCGGGCGTGGTATCGAGCGCGCGCGAAAGGCGCAGGGCAATGTCCGGCGTGATGGGCGCGCGTTCGTTCACAATGGCGGAAAGCGTCTTGCGCGAAATGCCAAGGCGCTTGGCCAGTGCGGTTATGGTAATGCCCAGCGGCTCCATGTGCATTCTGAACAGGATGCCGCCCGGGTGCGTGGGCTTTCTGGTGGAATCAAACATCGGAGCCACCGGTTATCGGGAAGGGCGAGATTCTTTGTATGCCTTGAGAATGGCATTGATGGTGGTCTGGTATCCCTTACCCTGCTTTTTGAACCAGTCCAGCACGTCTGCGTCGATGCGAAGGGTCACCTGCTTTTTGCACTGCGGTTCCATACGTCTGGCCTGTTCCCAGAATGCTTCATCCAGAATGGGGTTGTCCGGATCGCTTTCTGCGTTGGCGGTCAGTTCGGCATCAGTAAAGGCCTTGGCCCGCTTGTTGTCGGTAAGGGGCTGCATGGCGCGAATCTCTTCTATGGACAGTCCTGTCTTATTCTTCCTGGTAGCCATACTTCCTCCTTTCTCTGGCGTTGGCTCTGCGGGCGGAGATTATACGGAACACATCGTCTCCGCGCATGGTGAAGGCAACGACGAGTATCATGCCTTCATATTCTCCTACTGCCTGACAACGGGTTTCGCCGTAGTCCTTGCGGGTGTCGTGCAGCAGGTGGGGAGAACAGGCCAGCATTTCCGCTGCCTGCGTAAAGTCTATGTCGTGCTTGGCAACATTGGCGCGCCGTTTGTTCTCGTCCCAGTCAAATCGCATGGGGAAAATGTAACTACAAAAAGTAACTCCGTCAATGAGGTCTGCCATGTCTGATTCGCAGGCAAACGACAAGCTTTTTACCCGCATGCTCAGCGAGGCGGGCTTTCCCACAACGGAAAGCGCCATGCAGGAACGGTGGGATGCCCTGAACACGGCGCAAGGCTCGCAGATAACCAACAGCAGCAAGTGGTCGCCCTTCTGGCGGCTCATATCCGCCATTGTCACCGAGCCTATGAAGGCGTTGGTTTCCGCACTGGTGACCACCATTCTGCCGCAGACCTTTTTGAAAACGGCCAGCGGTGCATGGCTGGATATATACGCATGGGGCGTGGATCTGGCCCGCAAAGAGGCCGTGCAGGCGCAGGGGGCAATAACCTTTACCCGCACCAACAGCGCGGGGGAGTTGCTCATACCTGCCGGTACCGTGATCGAAAGCCCATCCATCAACGGGCATGTGTATCGCGTGGCCGTGCTGCAGAACACCACCATGGCGGACAAGCAGCTCACGGCGGACATTGCCGTGCGTGCGGAGAAAACCGGCACGGCCTACAATCTTGGGCCGGGGTATTATTCCATTCTGCCGCAGCCCATTTCCGGCATTGCCGCCGTGACCAACGGGGAGAACTGGCTCACGGCCCCCGGTGCCGATGAAGAGACGGATGAGGAACTGCGCCTGCGCTGCCGCAACCAGTTCAGCGCCGTGGGGCAGTATCATCACGATGCGGCCTATACGGCGGACATAGCCAGCTTTGCGGGCATTCGCACCGACTACATTGTGTTTGAGCATGAGGCGCCGCGCGGCCCCGGCAGTGCCAACGCCTACATCATGATTGATTCCGGCCCGGCACCGCAGGAGTTTGTGGACACCATAAACGCGCATATCCGCGATGCGGGCAACCATGGCCATGGTGATGACATGCTGTGTTTTCCCATGCCTGCTTTGGCCGTGAACCTGACCGCAACCGTGCACCCCGTGCCCAACCTGAGCGACGAAAAAGCCGCCGCGCTGCTGCAGGACGTGGAAGGGCGCATACGCGCAGCATTCCGCGAGAACACGGACTACGACATGACCCGCACATGGCCGCACAACCGCTTTTCTCTTTCGGTGCTGGGTGACGAGCTGCACGCGCAGCTGCCGGATTTGGCATCCATTGAATTTGACCGTGATGACATTGTGGCGGCGCTGGAGCTGCCCGTGCTGACCAGTCTGACCGTGACCAACGGAGGCGCGTAGTGGACGTGCATATCTCGTTACCCTTCTGGATGGCTAAGGCCGGTGGCGAGCTGGAGAAGCTGTGCCTTGCAGCCGTGGCGTGGTGGGTGCAGGTGGCGGAATGGGCCGCGTGGCCCATGCGCCAGCTGGATACGGACACCTGCGACGAGCTGGTGCTGGATCTGGTGGCATGGCAGCGCGATATACGCCGCTTTGCCGGTGAACCGCTCAGCCTGTACCGCAAGCGCGTGAAGTACGCCTATGCCAACGCGCGGGATGCCGGAAGCGTGGCCGGGTTCAAACGCATCTTCATGCGGCTTGGCATCGGCTATGTGGAGCTTGAAGAGCGCATGCCCGGCATTGACTGGGACATTGTGGACATACGGCTCACAGATTCCCAGCTGGCCAAGAATCAGGCGCTGTTATCCGTGCTGATTCAGCATTACGGGCGCACCTGCAGGCGCTACCGCTGGAAGATCATAACGCCCCTGCCCATCGGGGTGCGGGCGGTTGAGTTCGGCAACGATTACACCATGGAGCGGGCTGACGTGCCGCCGTGTTCCGTGCGGGTGTGCGTCTGTGAGTTCGGCAACGACAGTGTAACCATGAACGCGAGAGAGGTATAAATGGCAACCGTAATCACACTGGCGGGCGAAAGCCTTATCGCACGCAAGCAGGCGGCGGGCGTGCCGCTGCAGATAGATGCCTTTGTGCTGGCGCTGGTGCCGGGGCTTGATCCGGATCTGCCCGTGGACCGCAGCGAGGGCAAGCCCGATGCCGCGCAGATTGTGCACACCTACCAGATTCCGGACGAGTATCGCGGGTATGTGAACCCCAATCAGGTGGTGTATTCCATGCTGCTGGGGTCCGACCTTGGCAACTTCTCGTTCAACTGGCTGGGGTTGTATTCCAGCGCGGACGATGTGGTGGTGGCCATCAGCCATCTGCCGGAAATGGCCAAGTGGAAAACCGACACCGCCACCAACGCGGCAGGGAACAACCTGACCCGCAACATGCTGCTGGAATTTTCCGGCGCACAGGTGGCCACAGGCATCACCATTCAGGCCGCAACGTGGCAGGTGGACTTTACTGCCCGCATGCGTGGGATTGATGAGCGCGAGCGCCGGAGCAACCGCGATATATACGGGCGTGCCTGCTTTTTTGCCGATGCCGCCAAGGTGGTGAACAACGCGGGCGCATTCTCGCTGCAGGCCGGTACGTTGTATGTGGAAGGCGTGCGCGCGGCCTTTGCCGCCATGCCCCTTGAAGCCGGAAGCCTGCCCAAAAAGGTATGGCTGGACGTGGGGCTTGTGCAGCAGGGCGCGGACATGGTGGCGGATATGGCCGTGAACGTGCTGCCGCCTGAACAGGCCGCGCCTGATTATGCCGATGGCGTGGGCAATGCGCGGTATCGCGTGCCGCTTGCGGAGATTGCCGCAGACGGCACCGTGACCGACCTGCGCCGCACGGAAGGCGTGGTGACGGATCTTGTGGCCTATCTGCTGGAAAACGGCGGAGCAAAGGAGATCAAGGAGCATCTGGAAAGCGCATCCCCCCACGGGTTGCCGCTGGCCGGAGGCGAGCCGGGGCAGGTGCTCATCAAGCAGGAAGACGGGAGCATTGTGTGGGGCAACATGAGCGGCGTGGCCGTGGGGGATCTGTGCTGGTCCAGCACGGGCAAGCCTTCCCCCGGTTGTGTGGCTGCCAACGTGAAGCAGAAGTTTGTGCGCGGGTTATATCCGCAGCTGGTGGCGCGTGTGCTGGCCGATGGCGGCTATCTGACGGATGAGGCCGCATGGGATGCCGAGGCTGCAGCGCAGGAAGGCAGCTGTGGCTGCTATGCGCTGACGGACACCCACATCATTCTCCCTTGTTACAAGCATTACTTTGCGGCTGCACAGGATGGTGTTGCTGGTAAAGAGGTAGGTGACTGGGCCGGTGATGCCATTCGGAATATTACGGGGGCTGTGGGTGGTGGCGGTGTTGAACCTATTGCTCCAATTAACGCGGCTGATGTTGCCCAAAGTGGTGCGCTGACGCTTGAAGACCCCTCGGAGGTTGGAGGTGGAGCACCGAGTGGGACGGGTATGAATACTATAAGATTTGACGCATCCCGCGTTGTCCCCACCGCAGACGAGAACCGACCCAAAACCGTTTACCTGCTGCCCTGCATCAAAGTGGCTGATGTGGCCGTGAACGCTGCGCAGGTGGATCTGCTAGCGCTGGCTGCGCAAGTGGCGCAGATCAATGGTGACAAGGTTGATCGTAGTGAATGGGTGGAGCTGGTGCCGGACGCGGTGTTCAAACGACCTGATGGGATTATTGAACAGTATGGAGAGGTGGCACTGCCAGCAACGACCAATGTTGTGGTGACGCTGCCTGTGACCTTTCCGAACAAGATTATTGATGCAGACTTCTCTTTTAGCACAACCAGCAGCATCGGCCTGATGGGCAAAACAGTAAGCTCGATCACTTTACGGGCAGGCGGTGCCGGAACTGCTTACTGGCGCGCTATAGGAAGATAGGAGAACAAGCGATGAAAGTATTCTATTCCTCATCTACCAATGCTTTTTATCTGGACCTGCTGGGGGTTGTGCCAACCGATGCCGTGGAAATATCCACTGACGAGCATCTTGCACTGCTGGCAGCTCCCAAGCAGGGCAAGTGCATTCACTTTGACGAGGTGCTGGGCAAACCCGTGGCCGTTGATCCCCCTGCACCGCCTGCCCCCACCTATGACGAGCAGCGCCGTGCCGCGATTCTGGAAAAGTGGCCCCTGCCTGCCCAGCTGGAAGCGCTGACCGAGGCGGCTGAAAGCCCGCAGCGGCCTGAGAAGCTGACCGCGTTGCTGGCGGATATTCAGGGCATCAAGGAACTGTATCCCAAGCCCGAACAGGTAACGGAACCGGCAACAGAACCGGAAGCGTCTGCAGGAGCCTAGCCCATGGGCTTTATCCCCATATCCTTCACGGTGCCAGCTGCGGCGCAGACAATCCGTTCCAGCCTTTCCGCCGTGGTCACTGGCGTTGCCGGTGCCACGGCAGAAGGCACGGGGCGGCTTGCCGCTGTTACGGGCGGGGCTGTGCCGCAGAAATCCCCGCTGGCGGGTGCTGCTGCCAATGTCGCGGCCCTTCGCGCCCAGCTGGAAGCCCTGCTGCAGGCGGGCGGGCGCTTTGTGTGCGTGCACCCGTATGTGCATCCCGTGGGCGACCGGCGCGGGGAATACAGCTATCTCACGCCTGCTGACTGCGTGGCCGCGCTGGCTGGTAAAATAGCCGATCCGGAGGATCAGCCATCCGAGACGGACGCTTGCAACCTTGCGGCCGTGTGCGTGCTGTTGCATGCGGCGGACCATGGCCCCTTTGCGGAGTTGCTGGCTGCCTTCAATGCCGTGTTTCCCGTCACGGAGCTGCAACTTGCGGAACGGCGGGCGCGGCAGCTGATAACGCTGGAAAAGGATAAGCGCATCATCGCCACGGCCCCCAAGGAGCCGCGCTGGAGCGCATCGGCCCCGCACCGGCATGGGGCGCTGTGCGGCATGGATTCGGCGCTTGGCGCACTGTTGGCCCAGAGCGAGGCGTTTGCCGCTGAGAATGCATCGGCAGAGGCCGAACTTGCTGCGCTTATGCAGGCTCGCGCCGCGCATGTGGCCCAGCTGGATGCCGCATGGCAGGCGCTGTGTTCCGGCCTTTCTGGTGATGCTGGCGATGCTGGCCTTGGCTGGTATCTCAGCGGTGATGCAGCAGGCATGGCGCGGCAGCTTGCAGCGGGCGGCACGCCAGTGTCGGCCTATAAGCTGTGCGTCGCACTGTGCTGGGTGGGCGCGGCCGAACGGGTGGCCGTGTTCAAGGAGGTTTTCGGGCTATGAGCAAGTTCTTGATGCTGGATGGTTATTCGCTGCCCGGCTTCGGGCTGATGGTGCAGGGCGCGTTGCAGATCAAAAACGAGGATCTGAGCGGTGAAACCAGCAGCACCAGCACGGTGAACAAGGGCGTGAAGCCCAAGACCTTCACGGTATCGCTGCGCGTGAAATATGAGGATGCGGCAGCCCTGAAGCAGCTGACGGCCAAGGCCGAGGCCAGAGATTCCGGCGACCGCATGCGCGTGTACGCCTGTGTGAACGACACCGTAAACGCCATGGGCGTGCGGCAGGTGCAGTTTACCGAGCGCTTTGCCGTGAACGAGAGCGACGGCCCGCGCTGCTGGGATGTATCGTTCACGCTGCGGGAGTTCCAGAGCAGGCCGGAAATGGTGGAACAGCGCGAGAGTGCGGCCAAGTCTGTTACGCAATCCAGCGCTGGCAAGGCAGTAGCTGCCGATGCGGGAGTGCTTGAAGACGTGCGCGAAACCGCAGAGGCCGTGGCCGAGCCGCTGACCGCGCTTGAACGGCTGCTGCAGGCGGTGGATGCCGCGTTGGGTGGTTCTGACGCCAGTGGGGAAGGCGCATGAAGCTGCGCAAACGGCTGACAGTGAACGGCCGGAACATCCCCCTGGTGGACGAGGATGTGCGGCTTGAGCTGCACGCGCCCGGGCGCGGCATGTTCCGCGTGCAGAGTACGGCGGCGCTTACGGGCTTTGTGCGGCTGTATCTGGGCTATTCCAATCAGGATGCGGACCAGCTGTTTTTCACCGGCTACGCGGAGAAATCCGTGACCGTGGATGCGCAGACGCAGCGGCTTATGTGCCGTGAGCTGACCGCGCTGCTGGACGCGCACATGCCCGTGTTTTTGCGGCATCCCACCCTTGCCGAAGTGCTGGCGGTGTATGCCGAGCGCACGGGGCTTTCGTTCATTCTGGGGCAGGGGGCGTATGCCTCGCATGATGTGGCCAGCTTCTGCGCGCTTGGCAGCGGGCATCAGGGCATGGACAGCATCGGGGCTGTGTTTGGCATTGCGCGCTATGTGTGGCTGCAACAGGGCGATGACAAGGTATTTGTGGGCAGCTGGGACGATAGCCGGTGGGCAACGCGGCCTGTAACGGTTGAGGAGCGATGGTTCAGCGCCTGCAATGCGGACGGTGGTAAAACCCTGCCTGTGCTGCCTGCCTTGCGTCCGGGCGTGTTGCTGAACGGCGAATATGTGAGGGCGCTGCAGCTGCAGGGCGAAAACATGGTGGTGACATGCGCGAAGCAATTAGAAAAATAGTGCTCAAGCTCTTCCCTGAGATTGCGGCGGGGCTGCACCTGCCGCGCTATGCCCGTGTGCTGGCCGTGGCGGAAACTCCGCAAAGCTCTGCATCGGGCGGAGGCACATGCGAGCGGTTCCGGCCCCGCTATGCCGTGGATATTCAGATTCTCACGCCGGAAGGGGAGCCGGATGCCGCGTATCCGGTCTATGAGGCCGTGCCGCTGCCTGTGCCGGTTGGCTGCGGGCACGAGGCCGGTCTGTTCGGGTATCCGCGCACGGGGGCGCTTGTGGTGGTGGAGTTCGCCTATGGCAGGCCGGACCATCCGCTCATCCGCAACGTGTATCCGCTTGGGCTTTCCCTGCCGCAGTTGCAGGCCGGAGAGCTGCGCTGGATGCAGAGCGAGGCCGCGCATCAAGGGATAGACGCGGACGGGAACTGGACACGCAAAACGGACATGGCCATCACGGATGCCAGCCGCGACCGTATCATCACCGCCGTGCGCAAGATGGAGAGCGTGGCGCGCGAGATCCGCCGCGTGACTGAGAATAGCACGGAACGGGTGGACGGCGTAAAGCGTGTGGAAGCGCTTGGCGCACTGCGCCTGCTGACGGCCGGTTCTGCGCGGCTGTCTGCCGGTGATTCGCTATCGTTGACGACTGCAAGAGATACGGCAATCACAACTGGACAGGATGCGCTGCAGGTGGTGGGCCGTAACGTGCGCACTGATGTGCGCGGGGCTGTGACCACCACGGTGGCAAAGTCCGTAACTGAGACCATAGGCGCTGGCCGCACTGTTACCGTGACCGCGGATGATGCCACCACAGTGGGCGGCAATGCCACGGAAAGCGTGGCCGGCGACAAGGCCGTGACCGCCACCAACATGAACCTGCAATGCCGCAACACCCTGCGCCTAGGTGCCGGAGAAGTGAGCCTGCTGCCCCTTATGCTGGACGTGTGGGAGCAGGTGCGGCAGGCCTTGGAGGTGCTGGCGGATCATACGCACCAAAACGGCGCTGTTCCGAAGCCGGATCAAAGCGCCGTGGTGCATGGTCATGCGGGAGCTGTGGGGGCGGATAGGGAGAGGTTAGAGGGGGTTAGCGGGTAGATAAGAAAGAGGGGGAAGGCTGGTGCCTTCCCCCTCTTATTGCCTAAAAACAGGCAGCCACTTCATGGCAGTTCGGGATACGCTTGATCTCTGTTTGCTTCTCTGAGTTTACCTTAGATAGATCGTGCTGAACTTGGAGGTTGATCCAGAACTCAGAGCTGTTGCCGAAGAATTTTGCAAGCCGAACTGCAGTGTCCGCAGACACCCCCCTCTTTTCGTTTACGATTTCTGTGATGCGTGAAAGCGGTACCCCTAGATAGCCTGACAGCCTGCTAGCAGAAAGCTTAAAAGGCACCATGAATTCTTCACGCAAGACTTCACCGGGGTGTGTCTTGATACGCATTCTTTGCTCCATGTCTTATTATTCTTTATTATCTTAATATACGTTATTTCGTTATTTCGTTATTTCGTATGTTCGTTATTTCGTGCGTTCGTTATTTCGTGCGTTCGATATTTCGTGCGTTCGATATTTCGTGCGTTCGTTATTTTGTATGTTCGTTATTTTGTATGTTTCGAGTTCAAGTGTTTTGCTGTATGGTAGTTGTGGCTAGTGGTAGTCAACGATTTCAACATCAAAAATAGCTTTGTTTGTTTCGTCCCATACAAAGCAAATTCGCCATTGGTCGTTGATTCTAATGCTGTGTTGTCCCTGTCTGTCCCCTTGTAGTACTTCTAGTTTGTTGCCTGGGGGGATTTTCAAGTCGTCCAGTGTGGCTGCTGCTTCAAGCATATCGAGTTTTCGCACGGCTACCTTGATGATAGCGTGAAATGTTCTCGAAGTTCCTGATTCATACATCTTTCGCGTCTTTTTGCACTTGAATTTGAGGTTCATCTATCCTCCGTTGAGGGTGTGGCCAAGTTCAACAACATTCTATCTAAGGTTGCTAGCTTCTTTTCGTTATCCGAAAAGAGTTATCTGGGAAACAGATAGGTCTTTTGGGGGGAAATGTCAAGTGGGATGGGGAAAACACGGCACACCAAAACGGCGCTGTTCCGAAGCCGGATCAAAGCGCCGTGGTGCATGGGCATGCGGGAGCGTATGGCTAATGATTATTGGGCAGGGGGCAGAAATTTCTCGATTGCGCGATTTGCCTCAGCCTCAAAAGTTGGACGAAGTTCACGTAGAGATTCTTGGCGAGGTTGGCCCCATGGTATTTCGGCAATAAGCCATTCGGTGTAGGTGTTAGCTATTGTAAAGGCTGGTTCAAGATAAGGAAGGCTTTGCCATCTTCCTCGCCCTTCAGGAGTTATGTCAGTATGGGCGATGTATCTATCTCGAAATTTTTTAACAGATTGCATGTATGTGTTTGTTTTGCTTTGTTGGTATCCTAATTCACTATTTATTTTAGTGTTTATTTCTTTTAAAGCTCCATAATGAGTTGTGTTTTTATAGTGAAGGTTATTATTTTTTGGCGATCCAAAAACTATACACCATTGAATTAGGCATTCTTTTACAAAGCAGGTCGATGCTTGTTTGATGAAATTTCTGTTGATTTGTTCTGCATCGTCAACGCGTGAAATGAAAGCCCTGTAGTAAGCATAGGAACGTCCGAAGGATGTAAGCGACAAGACTTGCTGTCCGATAAGGTTAATTTTTAAGCGCATTTGGGGTATAACAATTGCGTCTTCAGGCATGACAAGCTCCTGTGATTGGTTTTCTTATTTATATATTCAAATGCAAATATGGTGGCAAGCTGTTTGGTGCCCGCGCATGTTGGCAGGCCTTGATTGTTGCCGCGTTGGTTTGTGAGTCACCCCTTGACACCCACACCCCCTCTCTGTAATTCTGAACACCTCTCAACTCTCTAGGGCTCTCCCCGAGTCCAGCGCCACCGTGCGCATTCGGGGCTTTTTTATGCGCTTTTCCTTTTTACACTAGGGAGAGGTGCACCCTAATTTGACTGCTTTCGCCGCATGACCGTCATCATGTGGTAAAAAGAGCGGCCAAGTGTCCGGTAGTCGCGAGACCCGGGAGGCTCCTAGAGGCCTTGAGAGCACTTGGTCGCTCTTTTGTTTTTCTCTCAAAAACTCGAAACTCTAGGAGGCCCGGAATGACCCGCAATGAACACAGCAATGGTGACGTGGAAACCCGCCTAAGCCCCAACCCCGTTAACAGAATGTACGGCGTTGCCCGCGCCATGAACCGCATGGCCGACCTTATGGACGCGGCAGAAGACCCGCTGGCAGAGATGATGCGGCTGCTTTCTGAAGACATGGAACGCTGCGCCGCATGGGTGGATGACCATGCCGCCATTATGCAGGCCCATGCAGACCGCTGCGGCCGAGATCGGCCAGCCGAGCATTGATGCTTGTGGCTGTGGTTGACTGGACTTGAAATGGAAATGAAGTAGGAAAGAACGGAATGAAGAAGCCCCGCTGTAATGGCGGGGCTTTTGTTATAGGAAGGCCTGTTGTAAAATCCTGCAAGGTGCGCTAGTGCTGCTGGCTTTGTGGTTTTGGGATTATGGGGCAACTTTTATGGGAGAGATGAGATGATTAAGAAGTTACTGCTTGTTGTTTTTCTGCTTAGTGTGTGCACGGGGTGCTCGGTTAGGTTTGGGCCTCCGTATATCGGAGTGCTGAATAGATCTCACTCTATTGTGCGGTTTGATGGGAGCAGCAAGATACCCGTGGTTGACGTTTCAGAAGATTTGAGGCTGCAATATAGGAGAAATAGCGCAACGCTATGGCTCACGAAAGAGGATGAATACATTGGGCGTGATACAATCCAGCTGTGGGTAGAAACGCATGATAAAGCTGTTCGGCCAAGTTCAATTCTTTGCGGTTCAGAGATTGATAAGTGTCGTGATAATGACGATTGGATTCCTGAAGAAGTGGTTGATGGTAAGAATATTGAATATAGAATTTATCTTGTTAGATTTGGCGGTCATTACAACAGCGGTGTGATTAAGTATCAATATGCTTACTTCTGGCAAAGGCCTGAAGGTTGGACGAGAGTGTGGGTTAACTATATTGAGCCACTTCCAGAGAAGTGGCGAACTGTCCCTTGGAATAAAGACACCCAATGGGGGACTTTTTTGGAGGATTTTAAAAAGCGGGCGCGGGCTTCTTTTACCATGCGTCTACCATAGAGACTTTTTGGGAGTAACGTGAAGAAGGCCCCGCGCTCTGGGATGAGTGCGGGGCTTTGTTTACTATAGGAAGGCCTGTTGTAAAATCCTGCAAGGTGCGCTAGTGCTGCTGCTGGCTTTGTGGTTTTGGGATTATGGGGGCAACTTTTATGGGAGAGATGAGATGATTAAGAAGTTACTGCTTGTTGTTTTTCTGCTTAGTGTGTGCACGGGGTGTGGGCTGCGTAACATGGGTAATCCGCAGGCTCTTATCATGCGCGACGCAGTGGTTCGTGAAGGCAATTCCATTGTCAGAATGACAAATGGTACTCGCGAGGTCCTGTTGGAGGTTGCAAAGGAGTTCAAACCTAATCCTGACGAGGACGGTGGTTTTAAGTGGAGATTTGAGAGTGAAACCGCTTTCTTGGGGGTGATGGATTACTTCGGTGTAAGTGAGCAGCGGGCAACTGTTATGCCCACGAATAAATACTACAATTTGTCCTCGTTGGAGTCTTATTATCCTGTGTCTAAGATAATAGACGAGAATCGGGAATATAGTATCTGGTTGATCCGTGGGGGGGGCGACGAATATATCTATTATCAGTACGTTGAGCGTAAGGAAATGGCGGAAGGGTGGAGGAACTATAGAATTTCCTACTGGGAGGAACTGCCCCCTGAGCTTCGCCGAAAGGTGTGGAACGCCAGTTTTGATTTTGGTGGAACATATCTGGATGACTTCATTAAACGGGCGCACGCTTCGTTTACAATACGCTCGTTTTAAGTGCTTGTGACTAGATAAAGAAGGCCCCGCGCTCTGTAAGGAGTGCGGGGCTTTGTATTTAGGTGTTTTTTTTGGGTATTCCGGCACAGATGGCTGATAGTAGACTGATGAGTAAGCTGTATGTATTTAATTTGTAGATGTCAAGGTCTAGTGTTCTTGATTTTTCCGATAATTTTTCTTTTTTGGCAATTAGCTCGTTATGGTTTTTCTTTAGTAGTAGGAATATTGATTGTGATGTGTTAATGAACGATTCAGGGTCTAATGATTTTAAATCATTAATTACCTTAGTATAATCATCTTTATTTGGGTTTTTACCTAGTTCAGTTTCAATTATGTAGTTTAAGTATTTCATTCTAGCTATGCTTTCTGATTTGCTTATGATGAAAGCTTCAGATGCATCTTTATTCGTGTTGCCACTATTGATAAATATGTTTTCAAAAGATTTTTTTGTTTCATATTGCATATTTGTGTCATTAGATAATTTGTCAATGGATTCAATTTTTGATATCTTGTTATTATATTTTTCTAGTATTTTGCTTTCTGTAAGTGATATGAATTGCATAATTGTTGCAATGATTATTAATGGCACAGTTGCTTGGCTAAGAATTAGTTTTAGCATTGTTGATTTTTATTTTTTTAAAATATTTGGTATTGTTATATGTGTTAAGTGAGTCCGATGTAGCATCCGATGACAATTCGAGCAAACCGGTACTAAATCCTTCACCGGATCCACCTCCCTCTCCCCATCCTTTTCATGCAGCGGATTCACATGATGAATCTCAATGAATCCCTGCCCTAGCGGACCATAGAACTTCTCAAAGTTAAATCCGCAAACCACACACTCCAGCCCGTGGTATTTGATGGCTGCCAGCCTGTTGGCCTGACTGCGCTTGCGTACTGTGGTGACTATGGTGCTGGTTTCCCCTTCCTTACGCGCAATGGCCACTTCAAGATCTTCCGGAATGACGGGTGGGGTGTTGTTGGCCAGCTCCTGCGAGATGAGTTCTATGGTAAACACATCAGGCTCTGCGCCTTTGGTGAAGCGTAGTAACGGCGGATGCTCAACAGGGGAGTCTTCCTGAAAGCGGGTCAGCTCGCTGGGGAAGTAGTCTTTGATGATGATATCAAGGCCACCTCTCCAGAATATACGAACGCGGGTATCAAGGGCATCCGGCTCCAACGAGCCAGTAAAAGTGGTGCCTGCGTGTATCAGGCTGATTTCGCGCCTTGGCTGATCGCTGGTCATTTCAAAGAAGAAGCATATTTCCTTGGGTATGCCGCTGCCACCATACAGAAAGGCTGACTTGTCCATGGTCTTGATGCAAACCGTGGGGGAGAGCAGTTCCCATGAGTGGGACTGAATGGGGTAGGTAATGTCCATGACCTATTTCTCCATGGCTATCGGTTAGGCTTTTTCCTAATAGCAACAGGTAAATGCGTATGCCAGTGAAAAGGTGGTGGCTATGCAAAAAATCCCCGGCGCCGGAAAAAATCGAGCTCTGCAGCCCCCCGCCTTCGCGCTTTTTGATGCGTTTTTGTGCAAGTTTCAAGTGCATGCAAATGCCCCCTGAGAATAGGCAGGGCGTGGGTTCCCGGCGTGGAAGCCGAATTGCACTCTGTGCAATATATTGCAAAATATTGCAAAGAACCTGCGCCCGCACACACTTCATAAACAGGGCGCGAACACAGAAGGGACGCGGGTTGCTCTGTGTTTTTCAAAAGCGCGGCGTGAGCGGAATGTTGAGAAAAGCCTGTTTAAGGTAGCAGGCCAAGAACGGGAGAAAGCCGTTCTGTAATGGGCTGTTGGCGGGTAGCAAGGGGTAGCAGAGTTGTTGCACAGAATGGCAACGTGACCAGGGCAGGGTGTTTTGTTGGGGTGATTGCGCAAAGCATTGTACACTTGGGTAGCAATTGGGTAGCAAAACAAGAAAAAGGGCTTACGGTTGTGTCCGTAAACCCTTGATTTTCTTGGTGGGCCCAGCAGGATTTGAACCTGCGACCTGCCGGTTATGAGCCGGAGGCTCTACCAACTGAGCTATAGGCCCACTTCATTGGTAATGAGCCGATTCCTATACCGTCAAGGACTCTGTCTGTCAAGACGTCACTTTGCAGGATCGGCAGTTAGTTTCAATTATTTGCACAGCTTTTTGACATGAGCAATGGCGGATTTTGCAGCCTTGGCACCTTCGCCTACGGCGACACTTATCTGGAGAAAACCACCGGTGCAGTCTCCGGCTGCGAATACTCCCTCAATGTTCGTTTTCTGTTCATTGTCTGCCACGAGAAATACTCCGTTTCGTTCCACGCCAAGGGTGTAGGCGAAATCCAGAGAGGATGCTTCTCCCATGGCGATGAACAGGCCATCCACATCCTTGCTTGTGCCGTCGTCAAAGAGGACGGAGGAAAGACCGTTCTCTCCCTGCAGTGTGCGCACCCTGCCTTCGATGATGGGGATGCCCGCAGCCTTGAGGCGCTCTTTGAATTCATCCGTCATGGAGAGGGGAGCACCCTGCGTGCAGACGGAAACATGGGGAGTGTAGCTGAGCAGCTCAAGCGCCTGATTTGCCGCGTAAATTCCTTCACCCAGCACTATGACCGAGCGGCCGCGATAGAAGAAACCATCGCAACTTACGCAGTAGGAAACGCCTTTGCCGTCATAAAAGGCCAGATTGTCGATACCGGGACGAACACGGGTGACACCCGTTGCGAGCACCAGTCCGCAGGCATGGTAGCTGCCTTTGTTCGTCTTGATGTGAAAACCGCCGTAATCGGCGTGGTGCAGGCCGAGCACCCGCTCATCTACGATGCTGGCACCGAAGCGTTCCGCCTGCATTCTGCCGCGCTGCATCAGTTCGCGGCCGGAGATGGTTTCGCCAAAGCCGAAATAGTTGTCTATGTCGTAATCACCGGCAATTTTGGGATCGCTGCCGATGATCAGTGTGTCAATGCCTGCACGGGCGGTATAGATACCGGCCGAGAGCCCTGCCGGGCCGGAACCTATTATGGCGAGAGGTATATTGGTCATGGTGGCCTGCCTTGTATTGAAAGATATAACACGCATTGCGTATCGCAACGCCATATACAACTATGAGTCCTTTTGCGTAAAAGACAAGTGTAAAGAAGAAAAAGAGTTCAATGCGGTTGCGTGGGACGGCCTGAACAAGAATGAAACATGGGCGATGCGTCTGCTTTTGTGATCACACGCAATTTTTGCAGACCAAAGGCGCTGTGCACTGCCTGCAACTGGAGGGCTGCGGGGTACAACCGTGTGCAGGTATGATGAAGCTTTGCTCTACGTGATATTCGATCACGGGGTGTGGCATCTGCCCCTCTTCATACAAATGAAAAAGCCCCCGCAATGCGGGGGCCTTGAGATGCATAAAACGATTTGGCGGGTTAGCCGAGGCCCAGCTGGGCAAGCAGGTCGTCCACGTCGTTCTGCGAGGCATCGCGGGTAGGACCCTTGAGCTCGGATACTTTTTGCTTGGACTTGGCTTCCAGTGCTTCGAAATCTTCTTCCGGGTTCTCTTCACGGGCTTTAATGATAAGCCCCGTGGAAAGATAGAGGTCCAGAACTGTGGATTCGATACGCTGCAGCGCCTTGATAATGCGCTTGATGCGTTGTCCCGTGAGGTCCTGAAAGCTCAGGTGAGTCATGATATCCGTCAGGTTGTTGTTGAGACGGTCTTCAAGGCTCATCAGAGCCTGCACGTCCTTGTCATCGCTGTGGCGCTTGGAAAGATCCTCAAGGTGCGAGCTGGCCTTCTGGCGCAGCACCATCTGCAGTTCGAGAATATCCATGATCTTGCCGGTGGCTTCTTCAAGGGTGACGCGCACTTCATCCAGCTGTTTGGAAGCTTCACTGAAGAGTTCGTTGGTTGCTGCCTGAGTGGTTACTTCCGCGCCGTTGGAATCCTTCTTGGTGGCGGTGGAAATTTCCTTGTAGATGCTCTGCAACCCCTCGCGCATGTCTTCGCTGAGACGGCGGTAAAATTCACTTTCCAGCAGAGCGCGGGTGAGGTTGCTCGTAAGCGCTTCTTCCACGGTCTTGGAAATGACATCTTTAATGCTATCTGCAACCTGTGTGGATACGCGTTCCATTACGGAATCGATTATCTGGTCCTGTGTTTTCATTCCGTTCTCCCCATTCTCAGTTCTGTCTTGTCGCTAGATCGGCGTGGAGCATGCCGCGCCGGGGGCCTTTCGGCAGTGCACAGGGCGCTGCATCAGTCTTCTTCAAGTCGCATGGTTCTGATCTTGCGTCGTTCTTCCACAAAGACATGCTGGACAATTTTTTCAAGGTCGTCTTCGTGTATGCGGTAGAACTCTATGGCGCATTGAGTTTCGCCGTCCACGTCTGACTCCTTTCGCAGCACACGCCCCATGGCACCTGCAACGCGCAGGGGGAATTCGCTGAGGAAGAGAATGATCTCAACATGGTCTCCGACATTAAGAGTGCCGGTGTCACTGCAGCGGATGCCTGCCCCGCTGAGTTCGTGAATATCCGTCCAGAGCGGGAAATCTTCCTGCAACCTGTCCTGCTTAAGGTGCGCAAGCACCGCATTGAGCTTGGCATCCATATCCAGAAGGAAGGAAACTAGCGCATCGGGAATGTGAGCGTTGGCCAGGGTCTTGCTGTCTACAGGTGCCTCGGGAAGGGAAAATCCTGTGAATTTGGGAGATTCCGTTTCGGAGGCAAGCACGCGCATGCGTCCTCTCATGAAAAGCCTGATTCGAGAAAAAGCCCGTTGTTCCATTGAGCGCTCCGAGAGTTCCCTTACCAGGGACCGTTTTCCACTTCCACGTTCATGGCATTGACCGGACAGACGCGTACGCACATACCGCAGGCGGTGCAGCGTTCCTTGTCAAAAAGGACAACACGGGCCTCTCTGTCGTTATGCAGCGAACTGGTTGGACAGATGGCCGTGCACATGCCGCAGTGCATGCACGATTCCTCGTCGCGGGAAATGCGTTGTGCCACAGCGGAAACCTTGATCTGGTTTTCCTTAAGATAGGTAATGCCCTTGTGGTAGTTCTCCTCCGTCCCTATGAGTTCAAGGGTCATGTACCCTTCCTTGCGAGGGGTGATCTGTGCCTTCAGGATGTTGAAGGTAAGATCGTAGAGGCGCGTGAGATTGCACACCAGAGGGTTGCCGGAAATATCCGGCGGAAAGATCAGATGAATGTTCTTGCGATAGGCTTTTTCAGTCATGTCGGTCCTCGCACCTTGTCGTGCGGCTATTTCATTTCGGCAAGCGCTTTTTTGGCGCGTTCAGCTTCCTGCGTCTTGGGGAACTTCTTTATCAGTTCTTCAAGGCGGACCCGGCCAGCCTGATTCTTGCCGAGCTTGCCGAAGGCAATGCCCTGCTTGAGCATGGCGGAGCGGTACTTGTCGCTCTTGGAATATTTGTCGATCACCTTCTGGTAGGCGAGAATGGCGGGCGCATATTCCTTCAGCTGGTAATTGGTTTCACCCTGCCAGAAGATGGCATTGGGAACGAGAGAGTGCTTGGGGTAGGTCTTTTCAAACTGTTCCCACATGCGCAGGGCGTCTTTGTAGCGACGGTCTTTGAAGGCGGTGAAAGCGGCATCGTACAACTGCTTTTCAGTCACAGCAGGTTCAACCTGCGCCTTGGCAGCCGGGGCTGCTGTAGCGGCTGCAGGAGCGGTCTTGGCAGCTGCGGGCTTGCCGGGATTGATGACCAGTTCCGTGCCGTCCTTGGCCACTATCACGTTAGGATCGGTCGGTGCGGGCTGCGCAGGAGCGGCCTGAACAGGTGCAGGCTGTGTAGTTGCGGCAGCAGTACCGGGAGCAGGGGAACCGGCGGGGCCGAACATGGGGCTGTCGCTGCTGCCTGCGGCAGGCGCGGCACCGGTAGCAGCAGGAGCGTTCGCAGCGGGCGGTTCAGGAAGTTCAATGGCCATCTGCGAAGCCATGACGCGCTGGTTGGCTTCCAGGTAGGATGCCATCTGCTTGAGATAGGATACTTCCTTCTTCATTCCCGAAATGTCTTCTTCAGCCTGCATGGACCCATGCTGCACTTCTTCCAGAGAAGATTCTATGCGGGCCAGGCGCGGACGCATGGACTGAACGTCCGACCACATGTCCGCCTGTTCGGGACGTGTGGCTTCCAGTTCCTTGGTGGTTCTGCCAAGCTTCTGGTTGAGTTGCTGAATCTGCTGGTCCTGTTCGTATACCTTGAGTTCGAGGGCATCCATGTCCTCACGTTTCACGCAGCCGGTCAGAAGGGCGATGCAGGTGAGGGTGAGAAGCGAGTTGCTAAGAAAACGCATGGCAGAATCCTTACTTACGGTTACGGGGTTTTGCCCAGTCGGACAGACCTCTGGTCCGCCGCCAGCCAAACAAAAGATACATGACACCGCCGAGCACGGGAATGAAGACACCCGCAAGCATCCATCCGTACTTTTCGGCGGGAGTGGAAAATTCATGACTATAGGCGTGCCAAATACACCATAGATTAGGCAAAATGGGAAGCGCAAGGGCCAGTATCATCAACAGGGGTGATGTATCGCCTTTGCCGAAGATATCCAGAATGGGAAACAGATCATTCATGACAATATCCTGCAGGGCCGGTGATTATTTCTGTTTGAGCATGGAGAGCATGATGAGTCCGGCGCCGACGCATATGCCGATGTCGGCAACGTTGAATGCAGGCCAGTGCCAGCCCATGGCGTGGAAGTCGAGAAAGTCGATGACTGACCGCAGGCGAACCCGGTCTATGAGGTTGCCCACAGCTCCGCCGAGCACGAATCCGAGCCCCGTGAAAAGACAGCAGGACTTGCCTGATGTCTTGGCAAGGTAGTTGATGATGCCCATGGCGATGATCGCGGCTGCGGCAAACATCCAGACCTGCCATTCCGTATCGGGATCGTTGAGGAAGCCGAAAGCGGCACCGCTGTTGCGGACATTGACGAGGTTAAAGAAACCGGGAATGACCGTAACAGAGATGAAGGGAGGGATGGTGGTGACCACCCAGTACTTGGTGAACTGGTCCAGAAGCGCGACCAGCAGGCCGAGGCCGTATATGTAGTAAAAGCGGGAGCGCATGGCGAAAATGTGTCGTCCCTGTGATGGTGAATGGGAAAAAGGCCCGCCGTTTTGTCCGGCGGGCCCGTTTTATCTAGTCTTCAAGGGTCATGGTCTGCAGCACGCCGGTGCAGCGGGGGCAGATGGCAGGATGCGCAGGATCGGTTCCCAGTTCCTCGCTGTAAATCCAGCAGCGTTCACACTTGGCACCCGGAGCCTTGGCTACACCGATACGCAGGCCTTCCACTTCTTCGGCGGTAAAGGCGCTTTCGGGGGCATCGGCAAGGGGGGCGGTGGTCAGCTTGGAAACGATGAAGTTTGCGCGCATATCAGTCTTGAGACCGTTCAGGGTCGCGGCAAGTTCATCGTTCAGGAACAGGGTCACGTGCGTATCAAGCCCGTGGCCGATTTCGCCCGACTTGCGCACGGGTTCGATGGCCTTGGTGATCTCGGAGCGGACGATCAGCAGCTTTTCCCATGCGGCGCGTTCTTCGGCGGGCATGGTGTACAGCGGAATATCGTCAGCGGAGACGGCGAAAACAGTCTTTGCATCATTCTTCAGGTCTTCCGGCAGGAACTGGAATACCTCTTCTGCGGTGAAGCTGAGCACGGGAGCCATGTCGCGGATGAGCAGACGCAGGATGTGGAGCATTGCGGTCTGTGCACTGCGGCGTTCGCGGCTGTCCTTGGCGGAAGAGTAGAGACGGTCCTTCAGGATATCCAGATAGAATGCGGAAAGGTCGGTTACACACAGGTTGTGCAGCGTGTGGTAGACCTTGTGGAACTCGTAGTCGTTATAAGCTGCCTGCACGCGTTCATGGGCGCGGGAAGCCACGTCGAGAGCGAAGCGGTCCAGCGATTCCATTTCTTCCACAGGCACCAGCACTTCGGCGGACAGGTCGTCGATGTTGCCGAGGATGTAGCGGCAGGTGTTGCGGATGCGGCGGTAGGCATCCACGAGACGGTTGAGAATCTCGTCGGAGATCCGCACGTCTTCGCGGTAGTCCACTGAAGAAACCCACATGCGCAGCACTTCGGCGCCATGCTTGTTGATGACTTCCATGGGTTCAATGCCGTTGCCCTGCGACTTGGACATCTTGTGTCCGTTGCCGTCCACCACATAGCCGTGGGTGAGCACTTCCTTGTAGGGAGCGCAGCCGCGGGTGCCAATGCTTGCGAGCAGCGAGCTGTGGAACCAGCCGCGATGCTGGTCAGATCCTTCAAGGTACATGTCGGCGGGGTAGCGCAGTTCCTTGCGCTGTTCCACAACGGCGGCAAAGCTGGTGCCGGAATCGAACCATACGTCGAGAATATCCTTGCTGAGCTTCCAGTGGTTGCCGCCGCACTTGGGACAGGCGAGTCCCTGCGGGACGATCTCTTCCAGCGGGGTGGAGAACCAGTAGTCGCAGCCAAGGGGATGATTTTCAAAGCGCGAAACAATGTCCATGACCCAGTCGGTGTCATACCATGCCTCGTCACAGCTTTCGCAAAGCAGGGCGATGATCGGCACGCCCCACATGCGCTGGCGCGAAATACACCAGTCGGGACGGTTTTCGATCATCTGATGGATGCGTTCTTCGCCCCATGCGGGAATCCATGCAACATCGTTGCGGATGGCTTCAAGGGCGCGCTTGCGCAGGTCGTTGGCTTCCATGGTAATGAACCACTGGGTGGTTGCACGGAAGATGACCGGCTCCTTGCAGCGCCAGCAATGGGGGTATGAGTGCTTGATCTTGCCAAGCGCCATCAGGTTGCCAAGTTCCTGCAGCTTCTCGATGACCTTGGGGTTGGCTTCAAACACGGTAAGACCGGCGAAGAATTCCACGGAATCAAGGAAACGCCCTTCGTTGTTCATGGGCGAATAGGTTTCCAGTCCGTACTTCTGGCCTACTTCAAAGTCTTCGCGGCCATGGCCGGGGGCGGTGTGAACGCAGCCGGTACCGGCTTCAAGCGTTACATGGTCGCCGAGGCACAGGGGTGATTCACGGTCATAGATGGGGTGCCTGGCTACCAGCCCTTCAAGGGCGGCACCCATGGCGGTTCCGGCAATGTTCCAGGAATCCCAGCCAAAGGCCTTGGTGCATGCTTCCACCAGGCCGGAGGCCAGCAGGTAGAATTCGCCGTCCTTCTCGAGCAGGGAGTATTCCAGCTCGGGGTGCAGGGCGATACCCATGTTGTCCGGAATGGTCCAGGGAGTGGTCGTCCAGATGACGGCGTATGCCTTGGCCGGATCAGCAGCGGGGAAAATGTTTTTCAGTTTTGCATCGTTGAGCGGAAAACGCACGTGGATGGAGGGGGAGGAGTGATCCGCATACTCTACTTCCGCTTCAGCAAGGGCGGTCTGGCAGGAGCAGCACCAGTAAATGGGCTTCTTGCTGCGCGCCACATAGCCGCCCTTCATGAAGTTGCCCAGCTCCCGTGCGGTGGCAGCTTCATAAGAAGGACGCATGGTCAGGTAAGGTTCGTTCCATATGCCCATAACGCCGAGGCGTTTGAATTCCTTGCGCTGGATGTCGACGAACTTGGCGGCGTATTCGCGGCAGAGCTTGCGGAACACGTGCTCGGGAATGGTCTTCTTCTTTTCGCCGAGCTGCTTTTCCACCTTCAGTTCAATGGGCAGGCCATGACAGTCCCAGCCGGGAATGTATTCGGCCTTGAGGCCCTGCATGTTCTTCGACTTGACGATGATGTCCTTGAGAATCTTGTTCAGAGCGTGACCGAGGTGAATATTGCCGTTGGCATAGGGAGGGCCGTCATGCAGAACATATTCGCCATTGGTGCCACTTGCTGCAATCATTGCGTCGTAGGCCTGAGTGTCTTCCCAGAACTTGAGCATTTCCGGCTCTTTCTGGGTAAGGTTGGCCTTCATGGGAAATTTGGTCTGGGGCAGATGCAGCGTCTTCTTGTAGTCGCTCATTGAAGTCTCTTTCCTGTTTGGTGTCGTTAAAGATGCAAGTGCGGAAGAATGCTGCAATACATTCTTAAAGTCAAGGCTGGCTGTCGCAGAATGGCGGCTGGCAGGTGATGCAGGTCCATGCGCTGTAAAACGGCGTGAAAAGGCGAAAGTGCTCAGGTCCGGCAATCACTTTCAAACCTGTGAGAATGGGGCGAAACATATGTCCAGCTTGCAAGCAGTTGACCTTGGCTCCAGACCGGAACCAGCACCCGTTCATACATGCTGGGTTTGCCCGGGAAAAAGTCTTCCAGCGCGTCGAGCCTCTCCATATGGGGGAGGGCTTTGCGGAAGAGCATGAGCTGCCCGAACACGTGTCCCCATGGCGGGCAGGCTTCAAGGTATGACTGCGGCGAAAGGTGCGGGGGCACGGGATCGTTGCATCGTGCAGCATCGGCCTCGCGGTCGGCAGTGCCGTGGGCCAGTATGATTCCGGGGGGAACAAAGAGCGTGGGATATCCTTCCGGACGCTCAAAGATCCTCCCCTGCACAAGGCAGGGGATAACGGCAACAGCGTCGCTGCAGAAGCGATCATGGTACTCTCCGCCCTGTTTGAGGGTGCCGTAAACGAAAAGGCGGAAAGGAGATGACATGCTCGGTCCCCCGTGCTCAGGGAATCCTGGCCAGCAGCTCTTCCGCAAAGGGAAGCACGCTCTCTGCGATGCGGGCTGTTCCCCTGATGTTGGGGTGAATGCCGTCTTCCAGAGTAAGGGCAGGGTCGCCGAACGCGCCTTCAAGGAAGAAAGGATAGAATACGGGGTCGTAGCGCTCGGCGAGTTTGGGATAAATACTCTCGAACGCCTCGGTATAGTCGGCGTCTGCAGGCAGCAGCATTTTCATGCCGGTGAGCAGAAAAGGTATTTCCAGCTCGGTCAGCCGTTGCAGAATACTGTCCAGCGTTGCTTCCACATCCCATGGATCGGTGAACTGAATGGCGTCGTTGGCGCCAAGTTCAACGATTACGGCATCAGGGCGCGGCTTGTTGGCAAGGTAGCGGTCGAGGCGCTTCTTGCCTCCCCATGCCGTGTCACCGGAAAGGCCTTGATTGATGATGGAAACATTATGTCCCCGGCTGCGGAGCAGCGACTGCAGCACTGAGGGGAAGGATGCCTCTGCCGGAATGCCGAAGCCCTCGGTCAGGGAATCTCCGAGGGCAACGATGGTCTTCAGACGTTTCACGACAACACCTGACAGGAAAACTGTTTGAAGGGGTTAGAAGGCCCCGGGAGTTTCTTCGTTGATATTAGCCATTTGCCGCAGCAGTCTCAGGGTTTCCTGAGCTTCCTGAAAATCGAGTTTACGCAGGGCGAATCCGGCGTGAACAATAAGGTAATCGCCGAGTTCGGCGGGAGATTCAAGCAGCATTGTGGAGACGTCGACGTAGGTATCGCTTTTGCCGACGCGACAGCGGGCCATGTCATTGTTGTTCAGTTCGACAACCTCAGCAGGAATGGCAAGACACATGGCAACCTCCGGAGCGTTCGTATGTGAAAATGGGGGCGTCCGTCACGACGCCTTCGGGGTGTAACTTCCGCCAGCGGCAGCTATTTCGTCAAGAACGAATCTGCACATGGCGGGAATGCGCTCTTCAACAGCGGGAGAAACTTCCAGCCCCATGGTATGATAATCCACCGGTTCCATGCCTATGACCACAGTTTCCGGCCTGCTGCCTGCAAGCTCACAATAGATGAGCGTGTCAACAAGGTCGGTCTGGTGCATGGAATCGTTAAATCCGAGGCTCTTGCGCAGATCTTCACCCGTCAGGCGATATACGGAAGCCGGGTCACTGCCCCCCAGAACGGCATCTACTACGATCAGATAGTCGCTGTCCATCATGGAATCCATGAGTTTCATGCCCAGCGTACCGCCATCCATGAGAGAAACGTTATCCGAGAAGTCGTACATCTCTTCCAGACACTTGACGGCCTTAACGCCTAGCCCTTCGTCTGTGTAGAGAATGTTGCCCACGCCAAGTACCAGAATTTTTTTAGCTTCGCTCATACCGCACCTTATCTGAAAAAGGGAACCCGGCGCAAGGCCGGGTTCCCGAGTTTTTTGGATTTTCCTGCAAAAATTACAGGATCTTGAACTTGTGCACTTCGTTGGTCTGGCTGTCGATCACATGCACGCCGCAGGCGATGCAGGGGTCGAAGGCGTGAACCGTGCGCAGAATTTCGACAGGACGCTTGGGATCGGCCACGGGCGTGCCGACAAGTGCTTCTTCAACAGGAGACATCTTGTCCTTGGCACAGCGCGGTCCGAGGCTCCAGGTGGAGGGCACGACCAGCTGGAAGTTCTCGATCTTGTGATCGCGAATCTTGATCCAGTGGGACAGTGCGCCACGGGGAGCGGTAACAAAGCCGACGCCTTCCGCATCGCGGGGCATTTCGATTTCTTCGTAGATCTTGTCGTCGCCTGCGGCCACGTTGGCTTCCAGTTCATCCAGCATGCGGCCGGTTTCTTCTGCGATGACAACGGTTTCAATACCGCGGGCAGCGGTGCGGCCCAGAGTGGAGAACAGGGCTTCTGCGCCCACGCCGAGCTTGGCGAGGACCATGTCCACCAGAGGCTTGATCTTCGGATGACCCTTTGCGTAGGCGGCAAGCACCTGAGCAAGGGGACCGGTTTCCATGGCTTCTTCCATGTAGCGCGGGGCCTTCATCCAGGAGTAGCGGCCTTCGCCATGCATGTCGGTGTAGCGGGGCTCGGTAACACCTTCATAGGGGTGGTGAGCCTTGTCGCCTTCGTACCAGCTGTACTTGACGTGCTCTTCAATCTTATCGGGATTGAAGCCCTGCATGTTGGCAAGGTCGCGCTGCATGATAACGCCGGGCGGCAGGAAGCGGCTGTTGAGATCGTATTCATCGGTGGGGAACTCACCAAAGGTGATGAAGTTCGAGGTGCCACCATACTGGGTCCAGTCCTTGTAGTTGGCGGCAACGGCCAACAGGTCGGGAATGTACACCTGATTGATGAATTCGTTGGTTTCCTTCCACAGGTCGCGGAATTCCTTGATGCGCTTGGGAGTAAGAGCATCGTAGCAGGTAACGCCACCGGCAACCGTGAACTGGGTGTGGGGGTTCTTGCCGCCGAAGCTGGCCATCATGCGGGCAGCCTTAACCTGAAGCCGCAGGGCTTCGAGGTAGTGGGCGGTGGCAATAAGGTCCACTTCCGGTTCAAGATAGTAGGAAGGATGTCCGCCGAGGAAGTAGGCATTGGTGAACGGGCCGAGCTGGCCGCTTTCTACAAAGGTCTTCAGCTTGGTCTGAACAGCCTTCAGATCTTCAGCCTTGGTAGGACGACCGGAGATGGTGTTGGCAATCTTGGCAGCCTTGACCGGATCGGCCTTCAGGGCGTTGGTTACGTCTACCCAGTCAAGGGCATGCAGGTGATAGAAGTGCACGAGATGGTCGTGCATGTACTGGGAACCAAGTACGATGTTACGGATAAGGGTGGCATTCTTGGGAATGCGCACGCCTATGGCGTTATCCACGCAGCGGGTGGATGCAAGGGCATGTACATAGGTACAGACACCGCATGAACGCTGGGTGAAGTGCTGTGCATCACGGGGATCACGGCCCTTGAGAATGATTTCCAGGCCGCGGAACAGCTGGGAAGAACTCCAGACATTGGAGATTTTGCCGTTATCAACTTCAACTTCGATACGGAGATGCCCCTCAATACGGGTAATGGGGTCAACGACCACTTTACCGGAGTAATTGCTCTGAGGAGTTACCGGAATACCGGCAGGGGCCTTCTGCGCTCTACAACCGCTCATATGTCATCCTCCTTGGGATGTTCGTTCAAGATCAATGTGTAACGTGCCTAGCTTTCGTAGAAGGGACTCATGGCATCCCAGAAATCGGGCTCGGAGCAACCGATGCAGGGATGACCCGCTTCAACGGGCCAGTTCGTCTGGTTGAACTTGATCTTGGGACAGTTGTTGTAGGTATCAGGTCCCTTGCAGCCCAGTTCGTAGAGGCACCAGCCCTTCTTGGCTTCTTCGGAACCGAAGGAAGGAGCGAACTCGCTGGCTTCGAAGTGCTTGAGGCGGGGGCAGTTTTCGTGAACGGTCTGTCCGAAGAACATGGTGGGCCGGTTCAGGCTGTCCAGTTCCGGCAGGGCATGCTTGGTCAGATAGTATACGATGGTGCCTACAAGGTTGTAAGGGTTGGGCGGACAACCGGATATGTTGATACCGTTCACGCCCAGGTGCTTCAGTGCATCGTTCACGCCCTTTGCATCGGTCGGGTTGGGAGCAGCTGCCTGCACGCCGCCGAAGGTGGCACAGGTGCCGTAGTTGATAACGGCCTTTGCCTTGGGCAGGATCTCACTGTTGATTTCCAGCATGGTACGGCCGGCAACCTTGCCGTAAATGCCGTTGTCCTTGGTGGGCAGAGCGCCTTCCGTTACGGCGATGAAGCCGTTGGGGCTGTTCACTGCATGGTGCAGGGCTTCTTCAGCAGCTTCGCCGGCTGCCGCCATGATGGTTTCATGGTAGTCGAGAGAGATGGTGTCCAGAATGAGTTCGTCGATGAAGGGCTGGAATGCCCGCAGAACCGATTCGGAACAGCCTGTGCACTCGGCATTATGCAGATACACCACGGAAGGGCGACCGGGAGCGGTCATGGCTCTGGCAATCTCACTGCCGAAAGCCGGTCCCATACCCATGGCAACAGCGAGGGCAGAGCAGAATTTCAGGAAGTCACGGCGGGATACGCCGTTACGTTCCAGACGCTCTTCCACGCCTTCTTTGCCGAGACCCACGGAAAACTTCATAGGAACCTCCTTGAATAAAACAGGGTCTGCATTCCCCGGTGCATCCCTAACACCGGAGCTGTGCCCGGACGGAAAGTCCGGAGGGTGCGTTACCTTCTGCCAGGATAGGTATGCGCAAGTCTCCCGTTTCTAACAGCAACGCAAAACGAGAGTCGGAGGAACCATACACCAAAAATATCAGAAAGATAAAGTGGTGGATAACAAAAAAAGTAAGCAGCGATATAATTTCGCAATGTAAGATGGGATATTTGATCGAGATATGTAATGGAATAGGGGGTATTTTCAATTTTGTATTGGATGAAATTGAATGCATAACCAATTCGAGATGTGAAAACTCTCCCAGTTTGGTAGGCAATACACGATGTATAGAAGGGGATGGGCTGTGTGCGCGGCCGAGTGTTGAGAGGTAACGCTTCGCAGGTAGAGGGAGGGGGATGTTGCGCACTTGCATAGTCTTTGTGCCTTGCACATATTTATGCAACTTACGGGATAGTGATTGTGTGTCTGACCAACCTGTAGAAAGGTTGCAGAAAAAAAAGGATGAATTTTTTCTTTGCTGCGTATGCAGATACAGCAAAGCCCCGCTTCTGAGCGGGGCTTTGCCGTTTTCTATGCCTGACGCATTTCCTGAACTATGCGTTCGATTTCCTTTCTTGAAAGTGCAAGAAATTCATCAAACCGTGCCTGACAGGCATCAGACAGACCTATGTTCCAAGTTGTGATGTCTTTTGGCTGCATACCGATGATCTCCATGCGGGGTCTGCTGCCGCATTTGAGCTCACACATCTTCAGGGAATCGAGCATGTCTATGTCGTGAATGGAAACACGCTGTTTTTCATTAGACACAAGGTCGTCCTCGGTCAGTTGATACAGAGTGCCGGGTTCGTGTCCGGCGTGAATCACATCCAGAACGAGCAACCTGTCATATCCTTCAAAAAGGTAGAAAATGTCCTGCGTGAAAGTGCCGCCTTCTATGATGGTCACTTCTTCAGGCCACGTTTCTTTCTGCAGAGCCTCTGCGGCAAAAACGCCGACGCCGTCGTCGGTAAGCAGGCTGTTGCCGATTCCCAATACAAGTAATTTTCCCATGGTGCATCCTGTCGGTTGGCAATAGATATCGGAACAAAATGGACAATACCCTGACGGAGCGGTCTGCCGCAAGCCGCTTGATGCGCAGGGAGCACAATGCAGTGCAAGGCTCTCCGGCTGTTGCATCAGGGACGTCCCGGCCAGTCCGGAGGGATTGCTCCCTCCGGCTGGCAGAAGGTACGCACCGCTTGTTAGCAGGTGGTTCCAGTAAAAAGAGGGCCGGTGCAAACCGGCCCTCTCGACTTGGCGGAATCTATGCCGAGTTACTTGCACTCAACAACGGAAACCTTGCCGGACTCAGCGTGCATCACGTGCACGGCACAGCCCAGTCACGGGTCAAAGGCGCGAATGAGTCGCGCCACGTTCACGGGGTTTTCAATGTCCGGAACGGGAATACCGATGAGGGCTTCTTCGACAGGACCGCGCTGACCCTTGTCATCGCGGGGGTTGCAGTTTCACAGGGTAGCGGAAACAACCTGGTAGTTGTCGATTTTGCCGTCTTCGATCTTCAGGAAGTGCAGCAGAGAGCCGCGGGGCGCTTCGGTGAAACCGGTGCCTTCGCCGGAAGCCGGAATTTCGGGCTTCACATAGGTTTCTTCACCGGGCTTAACTTCCTTGAGCCACTGATCAATGAAGCTCAGCATGTACCAGGTTTCTTCTGCGCGGGCCACGTGGCGTCCCATGAGGGAGAAGGCAGCGTCTTCGCCCAGATCGCGGAAGTTCTTGGCATTGAGGCCGAAGTGTTCCTTGAGAGCCTTCTGTCCGATGGGGGACAGGGGCGGATTCTCAACCCACATACGGGCGAGCGGACCCACTTCGCAGGCAACGCCGTCGTAACGGGGAGCCTTAACGAAGGAGTAAGCGCCTTCCTTGTGGGGGGTAGGCTTGGTCTGGCCCTTGGTGTAGTGCAGACCGGTGGTGCTGTCGTCGAACCACGAGTACTTCACATCTTCGTGAATCTTGGAAGGATCAAGTGCATGGTCCTTGCCGCCGTAGTACACGCCGGACTTCATCATGAACTTGGTCATTTCGTCGTTCAGCGGGAACACGCCGTAGGCGATGCAGGCGCGATGGCCCTGACCGACTGCGAAGAGGTCCTTGTACTGGGAACCGACGGTGTACACGACAGGCAGGTACTTGTTGACAACGAATTCCTTAACCTTGTCGAAACGCGCAGCGTATTCGATCAGGCGATCCTTGGTAGGAATTTCGGAAGCGCCACCGGCAACGAGGCCCTGAGCATGAGGCATTTTGCCGCCGAACATGGCTACCATTTCATGGCAGATCTGGCGGACATCAAGGGCTTCAACGTACTGGTCAACAGCAGCGGCGTTAACAGCGGCAAGGCCCTTGTTGCGGTCGGTAAGCAGGTCAGAGTTCTTGTAGCGCGGTACAAAGGGAGCGCTGTCGGGACCCTGAACAAAGTCCTGGGCGGCCAGGTGGTAGAAATGCAGAATATGAGACTGCAGGTAGTTGGCGCCGAGGATCAGGTTACGGGTGATGCGGCCGTTGGTGGTAATCTTGGTACCCATGGCGGCATCCTGAGCCATAACGGAAGCGGTGGCGTGAGCGGTGGGGCACACGCCGCAGATACGCTGAACGATCTGAGAAGAGTCGCGGGGATCGCGACCACGGAGAATGGTTTCAAAACCGCGGTACATGCCGCCGGAAAGCTTGGCATCCACGACCTTGCCACCCTCAACTGTCACTTCAGCCTTGAGGTGACCTTCGATTCGGGTAACCGGATCGATGGCGATGTGTGCGGTCTTGCCGTGGCCGGCTGCACCCTTGCGTGCACAAGAAGACATATTATTCCTCCTTCAAACGATGAAAGACGTCAAGGTCAGCTTACATGGGCTCGTAGAACGGCGACTGTCCATCGGGGAAGTCGGGTTCTACGCAACCGATACAAACAGCGTTCTGAACGCACCAGTTGATGCCGTTGTTCCACTTGCGTTTGAAGCAGTCTGCCATTGCATTGGGGCCCTTGCAGCCCACGCTCATACGGCAGCCGTCCTTCTGGCTGAGGGTTTCACACATCTTGTCCGCCTCGAAATCGGGGAGGTAGGGACAGTTGTCGTGAATGTTTTGGCCAAAGAAGGGAGTGGGACGGCCCTGATCATCCAGCAGCTTGACGACTTCGCCCAGACCGGCAGCAAGACCGTGGGTCTTGATGGCTTCAAGGGCGACAACCACGGTACCCACAATCCAGTCAGGATGGGGGGGGCAACCGGGAATGTTCACTACGGGAGTGGAGATGCCTTCCTGTTCAAAGAAAGCCTTGACGGACATGGCGCCGGTTTCGCTGCCTTCAGCAGCGGGAATGCCGCCGTAAGCAGCACAGGTACCGAGTGCGAGCACTGCGGCAGCCTTGGGGGCCAGTTCCTTCATTGCGTCAACCATGGTGATTTCCTTGTGATTGGCTTCACCGATAACGCAATACTTTCCATCTTCGGCAACAGGGATGGAGCCTTCCACAGCGAGGAAGAAGCCACCTTTGTACTCATCAGCAATCTTGAACATGTGTTCCATGGCGGGTTCGCCTTCCCAAGCCATAACGGTGGGGTGGAACTCAAGGCTGATAACATCAAGCAAAACCTGCTTGATGTGAGGGTTTACGGCGTTCAGCAACGATACTGAACAGCCGGTGCAGCCAGAACCCTGCACCCACAGAACGGGCGGGCGGCTGCCGTTCAGGGTGCCGGAAATGGCTTCACAGACACTGGGGTGGAACATCTGGGAAATCCCCATGCCAGCCACCGTGCCTGTGCACAATTTAACAAAGTCACGCCTGCTGAGACTCATCCCTGCCTCCTTACTTTTTGGCGTTTTAGAAAACCCCTAGCTATATAACACCCTATAGCTTTGTAGTAACCGCATAGATAGTTACAATCCATATTCGTGTTGTGTCAATGGATTGCCAATGTTTTGGGGTTATTTCGATAGATATTATTGATCGTTAGGGTAAGGTGGTGGTGTTTGAGTGTTCAACATTGAATGCAGTGATTATGTAGTGATGAGGTAGGAAGTCTGATGTGGCAAAGATGCGAGAGTCTGCTGGTGCAGGCAATGCGGTCAGAATGTCTTGTTTGAGTGTACAAGCAACGGTGGTGGACATATTTGCAGAGAAATGGCCGAACGTTGTGTCGGTACGGGAAAAATCGTGAAATGTAGGATAAAGCAAGCCGAACGTGATGTCTGTCATCCAAAAATAAACAGCCTGTGTCCAGAAGGACACAGGCTGTTTGTTCGTGATGCTGTAAGGGGAGTGCTACTTGGCCATGGCGCCAAAGAAGTCGGCGTTGCCTTTGGTTCCCCGCATCTTGCCCAGCAGGAATTCCATGCTGTCGATGGAGGACATGGGGGAAAGGATCTTGCGCAGAATCCAGACCTTGTTGAGTACCTCTTCGTCGAGGAGAAGGTCTTCCTTGCGGGTGCCGGTACGATTGATGTCGATGGCGGGGAAGACGCGCTTTTCCGCGAGGTGGCGGTCAAGGTAGATATCGAGGTTGCCGGTACCCTTGAACTCTTCGAAGATGACTTCGTCCATGCGGGAGCCGGTATCGATGAGGGCGGTGGCGATGATGGTAAGGCTGCCTCCCTCTTCCAGATTACGGGCTGCACCGAAGAAACGTTTGGGACGCTGCAGGGCGTTCGCATCCAGACCGCCGGAAAGCACCCGGCCCGATGAGGGGGTGACGGCGTTGTATGCACGGCCAAGGCGGGTGATGGAGTCGAGCAGAATGACAACGTCTCTGCCGCGTTCCACAAGCCGCTTAGCCTTTTCCTGCACCATTTCAGCGACCTGGACGTGACGCTGCGGAGGCTCGTCGAACGTGGAGCTTACGACTTCCGCATTCTTTACGGTGCGCTCCATGTCCGTCACTTCTTCAGGACGTTCGTCTATGAGAAGAATGATGAGGTATACATCGGGATTATTGGCATTGATTGAGTTGGCAAGCGACTGAAGAAGCATGGTCTTGCCGGTACGGGGAGGTGCTACTATCAGACCACGCTGTCCGCAGCCGATGGGAGCCATGAGGTCGATTACGCGGCCGGAGTAGTTTTCCTGCCCGTTTTCCATCTTGAGCTGACGATGTGGGTAGATGGGGGTCAGGTTGTCGAAGAGAACGAGGTTCTTGGAACGTTCCGGCGGCTCAAAACCAATTTCAGTTACCCTGAGCAGTGCGAAGTAGCGTTCGCCTTCTTTCGGGGGGCGTATCTGGCCATAAACCACATCCCCTTTGCGCAGGCCGAAGCGGCGAATCTGCGAAGGTGAGACGTAAATATCGTCAGGCCCCGGCATGTAGCTATACATCGGAGAGCGAAGGAATCCGAAGCCGTCGGGCAGAATTTCCAGAACTCCATCTCCGAATATGGCGCCGTTCTGCGCTGCGCATCGCTGCAGCAGGGCGAAGATCAATTCCTGCTTGCGGAGGTTGCTCGGGTTTTCGATCTGGTATTGATCGGCGAGCTCCATCAGCTCTGCAGCAGTCTTGAGCTTGAGTTCGGAAAGGTGGAGTCCGCTGTCGCCGCTACAGTCCGCCGGAGCGGCTGATTCCGTGTCGAAGTCGTCGTTTTCGACTTTGCGGTTCGGACGGGAGACGGGCTTGGACTGCTTGTTGTCGCCCTTGGATAGTGGGGATTGCTTGCGTTTCTTCTGAGGAGGCTTGGACTGGCTGCGCGTGCGCGGAGCCGACTCCTGCTTGCTCTCATCAACGTCTTTCTTTGTGGCCATAAGGACTCAGATGCGTTGTAGGGTGATGGTGTGAGACTGTAGGGCACATGAACAACGTGGTTCACATGCCGTGATAGATATATGCTGTCCGCGGAAGTACTGTCAGATGCTCCCAACGGGGCATGGCAGGAAGACTTCAAAATATATGCGAGTGAATGGTGCTGTGAGGCGGTAATGCCATGCACCACAAGTGCGTTGGGGAAAACCTAGCGTATTACAGTGCAGAACGCAACTGGCAGGCTAACTTTTTTCCTGGGTGGCAAGGACATCGGCAAACATTTCTTCTATTTCCGTTTGCACTTCCTGCTGCTTCTTACCGAGCGCATGCGCCAGTTCAAGCGTGATAAGGCCCATGGCCTGTTCAAGAAGGCGGCGTTCACCGAAGGAAAGTTCCTTGTCCTTGCCGATCAGCAAAAGCTCTTTGAGAACATAGGCAACGTCGCCCAGTTCGCCGCTTTTGAGTTTTTCGGAATATTCACGGTAGCGTCGGTTCCAGTTCTGGCCGGTGTAGCCGGTAAAACCGGAACGGTCGGCGAGGCTTTCGAAAATACCGTTGCCTTGTTCGGCGGTACACACAGCTCGGAGACCGACATTAACGGCGTTCCTGACCGGTACCATAAGGGTGACATTGTTGCTCAATATGCGGACAATGTAGAATTCAGCCTCGGCGCCCCCTATTGTCTGGCGTTCGATGCGTTCCACTTTGCCTACACCTTGTGCAGGGTACACCACCAATTGATCCGGTGTGAACAACGTCCCTCTCCTTGCAGTATGTCAATAATCTTAGCGCGAAAAAGTACAGTAGCTTATTCCGATAAGGTAGTCCATGCCAATTTAGCGGACTATTTGGGGCAGGCGTCAAAAGCGTTCACAACCTGCACGGCTTCCGCAGCACCTTTCTCAATGAAAGCGAGCATGCCCTTGAGTGAGCCGTCAAGAATCTGCTCGACAGTTCGCACTTCTTCGCCTGCAAAACGGCTCAGCACATAGCTTGAGGTGTTTGCATGATCAGGCTTGCCTATGCCGAGGCGCAGGCGGTGAAAATCGCGGGTGCCGAGATGCTGGGCAATGGACTTGAGCCCGTTGTGCCCGGCAAGACCGCCGCCGGTTTTGAAGCGCATGCGGCCAAGGGGCAGGTCCAGTTCGTCATGGACGACGAGCACCTGTTCCGGATCAAGGTTGTAAAAGCCGCAGATGTGGGCAACAGCTTCGCCGGAAAGGTTCATGTAGGTCTGGGGCTTGGCAACCAGCCATGTGGAACGCAGCCCGCCGGGCATGCACTTCCAGAGCAGATATTTTTTCTTGCCGGTAGAGAGGGGAGAGACGGCGTCGGAATTAAACCGGCGAGCGTCGTCCATGAGATGATCTACGGCCATGAAGCCGAGATTGTGACGGGTGTTTTCGTATTCCTTGCCCGGATTTCCGAGCCCGACGATAAGACCTGCGGCCTGCATGGAGTGAACTCCTCTCTGTGGCAGAATGTTGGCGGCTGAAAAAAGAAAACGGCCCCATACCGTTTAGTATGGGGCCGGAACGAAACGGGATAATTACTTTTTCTTCTTCTTGCCGGCTTCTTCGGCAACATCTTCGGTCGTAGCTGCACGGCCGGGAACGACGCGGAGAATGACGAAGTCATTTTCGTACACTACGCGCACGCCTTCGGGAAGCTGCAGGGCAGAAGCGTATACGGAGCTGTCGATCTGCATTTCGGTAACGTCAACGGTGATCAAGGAAGGCAGCAGTTCAGGCTTGCCGACGATGCTCACGGTGTCGCGGTAATGCTCAAGACGGCCACCGGCCTTAACGCCCTTGGAGGCGCCGGTGAGCTTTACTTCAACCTTGACGGAAACTTCCTTTTCAAGGTCCACACCGTAGAAGTCGATGTGCTGAACGCGGTTCTTGAAGGGGTGCATTTCAACCTTCCACAGCATGCAGGGCTTGGTTTCGCCTTCGATGTCGAGGTTGAAAACAGTGGTCTTGCCAACGGTCTTGTACAGCTTGGCAAAGGGGAGAGTTTCGGTCGTAACGGGGATATTTTCACCGGTGGTGCTGTAGAAGATACCGGGGATCAGACCCTGCTCGCGCAGGCGGCGGTTTGCGCCCTTGCCCAGACCTTCACGCTTCGTTACGGGAAAATTGATTCTTTCGGCCATTGTTTACTCCTTTAGGGTTCCACCACGAGGTGTTTCACTCGCTGCAGATGAAAAAAACTAGACGAACAGTACGCTAACGGAAGATTCCGTATGGATGTTGTGTATCGAGCGGGCCAGCAGGCCGGCAATGGAAAGCACCTTGAGCTTTTCGCAGTTTTCCAGCTTGTCGCCAAGCGGAACGGTGTCGGTTACGAGCACCTTGGAGAATGCGGAATTGTTAAGGCGTTCGATGGCGGGGCCGGAAAGTACGGGGTGCGTTGCACAGGCCATTACTTCCTTGGCGCCGTTTTCCATGAGCACGTTAGCTGCTGCAACCATGGTGCCCGCCGTGTCGATCATATCGTCAACAACGACAGCAACTTTGCCCTTCACGTCACCTATGACGTGCATGGCCTGAGCCTGGTTGGGTTTGTCGCGGCGTTTGTCGATGATGGCAAGACCGGCATTCAGGCGCTTTGCAAAGGCACGGGCGCGTTCCACACCACCGGCATCGGGAGAAACCATTACGACGTCATCTTTGATGTCGCGCAGGTATTCGAGAATGACCGGGGCGGCGTAGAGGTTGTCCACCGGAGTGTTGAAAAAGCCCTGAATCTGTCCGGCATGCAGGTCCACGGTAACCAGGCGGTTCATGCCCGCCATGGTGAGGAAGTCTGCCACAACCTTGGCACTGATGGGAGCGCGAGGTACAACCTTGCGGTCCTGTCGTGCATAACCGTAGTAGGGAACAACTGCGGTAACGCGGCCTACGCTTGCACGCTTGAGAGCGTCGAGCATGAGGCAGAGCTGCATGAGGTTGTAGTTTACGGGTGCGCAGGTGGACTGAACGACAAAAACGTCGTCGCCACGTACATTTGCACCGATTTCAATGCGGATTTCCCCGTCGCTGAATGTTTCGCAGACAGCGGGGGTAAGCTGGCAACCGAGGTGGTTGCAGATGGCTTTTGCGAGTTCCGGATTGGAAGAGCCAGTGAGTATCTTCAAGTCGCCGTGCATGGTATCAAGTCCGGGCTTGAGGTCAATAACTCACCTGTAAATAAGCTGAATGGCTGGGGCGGAAGGACTCGAACCCTCGAATGACGGGACCAAAACCCGTTGCCTTACCGACTTGGCGACACCCCAAGACTTACAGGTGGTGGATGAAGGTCCTAACTCCCTCACGCGCGAGGGAATCTGACGCTTGCATTGCCTTTTCCATCTCTCTGTACAAGGCGAAGAGGCTTGCGCCGCTTCCACTCATCACAACCGCGGCGGCGCCATGTCTGATGAGTGATCCCTTGTACGCCCGCAGCTTCGGAAAGGCCGCAAATACCACCGATTCAAAGCTGTTAAAAAGCCACAAGGCACGAGAGGAGGGTCTTGTATACATATGCGCTGGCAATGTCAACTGATCCGGGGCATTTTTGCCCACTTTGGCAGAGCGGGTTTCGTCCCATGCCTTGAACGCCCACGGGGTGGAAACATGCTCGGGCGGGCAGGCCAGCAGAAGAATGAAGCCGGAAAGGTCTACATTGTCCGGAACAAGTTTTTCACCAATTCCTGTCGCGCGGGCTGGAACATTATTCAGAAAGAAAGGCACATCCGCGCCTATGCGCGCGGCAAGGGCGTTCAATGCATCGGCATCAAGTGCCGCCTTGCCCGCAGCGGTATTGAGATAGTTCAGAAAGACAGCCGCATCGGCGCTGCCGCCGCCAAGTCCTGCCCCGTCCGGCACGCCTTTGGTCAGGGTCAGGCGCAGATCCGGCTGATAACCGGTTGCCTCGCCGAACATGCGCCACGCCTTGTGCAGGGTGTTGCGCTCGGTGCACAGGTCGGCGCGTTCGCAGAGCAGGGTGAGTCCGCTGTCCGGAGTTCCGGCTTCCAGATCCAGCGTGTCCGATGGCTCGGGCAGGGGATAGAACAGGGTGTCCAGTTCGTGGTAGCCGTCTTCCCTGACGCCGGTAATGTGCAGATACAGGTTGATCTTGCAGCCGGCCTTCAGGCGCAGCGGCAGGGAAGTGTCAGGCCGGTCACTGCGACGCCCGCTATGATGCTCGTTGCAGCGCTCGCTATCGGACCGGGAATCAGCGGGAAGACTCGTGGTCATGTCAGCGGGTAATGGTTTCTACGGTGAGATTGTTGTTGGTGAACACGCAGATCTCTCCGGCAATTTCCATGGCCCTTCTGCAGATGTCTTCTGACGGAAGTTCCGTGTTGCGGGAAAGGGCGCGGGCTGCAGCAAGTGCGTAGGCGCCGCCGCTGCCGATGGCGGCCAGTCCGTCGTCCGGCTCAATGACGTCGCCGGTGCCGCTGATGATGAGAATGTGATCGGCATCAGCCACAAGAAGCATGGCCTCCAGACGGCGCAGATACTTGTCTTTGCGCCAGTCCTTGGCCATTTCCACGCTTGCGCGGACAAGATTGCCGCGAAACTCTTCGAGCTTGGCTTCAAACCGTTCGAACAGGGTGAAGGCATCTGCGGTTGCACCGGCAAAGCCGGCGATGATCCGGTCGCGGTATATGCGCCGCACCTTGCGGGCCGTATGCTTCATGACGATGCTCTGGCCGAGGGTGACCTGTCCGTCACCGGCTATGGCAACGCCGTTGGCGTCCTTGACCGCAAGTATGGTGGTTCCTCTCAACTGCATTCTATACTCCTGAGCTGTGCGTGTATGATTCGGGCTTTGCGGAGGATCGGGGGGGCATGGCTGCAATGATCACGGCGGCCCTGTTCGGACCGCCGTGTTTTCGTTCTGCCGCTGTGTCGCCGCGGGCCGGTCGATTATTTGTCCCAGAATTCCGCCCGTTCCTGATACTTGGCCTCGAAACGTTCCAGCTCCTGTTTTTCTTCGGGAGTCTTGGCGTTGGTATTCGCCAGGCCGAAGTTGTAATCAGTTTTCTTTTTGTCGTTCTTGTAGAGGGCGCTGTAGGCAAGGTGCAGATATCCCTTGAAAAGGTACCTGTTTTCTCCAAGCATTCTGCCATAATAGTAGTGGATTTCGGAATCCTCCGGCAGATGCAGGAGCAGCTCTTCAAAATATCGGGATGCTCCCTTGATATCTCCCTTGTCTCCGAGCAGGCGCGCATAGAAGAAGAAGGCCATGTAATCGCGCGGATTAAGCAGAATGGCTTTCTGCAGCAGGGTTGCAGCCCTGTCCAGATCGCCCTTCATGTAATGGAAGCTGCCTGCCTCGCGGTTGACGAGAAAATCGTTCGGGCTGCACGCGAGGGCCAGATCGAAATTGTCTGCAGCATCAGTAATCCGGTTGAGACGGGCAAGCGCTATGGCTCGGCCCATCTGGCTCATGCAGTCATCCGGCGCACTCCTGTCAAAATGGCGGAGCGCAATCTTGGGATCTGTATAACGGGCCCGGATAAGGGTTTTGATTCTGTTGAAGCGTTTATTGTCCTCGGGACGTTTGAGCATATCCGGCGGCAGCATTCTGATACGGTCGCCAAGTGATATGATGCGTTCGTCCACGTCGGGGTGGGTGCTGAGATAGGCAGGCATGGTGGAACCGGACTGCCACTTTTTCTTGCGGATGGCCTCGAACCCGCCAACCATGCCCTGCGGTGCATATCCGGCACCGGTCAGATAGATCAGCCCCATCTGGTCCGCTTCTCGTTCATCCTGCCGGCTGTAGTTGAGCATGGCGCTCTGGGCGGCAGCCAGCGAGCCGACAGCCAGACCGGGGCCGGTACTCCCGCCGCCTATGAACATGCCCGCAAGTGCTCCGGCAAGCCCCATCAGCTGGGTTTTTTTGGCCTTGGCTATGCGTCCGGTTATGTGCTGCTGGGTAATGTGGGCAAGTTCGTGGCCCATGATACCGGCCAGTTCAGACTCGTTTTCCAGTTCCAGCAACAGTCCGGTGTGCACGAAAAGATATCCGCCGGGAACGGCGAAGGCGTTCAGGGAATTGTCCAGAATGACATTGCCCTCGAACTTGTAGGGCTGCGGCTTCATGTCTGTCTGCAGGCGCTTGATGATGTCGTTGATATAGGAGACTACTTCGGGATCTTCTATGAGAGGCATGCGCGACTTGATGAGCACGCTGAACTTGCGGCCGAGTTCCAGTTCATCCTTCAGCGAGAAGTCTTTGAAGAGATCGGAAATGTCTGCACGGCTGGCCTGCAGGGGAGTGAGAATCACCATGGCCAGCACGAGGAGCTGGATAAGTGACCGCCGCCACCGGACGGATGCCCGGCGGCAGCGGGTGAAGGCATGAGCCCGGATTGTTTTCATGTGTTTCCTAGAGCACGTCCCACACGGCACCGGCGGGGGTGTCCCGCACGTCCACACCGAGATTGGTCAGCTCTTCGCGCAGGGAGTCTGACAAGGCAAAATCCTTGGCCTTTCTTGCTTCCTGACGCTGTACGATAAGAGCTTCCACTTTGGCGGGGTCTATGCCTTTGCGAGCCGCTCTGCACAGTTTGAGATCGTTGAGAAACGCTCCGGCTTCCAGCGCGAACAGTCCGAGAATGCCGGACCACTGGGCAAAGGCTTCCAGAGCCTGCTCGAACAGGGCGCGTGCCCCTTCCGACTTACGCAGGTTCTTGTCTTCCGTCACGCGGTTGATGAGACGTACTATGGTAAACACGTGCCCAAGGGCAGCCGCCGTGTTCATGTCGTCCGCCATGGCAGTGTGCCACGCGGCGAGGCTTTCGTTGAACTCGGTGGTGATGTCCGCAGGCAGGTCGGCCTTGCTCCATTTGGTGCGGGCCAGTTCTTCTGCCAGCTGCGCCTTGGTTTCGTATATGCGCTTCAGGTTCTTTTCCGCATCGTCCATGACTTCAAAGGTGAAGTCGATGGGGCTGCGGTAATGCTTGGTAAGCAGGAAGAAGCGCAGGGTTTCCGGCAGGTAGTTTTCCAGAATGTCGCGGATGGTCTTGAAGTTGTTCAGTGACTTGGACATCTTTTCAGAATCAACCTGCACGAAGCCGTTATGCACCCAGTAGCGGGCCATATGGTCGCCGGTGGCTGCCTCGGTCTGGGCTATTTCATTTTCATGGTGCGGGAAGATGAGGTCAAGCCCGCCGCCGTGGATATCCAGCGGCAGGGGCATGTGCTTTTCGCTCATGGCCGAGCATTCGATATGCCAGCCTGGACGGCCGTTGCCCCAGGGGCTTACCCAGTGCGGTTCGCCGGGCTTGGCGGACTTCCACAGGGCAAAGTCCAGCGGATCTTCCTTTTCTTCGCCCGGAGCGATGCGTGCGCCGGAGCGCATTTCATCCACGTCACGGCCGGAGAGCTTGCCGTATTCGGGGAAGGCGCGAACCCGGAAGTACACGTCACCTGAAGGGGTGGAATAGGCCTTGCCCTTGGCGATGAGGTCTTCGCACAGGGCGATCATTTCGCCGATGTGCTGGGTGCACTTGGGTTCAATGTCCGCGCGCAGCACGTTCAGCCTGTCCATGTCTTCGTGGAAGGTCCGGATGTACTTCTCGGCCACCTCGGTGCTGGAAATGCCTTCCTGATTGGCGCGGTTGATGATCTTGTCATCCACGTCCGTGAAGTTGCGGGCAAAGGTCACATCCATGCCTATGCTGCGCAGGTAGCGCACCAGCACGTCAAATACCACGGCAGAGCGGGCATGACCGATATGGCAGAGATCGTAGGCGGTAATGCCGCATACGTACATGTTGACCTTGCCGGGAACGGCGGGAACAAATTCTTCTTTCTTGCGGGTAAGCGTATTGTACAGTTGCATGAATCGGCTCTTATTTGGCGTCGATGAGGTCGATGCGGCGCTGGTGTCTGCCGCCCTCGAAGGGCGTTTCAAGGAAGATGCGGGCCAGTTCCATGGCCACTCCGGGGCCGGTTACGCGTTCGCCGAGGCAAAGCACGTTGGCATTGTTGTGCTGGCGTGTGGCACGCGCGTGAAATTCGTTGGTGCACAGGGCCGCGCGGATACCTTCATGCCTGTTGGCAGCCATGGACATGCCGATGCCGGTGCCGCAGATGAGAATGCCGGGAATGCTGTCGCTCAAAACCTTGCGGCAGACCTTGTGGGCAAAGTCGGGATAGTCGCAGCTGGAAGCGGCGGCAGGACCGAGGTCTTCGACCGTGTAGCCGTGGCCGTTAAGGTAGTTGACGAGAACCTCTTTGAGGGCGAAGCCCGCGTGGTCGGAACCGATGCAAACGATCTTGCTCATGATAACCTCTTATATGATGCCGTTATGCGGCGTAGGTGTTGCGCTTGGTGGCCTGTTCACGAACTTCAGCCTGTTCCTGTTCCATCCGCAGGCGGACGATTTCCTCTTCGAGGAACTGCACCTGACGGGCAGAGCGTATCATGTCAAACGAGGGGGCTGCGGGTTCCTCTCCGGTTCCGGCAAGGTGGGCTGCCGTGTGGCGGCCGAGCTGGGCGCATTCCTGATCGAGGCGCTTTTCAAGCTGGCGTACTTCAAAGCGTCTGCCAATGCCTGCGAGCATGAGGCGGATTTCTCCGAGCCATACCCTGAATCCGAAACGCAGGTTTTCCATCACGCCTGCACAGGTTGCCTGATCTTGTCCGGTGGAATGTTCGGCGGCCATACTTTCCTCTCTGCAATATGTTGCGCTGCGGGCTAGTTGTCCGGCAGCGGTTTGATCTGAGTGCCTTCCGGCAAATCCAGCTTGAGCTGCTGTGCTGCGAAGGGTTCGTCCAGCGGGGTGCGTTCCTTTATCAGCAGCACTGCGGTCCTGTCCGTGCCGAGGGCAATGGAAAACTTGCCGGGCAGAGTCGGGTCGGTTTCATCAAAGTTGTTCATGGAAAGTACCATGCGCTTGTCACCGGTGCCGACGCTCCACTCGGTGGGGCGACCTTCGGGAGAGAGCTTCAATACGCCTTCCACGGCTTCGGAGCCGTCATGCCCGTGGCTTACGGCTGAAAGAGTGTAGGCAAAGCCGCCTTCCGGCACAAGGTCGACATACAGGTATTTTTCCGGAAACACCTTCGTGAATCGTCCTGCCATGAGGTGGCCGAGATCGCTTATGCCGAAGGGAACAGGCAGACCGAGACGGAGCAGGGCGCTGCCGCTGTTGTTGTTCACGAAAGCTCTGCCTTCGCGCGGGTCATAGGCAATGAAGGAATGGGTATCCTGTCGGATGAGGGCAAGTGTTTTGCCCACTCCGGCTTCTATATCCATGCGCACGGGAGCTATGCCGTTGCCCCATGCGCGAAGCACGAGCCTGTGGCCTGAATCCGGCGTGGAATAACGCAGCGAGGCGTTTATGCGGAACGGTCCGGCCTGTTCTGCACGGGTTTCGGCATCGGCCACATAGCGCTCCCACAGTTCCTGTGCCTTGGTCTGCACAGCGGGGTCGGTAATGTGGGCAGGTACCTGAGCCTGGCGGGTGGCGCAGCCCGAAAGAAGGGCAACTGCAAGCAGCAGCATGACGGGGGCACGCTGCAGCATGGTACGAAGGCTGGTCATGGTTAAATGCCCCGGAGCTTCTTTTTCAGTTCGTCAGCGTTCTTGGGATCAAGCTTGAGAGCCTCACGGTATCCCTTGCGGGCATCCGACTTGCGCCCCATGGCTTTGGCAATGTCACCATAGTGTTCCCATATGATGGGGTCTTTGGCGCCAAGTTCAATGGTGCGGTTAATGGCTTCCCATGCCTGCTCCAGATTGCCGAGCTTGAAGTGCACCCATGCGAGGGAGTCTACCATGAAAGCCTTTTCGGGTTCCTGCTTGAGGGCGGACTCGATGAGCACAAGTGCCCGGTCAAGATCCTGTCCTTTGTCAGCAAGCGAATAGCCCACGTAGTTCAGTGCTTCGGGATGTTCGGGGTCGTGCGAGATGACCTCTTCCATCACTTCCAGTGCCTTGTCTCTTTCACCTGCGAGGTCATAGACGGAGCCGCGGGTGAAGAGCAGTTCGGTATCGTTGGGCCAGCGCTTGAGCGCCTTGTCCAGAGCTGCGTGGGCTTCGTCAAAGTGCTTCAGGCTTGCCTGCAGGTCGATGAGCATGTCCCAGAATTCACGGTCGGCGGGGTCGGCCTTTATGCCCTGTTCGAGCAGGGTTACGGCTTCGTCATAGCGCTTGAGTTCAAACAGCATGTGGGTGCGGAAGCGTATGCTCTTGCTCCACAGGCGGTCATGATCGGGAATATTTTCAAGCAGGCTGATGGCACCGGGAAGATCCTTATCATTATTGAAGGCGATAAGGGCGAGATGGAAGAATACCTCGGCCGGAGGATTGGACATCTCGGCCAGCGGAATAAGCAGTTCGCGTGCCTGTTCCGGAAAGCCTTCGTCGATGAAGATGGTTGCCGCCTGCAGGGAAAAGCTCATGTCCTCGGGGCCTTCCTTGGCAATGGAAAGCGCCTTTTCGGGGTGGTTGAGCTTGAGGTTCAGGGTGATCAGCCTGAGCCATACTTCCTGTCCGGTTTCACCGAGCTCGATGATGTGCTCGTAGGTCTTTTCCGCGGACACGTAATCCTTCATCAGTTCGTAGACATAGGCAAGTTCCGCCCACGCTTCGACGAATTCGGGTTCTGTCTGAACGGCCTTCTTGAGCTCGGTCTGCGCGTCCTTCAGCTTCTTCAGCTGCACATAAGCGCGGGCCAGATAGTAACGGGTGACAGGGTCGTTCCTGGTAGAGGACTTCTGGCGGAGCAGGTCTGCCGCTTCCTGAAACAGGTTGTTGGAAAGAAGGAGCTGGCCGAGCTGCTGACGGGCTTCGCCGTTTTCAGGGTGCTTGCTGATGTACTCCTTGAGCAGTGAAACGCTTTCGTCTATGCGCTTTTCGCTCAGGTAGGTTTCTGCAAGCAGCATGGTCAGGTCGAAGTGGTCCGGGTAGTTCTCAAGGCCGCGTTTGGCGATATCGCGGGCCAGAGTTACTTCCTTGCGCTCGGTATAGAAACGTGCTGCATCCACATAGACATCCGCAGAAGGGCTGAGATTCAGCAACTGGCGGATGGCTTCCGTGCCCATGCGCAGGTCGTTGTTCTTCGCGGCTTCGTTGAGGACAAGGTAATAGTACACCTTGGCCGCTTCGGGAGTCATGGGGTAAGCCGCCGGCTTTGCAGGTTCTGCCACGGGCTGCTGCTTGGCGCAGGCGCCGAGAAACAGACAGGCGAAGATGAGAACCGCCGCGCGGGCAAGGGGCCCCGCCGAATGGCGAACTTTGCTGCGATATTTTGATGATGAGGCGGAGGACATATCAGGGGGTACCTTGCTCTATCGGTTGATCCAGTCTTTGGAGAAATCCTTGATTTCACGGAACAGGTGGTCGCGGAGCTTCTGGAGAAGTCTCGCTTCTATCTGGCGGACACGTTCACGGGTAATATTGTACTTTTCGCCGATTTCCCTGAGGGTAATAGGGTCTTCTGAAAGTAGCCTGCCATGCAGAATTTCCAGTTCCTTGTCATTGAGCTTGGGCTCTATGGTTTTGATGTGCTCCTTAAGCATAGTGCCTAATTCGCTGTTTGCAAGCATATCTTCAACGCCGGGGCCAAGGGCGGGAAGGAAGTCCATGCGAGTGGCGGTGGAGCCGTCTTCGCCGACGGGCAGATCCAGTGACATGTCGCTGGCGTCCAGCCGTTGCTCCATCTCGATGATCTGCTCCTCTGATACGTTAAGGCGCTCGGAAAGCATGGCGGAATCGGGCACAAAGCCCTGCGCCATGAGGCGTTGTCTTTCCTTGTTCAGGTTGTAGAACAGCTTGCGCTGCGCCTGCGTGGTGCCGATTTTCACCAGCCGCCAGTTATCCATGATGAACTTCAGGATGTAAGCCTTGATCCAGAAGGACGCATAATAGGAAAACTTGATGCCCTTGTCCGGGTCAAACTTGTGCACGGCACGCATGAGCCCCACGTTGCCTTCCTGAACAAGGTCGAGCACGTTCTGCATCCAGCGGCGCTGAAAGTCCATGGCGATTTTCACTACAAGGCGCAGATGCGAAGAAACAAGGCGGAATGCCGCGTCCTGATCGCCTTCGTCCAGTACCTTGCGGGCCAGCTGAAACTCTTCATCCGGCTTGAGCAGCGGGAATTTGCTTATTTCCCTCAGGTAGAGGTGCAGGGAGTCCCGGGTGGCGGATTTTCCCGGAACCGAAGAGCCTGAGACGGCAGGCAGGCTGGCATCCAGAATAAAATCGTCTGTCTCATCCTCATCCAGGTCTATAACGTCCTCATCCAGGTCAAGGCTTTCTTCTTCCTCTTCCTCATCGGCGCCGTCCAGAACCTCTATGTCCTGCTCTGTATATTTCTTAGGAGTGTCGTCCTTGCCGGATTCACTTTTTCTGGTCATCGTATATCTTTGCGGTAAATTTAGGTCTGTTCATGCAGTGGTGCGGACCATGCCCGTTACCATCTGTCAAGGTAGGTCAGCATGCCGGAAAAAACCTTTTCCGACAAGGTATCACGCCCGAATGGTATAGTTTTTGTTTGTCCTTTTCAATGTTTTTCAGTAGACCAGAGCGGACTTGTCCTTACACCGTGCGCCCGCAGGGGCCTTGCCGTCAGGCGTTTTTTCGGATTGTAACGTTCGTTTGAGGAGCATCAGGTGGCAGATTTCAGAAGAGCCTTGCAGGAAGGCCGGTTCGTTTTTTTTGACGGGGGAATGGGAACCATGCTGCAGGCCCGCGGTCTTACCGCCGGTGTCAGCCCCGAAGTGTGGTGTCTGTCCAATCCTGATGTGCTCAAGGGTATTCACCTTGACTATGCCCGCGCGGGCGCCAATGTTCTGACTACAAATACTTTTGGCGGCACCCGTTTCAAGATGCCTGCCGATATTGATATCGCGGATTTCAACCGTGCCATGGCCAATGCGGCCAGAAGGGCGGCGGATGAAGCGGGAGGCAACGTTTTTGTCGCCGGTAGCGTAGGCCCCACCGGACATTTTCTCAAGCCCCTCGGTGATCTTACCTTCGAGGAGCTTGTTGAGGGATACAAGGAGCAGATGCGCGGCCTTGTGGACGGGGGCGTGGACCTCCTCCTCATGGAGACGCATTTCGACATTGCCGAACTGCGTGCCGCCATTGTTGCCGCCCGTGAGGTCTGTTCGCTGCCCGTTGGTGCTTCCATGACCTTTGAGAACGGGGTAAGCCTTACCGGCACCTCGCCCGAGGTCTTTGTGGAGACCGTTGCCAACATGGGCGTGGACCTTGTGGCCACCAACTGCAGTGCCGGTCCCGAGCAGATGGTTGCCGTGGTCGAGCAGATGCTGGCGGTTTCACCTGTTCCCGTGCTGGTCATGCCCAACGCGGGCCTGCCTGAACTGGACGCGTCGGGCAACACCGTGTTCCGTCTCAATCCCACCTCCTTTGCCGAACAGACGCGCAAGTTTGCGGAAATGGGCGTGCGTTGCATGGGCGGCTGCTGCGGCACCACCCCCGACCATATCGCGGCGCTGTGCAAGGCCGTGGCCGATGTGCCCTGCAAGCCGGTTGAAGACCGTTCCTCCGGTCTTGTTGTCACCTCGCGTGCCTCGCTGGTGCGTTTTGGTGCCAGGTATCCCGTGCGCATCATTGGTGAGCGCATCAACCCCACGGGCAAGAAGCAGCTCATTTCGGAATTGCAGAACGGCCAGTTCACCACCTGTATGATGTTCGTGCAGGAACAGCTGGACAGTCATGCTCCCTTGCTGGACGTGAACGTCGGCGCCCCCATGGTTGATGAAACCGTGCTGCTGCCCGAACTGATCCAGCGCATTGTGTCGCAGCATCCCGTGCCGCTGGCTGTGGATACCTCAAATATGGACGCCCTTGAAAAGGCGCTGACCGTGTATCCCGCTTCGCCGCTGGTCAACTCCATCAGCGGAGAACCCGGCCGTATGGAACGACTCGGTCCCTTGTGCCGCAAGTACGGTGCACCTTTTATCCTGCTGCCTCTCAAGGGCAGAAAGCTGCCTGTTGCGGCATCCGAGCGTATCGCCATCATTGAAGAGCTGCTTGCGCAGGCCGATTCGCTCGGTATTCCGCGCAGGCTCATCATGGTCGACGTGCTGGCTCTTGCTGTTTCCTCCAAGGCCGAGGCTGCCAGAGCCTGCCTTGAGACGGTGCGGTACTGTACCGATACGCTTGGCCTGCCCACGACCATAGGACTCTCCAACATTTCCTTCGGCCTGCCCGCACGCGGGCTGCTGAACAGCACCTTCCTCACCATGGCAGCGGCTTCCGGCCTTTCTTCGTGTATTGCCCATCCCGGCAACGCGCGTATCCGCGAAGCGCTGGCTGCGGCAGAAGTTTTGCTGAACCGCGACCCCAATGCGGAGCGTTTTATCGCCGATTATGCCGAATGGAAGCCCGGCAACACTGCTGTTATCGGTGGTGGCGTGGTTTCCGGCGGTGCGGCCACCACTGCCTTTGAAGCAGTGGTGAAAGGTGACAAGGATAACGTCATCGATCTTATCCGCAAGGAACTTGATGCCGGTGTCACCCCCTTTGATGTGGTGAACCGCATGCTCATCCCCGCCATTACCGAGGTGGGTGACAAGTATGAACGGAAGGAATATTTTCTGCCCCAGCTGCTGCGTTCTGCCGAAACCATGCAGCACGGTTTTGCCCACCTCAAGCCCATGCTTGAGGACGAGGGCGGCGCCACGGTAAAGCCCACCATCATCATGGCGACTGTGGAAGGGGATATTCACGACATCGGCAAGAACATAGTGTGTCTCATGCTCGGGAACCACGGCTTCAACGTTGTGGACCTCGGCAAGGACGTGAAGGCGCAGACCATTGTGGAAGCCGCTGCAGAGCATGGTGCCAAGCTCATCGGGCTTTCGGCACTCATGACAACGACCATGGTGCGCATGCAGGATACCATTGATCTTCTGCGTGAACGCGGCATGCATGATGTGAAGGTCATGGTCGGCGGCGCTGTTGTAACACAGGCCTTTGCGGATGCCATAGGTGCGCACGGTTATTCGCTGGATGCCGTTGCCGCCGTACGCCTTGCCCAGAATCTCGTTGCTGCATAAGGCAAACCGGGAGCTGAAAATGATGAATATGTTTGGCGGCACGATCCGCCGGGTATCTTTATTCCTGTCCGCCGCGTTGCTGACCGTCCTTCTGGCGGGTGCAGCCGGTTCCGTTGCTGCCGCAGGCATTACCGAAGTGGGTGCTGCCGACCTGCTCAAGATTATCAGGGCGGAGCGGGGCAAGGTTGTGGTCATCAATTTCTTTGCATCGTGGTGCCCGCCCTGCAAGGAAGAGATTCCCGACCTTATTGCACTGCGTGGCAAAGTGGATGCTGCGGACATGACGCTCATAGGCGTTTCCGTGGATGAGAATCCTAAGGAACTTGAAGCCATGGCCGGCAAGTATGACTTTAACTATCCGATATACAGGGCCGTTAACGATCTGCCGTTAGTGTTTGCCATTTCCTCCATCCCCCGTCTGCTTATTTATGACAGGAACGGAACGCTCGTCATCGACCATATCGGACTCGCCGATCCCTCGGCGCTCACCTCCAAGATTGAGGAACTCAAGGCAAACTAGATGGCCGGACCCTATATTCGCAAAGCCCGCATGCAGGATGTGAAGGCTATTCACAAGCTGCTCATGGAATGTTCCGGACAGGGGCTTCTGCTTCCCAGACCGTTGAATCAGCTGTATGGCCATCTGCGCGAGTTTTTTGTCGTTGACCCCGACGACGGTTCGCCCATTGTGGGATGTTGCGGGCTGGCCATCGCATGGGATAATCTGGCAGAAGTGCGATCGCTTGCAGTAGATGAGCGCATGCGCGGTGCGGGATTCGGACGCAAGCTGGTGGATGCCTGCCTGAGCGAAGCTGTTACGCTGGGTATTTACAAAGTCTTCACTCTCACCTATCAGGACAACTTTTTCAGAAAGATGGGGTTTGTCGAGGTGACGAAGGATACCTTGCCGCAGAAGGTGTGGGCGGACTGCATCAACTGTCCCAAGTTCCCTGAATGTGATGAGATAGCCATGCAGATTGAGCTGTAGCCCTGCATGCGCATAGGATGTATATTATGCAAGTGAAAGAATTGAAGGTCTTGTATAGCGAAGAAGCTATCGCGGAAAGATTGCGCGCTCTTGCTGATCAGATCAACAAGGATTATGAAGGGAAGGATTTGGTGGTGGTGTGCGTGCTCAAGGGCGCGTTCATGTACTTCTCCGACCTCGTCAAGCTGATTACGGTGAGCCCGGAAGTGGATTTTGTCCGCTGCGCCAGCTACGGTAAGGGAACGAGCAGCACCAAGACCATTTCCTTTACAAAGGATCTGGAAGTGTCCATTGAGGGTAAGCACGTGCTCATCGTGGAAGATATAGTGGATACCGGTCACACTATGGCGTTCCTGATCAAGCAGCTCGAGGCTCGCGGTGCCGTGAGCATTCGACTGACTGCCATTGTGGACAAGTTCGAGCGCCGCGAAGTGGATGTGACTGTGGACTACCCCGGCTTTACGTTGCAAAAAGGGTTCATTGTCGGTTATGGCTTGGACTATGCTGAAAAATATCGTGAACTTGGTGCCATATACGAAGCCGTAGTAGAATAGGGTCGCACTCGGGTTCCGGACAATTGCGATCATTCTGCGGCAAAGCACCACAGGAAAAACAATGCATGTAACTTGTCCCAATTGTTCAACAAAATACAATCTTCCTGACTCCATGTTCAAGCCGGGGGCCAAGGCTCGCTGCACTGTGTGCAAGCACATGTTCCCCCTTGCAGGAGAAAAGGCGACTCCTAGGCATGAGGAGCCTGTCCGTAGTAGGGACGATGATTCTTCTCTTGAAGATATTCTCGGCAGCCCGGATTCCGGATTCGATCTGGACGCCCCTGCACAGAAGAAGAGCAAGGGGAAGACCAAAGAGAAGGGCAAGGGCAAAAGCAAGGTTGGCCTTGTTATTGTTCTGCTCGTCGTCCTGCTCGCCGGAGCAGGGGCAGGGGTGTATTTCACCATGCCCGACCTGTTCGGCAAGCTCGGTCTGTTCGGCAATGCCACGGCTGAGGCTCCCAAGACCTCTGCCAACGGTTCCGACGAGGTTACCGTTACCGACAACATAAAGAATCTGGCTCTCAGAAACGTGCGCCAGTACTACCAGCCTAACGAAAAGGTCGGGCAGCTCTTTGTTGTTGAAGGTAAGGTGGTGAACAACTTCAACGTTCCCAAGGAACTGGTCAAGGTTGAGGTTACATTGTTTGATACGAACAACGTGACCATAACCAGCAAACAGCAATACTGCGGCATTACCGTTTCGCTTTTCCAGCTGCAGGTGCTCGGGCAGCAGGAGCTGGAATCCGCTCTTAACAACAAGATCGAGATTCTGACCAACAACACCAATATCCCCCCCGGAGGGGAAGTGCCTTTCATGGTGGTGTTCTATAATCCCCCGGCATCTGTTTCTGAGTTCGGGGTCAAGGTCATAGAAGCGAAAGATCCGCCAAAGAAATAACAACGGATTTTTGTGAAAACAAAAGAAGTACATATCTGTTCCGCCTGCGGGGCTAACGCCCCGCAGTGGCGGGGACAGTGTCCAAAGTGCGGGGAGTGGAATACTCTGGAAACCCGGGTTGTCCATAAGGACCAGGGTAAGCAGAGAATGTCCGCTCCCTCGTCGTTTCAGGCTTCGCGCATCATGCCCCTGCAGGATGTCACGGATGAGCGGGATGAACCCTTCGGCACGGGCATGGAGCAGCTTGACCGCATTCTCGGCGAGGGTCTTGTCCCCGGTGCGGCTCTGCTCATTGGCGGTGAGCCCGGCATAGGCAAATCCACTCTGTTGCTGCAGGTGGCCGGTGCTGTTTCGAGCTCCGGCAAGCAGGTGCTGTATCTTTCGGGTGAAGAAACCCTTGCCCAGCTCAAGGGCAGGGCAGAACGGCTTGGCGCGCTCTGTCCCAAGCTGACGGCTGTTTCCACCTCCCGTCTTGATGATGTGTTGCCTGCGCTGGAAGGGGATTCTCCTCCCGACCTCATCATCGTGGATTCGGTGCAGACGCTTACCTCCCTGCGGGCTGACGGCCTGCCCGGCAGTGTGAGTCAGGTGCGCGCTGTTGCCACGGAACTGATTGAAGCATGCAAGCGCGGCGGTATTACACTGCTTCTTGTGGGCCATGTTACCAAGGACGGACAGCTCGCAGGGCCCAAGATGCTCGAGCACATGGTGGACACCGTCATTTCGCTCGAGGGTGACAGACGGCAGATGTACCGCATGTTGCGCGTATTCAAGAACCGTTTCGGCCCGAATCAGGAGCTGCTGGTCTTCGAGATGGCGCAGCAGGGCATGTGTATAGTTGATGATCCCTCCACATATTTTCTCGGTGCCCGCGACCCCGCTCTTTCAGGCACAGCCGTTGTCATGGCGGTGGACGGGCAACGCCCCTTTGCCGTGGAAGTGCAGGCTCTCGTGAGCCGCAGCTATCTGGCCATACCCCGCCGCACAGGACTGGGGTTTGACGTGAACCGCCTGCACCTGCTGCTGGCCGTGCTTGAAAAGCGTCTGCGGCTCAACTTCGGACAGGTGGATATCTATGCCAAGGTCGGCGGCGGCATGCGCCTGCAGGACCCGGGCATGGACCTTGCCCTTGTGGCTGCGGTGCTTTCCTCCTTCTACGATATTCCGCTGCCGGAACGCTCCGTGTTCTGGGGCGAGGTAGACCTCAACGGGCAGGTGCGCCCTGTGGCAGGGCAGGACGTGCGGCATTCACAGGCTCTGCGCCTCGGCTACAAGCCGGTCTTCCATCCCGGCGGCAACGGAAACGGCGGGCTGGATACCATCCTTTCCCTGCAGGAAGCTCTTTTCAGGCGGTCCTGATCATGTCTTTTTGCAGGTTGTCCGCCGTTCTGACCCTGCTTTTGCTTATTCACGGACTATCATCCTCTTGTTTGGCCGCTGAACCTACGTTGCTGTTGCAGAATGTGCGTCAGTATTCTCTTGCATTGCAGGATGAGACAAAGGTGATAGTGGTTGAAGGACAAGTAAGGAACAATACCGGAACCACCGTGCCGTACATCGGGGTTTCTGCAGTTTTCTTTGATGAATCCGGCGCTGTTGTCGGTATCATGAGACAGTTGTGCGGCAGGATTTATTCTGTGGACGAACTGCAACAGCTGACTTTTCAGGGCGTAATCTCCCGCACCAGAATGACGCACCATTTGCATGACGGGCCGCCTCCTGTTATTCCTGATGATACGATTCCGTTCATGGTTGTTTACACGGGTGAGGAACTGCCTCATGAATTCAGCGTATCGGCCTATGTTCTGGATTTGGGAACGGAAAGATAATGTTCTGTAAATATGCATTTCTGTTTTGACAGCCTGTTTCCGCAAGTTGTAGAGTTTTTTGTTCGAAATGCGGCAGTGGTGGTTGCCTGAAATGATTGCGAAAAAGGGGGGTATGGCTGCTGTAGAATCTATTTGCGGACGCCATGCTGCAACGGAGCGTTGATGCTTGATTCCTGTTTTTCCAGAATGCGCAAGGTGGGAGCCGGTCTCGGCAAGGTTGTCTCCTCCCGTGAAAATGATTTCCTCGACCTTGGCCAGCGGCTGCACGATGCTTCGGCTCAGGCGGACGGACTGGTTGAGAATGCCCGTGAGCTTGTCGACTCCACCGTAGGAGAAATTCTCGAGGAAGTTCTGAAGCAGATGGAGGAAAAGACCGGAGTCCTCCATACCCTGACCGGACGTTCTTCTTCGACAGATGTGGATGATTTTACAATCATTCGTCATCATCTGGTTGATCTGCTCAAACTTCTGGACAACTACGGGCGAGTGGTCCGCACCCTGCAAATGTTGTCCATCTCCACACGTATAGAGAGTGCCCGCCTCGGCACCGACGGCAGAGGATTTAACACGCTCGCCGACGATGTGGAAAAACTGGCTACCAAAATCGTGGAATATTCCACAACCATCAGAGTTCATGTGAGTGCCCTTGATGCACTGGCGGCAACTGCTGCCGAGCGCATGCACGACATACAGACAACGCAGGCCGAATATTCCACCCGAATCACCGGGCAGGTGCAGGAGAATCTCGCTTCACTCCACATTTATGGACAACGCCTTTCAGGCGTTTCCTCCGATCTTTCCGAATCTTTTTCCGGTATTCAGGACAGCATGGGCAGTGTTGTCGCTTCCATGCAGTTCCACGATATTGTCCGCCAGCAGGTGGAGCATGTGGAAGAAGTGCTGTCGGATACCGTTGACTTCATGCAGGGCGAAGCCGATGTGCGCGATCATTCGGAAATATACGGCTGGATTCGCTCCATCAACGCTGTTCAGTGTTCCCAGCTGGAGCATGCGCGCAATAACTTTATGCATGCGGTTGATTCCCTCAGAAATGAGGTGCTGGCCCTTGCCGGTATCGTTGAGGGAGTTTCCGGTATCGTGGAGGAGGCTCACGGGGGCAACGGGGCCAAGTCGCCTCTGGAGGCCATGAGCGAAGCTGTTGCAGCCCTTGCCGATCATTTTGCCCAGCTGGCCCGCGCAGGAGAGGAAGTCGGCGAGGTAATGGTCTCCGTTGTCAATACCGTCGCCGAGATGACTGCTTTTCTTGAGAATATCGAAGATGTCGGCGCCGAGATTGAACTTATCGCGCTCAACGCCAGCATCAAAGCTGCGCATACCGGTGATATGGGCAAGGCGCTTGGGGTGCTGGCGCTGTCCATACAGAACTTGTCCAAGGACGCGGGCGGCCAGACTCTGTCCATATCGGACAAGCTTCATGCTATTTCTCGCGTGGCTGATTCCCTGCGCGACCATGCCGCAACCTATCTTGATACTTCACAGGCCAGGGCCATGACGGGTGAACTGGATGGCTTCATGGAGCAGCTCAGGTTCGTGGACACGAAAGGGGGCGGGCTGCTGGAGAGTATCCGGAGTGATTCGGTGCGGCTTACCGCAACGCTCATGGGGCTTGCCCAGGGCATTACGGTTGACGAGCATGTGGGGAATGCGCTTCTTGCCGCATGCCGTGAGCTGGAAAGCCTTGTGGAACAGCTGCCTTGTGGAGAGGGGGATGCCCCGCTGTCATTGCCCCGGCCGCTCAGGGATATTCTGGATAGATATACCATGGAGAGCGAACGCAACGTGCACCGGTCCGCCCTTGGTGATACCGGCAGTGGCGGAATTGACCTCTTTGATGATTCTGATAGCAATGTTGAATTGTTTTGACGGTTGAGGAAAAACGCGGGAGCCATGAGCGTCCGGAAGCGCAGCCGGAGCTCCGTTTTTCTGCGGTCAGGATGCGTTGATATGGCTCTGCGGATGCTGCATCTGCATCATCCGCATTTCGGGGGCGTTTTTTAAACTAGTACATATGTTATGAAATAATTGCTGTGAGGGATACGCTGTGACTAAGACTATAATGACGGTGGACGATTCGGCCAGTGTCCGTCAGATGGTGTCTTTGACGTTGAAGAAGGCCGGATACAACGTTGTAGAGGCCCGTGACGGCAAGGATGCCCTGGCGAAAATGACAGGCCCTGTGCATATGGTGATTACCGACCTGAATATGCCGAACATGGACGGTATTTCACTCATAAAGGGAATACGGGCTTTGCCGTCTTACAAATTCATTCCCATTGTCATGCTGACAACGGAATCGCAGGCTTCGAAAAAGCAGGAAGGTAAGGCGGCCGGGGCTACAGGCTGGATAGTCAAGCCGTTCAAGCCCGAGCAGCTTGTGGATGTTGTGAAGAAGGTCTTGCGTTAGGTGCTTCGGTGCTGTTGTTTTTCTCCCGTGCACTGTTAAAGGGATGCGGTTATGCTTGATGACGTGAATGCGCAGGCGTTTCGCGAAGAAGCGCAGGAACTTCTGTCCGAATTGGAAACGGCTCTTCTTGAACTTGAAGAGGAACCCGGCAATTCCGATATCGTGGACAGGGTGTTTCGTGCCATGCATACGATCAAAGGGTCCGGCGCCATGTTCGGATTCGATGATATTGCCGCCTTTACGCATAATGTCGAAAACATGTTCGACAAGGTTCGCAACAGGGAACTGGCCGTAACGCGTGAGCTGCTCGACCTGACGCTTCTGTCGCGGGACCATATTGCCCATCTTCTGGAATCCAGTGCGACAGGTGCTGAGGTAGATGCGGAGACAGAGGCGGAGCTTACCGCCAGGCTCAAGGCCATGCTTGGCGGGGCCGATGATTCATCCGGGCAGGACGTTGCGGCTGTTGAGTCCCGAACCCTTGTGGCGGAACCCGGTGCGCAGGTTGTTTATCGTATCCGCTTCAAACCGGCCCGGGACATTTTCCTTTCCGGTTCCAATCCTCTGCACCTGCTAGATGATCTGGCGCAGATGGGGTCCATGCGTTGTTATCCCCATTTCGGAGAAATGCCGGGACTTGAGGATCTTGACGTAGAGTCCTGTTATGTCTGGTGGGACATCCTGTTGCTGACGGATAAGACTGAAGAGGCCATTCGCGATATCTTCCTGTTCGTGGAAGATGACTGTGAGCTGACTATTCAGCTGGTGGACGGCACCGGGCAGCTGGACAGTGACATTGCCTACAAGCGGCTCGGCGAGATTCTGCTTGAGCGCGGAGATGTGACGCAGGAGAGCCTTGCAGAGATATTGCGGGAGCAGCGCCCCATAGGCCGCGTTCTGCGCGATGCCGGACTGGTGACCGAAGATCAGGTGGAATCGGCTCTGGCAGAGCAGAAAGCCGTTCGTGAACTGCGGAAAAGCAGAGACACCGGCGGCGAAAAGGCGGATGCCGGCGGCGCGGCGAGTATACGGGTTGCGGCCGACAAGCTGGATAAGCTGGTTGACCTTGTAGGCGAACTGGTCATCGTGCAGGCGCAGATTGCCCAGTATGTCCATTCCTCCCACGATCCTTTATTGAATACTCTTTCCGAAGAACTGGAACGTCTATCGGATGAACTGCGTGATTCCACGCTTTCCATCCGCATGCTTCCCATCGGCACAACCTTCAGCAAGTTCCGTCGCTTGATACGCGACCTTTCTTCCGAACTCGGAAAGGAAGTTGAGCTTGTGACCCATGGTGCAGAAACGGAACTGGATAAAACCGTTATCGAACGCCTTGGTGACCCGCTTGTGCATTGTCTGCGCAACAGTCTGGACCACGGCATTGAAAGGCCTGATGTGCGTGAAGCTGCGGGCAAGCCGAGAACCGGCACCATCACGCTTGCAGCGGAGCATTCCGGCGGCGAGGTGCTTATCTCCATCATGGATGACGGTGCCGGTCTGAACCGTGAGCGCATTCTTGCATCAGCCACAGCCAAGGGCATCATCAGTCCTGAAGCGGAGCTTTCGGACAAGGAAGTCTGCAACCTCATCTTTGCGCCTGGTTTTTCCACTGCCGCAGCCATCACCAGTGTTTCCGGCAGAGGTGTGGGCATGGACGTGGTGAAGCGCTCTATCGATGCGCTGCGTGGCACCATCGAGCTGGACAGCATTCCCGGCAAGGGAACAACCATCACTATCCGCCTGCCGCTCACTCTTGCCATTATCGATGGTCTGCAGATTCAGGTGGGCAACGAGTTCTATGTCATTCCCCTCAACCATGTGGAAGAATGTGTGGAGCACATAAGCTCATCCGTGAACGGAGAAAGGCAGCGCATAATCAACCTGCGCGGTGAGATAGTGCCCTATATCGTGCTGCGTGAGCAGTTCGAGGTGCCAGGTGAACAGCCGCCTATTGAACAGATCGTGGTGGTGAGCACCTCGGGTTCCCGCTACGGCATTGTGGTGGACCATGTCATCGGCGAGCACCAGACAGTCATCAAGTCGCTCGGCAAGGTCTATAAGGATGTGGAGGGTATATCGGGCGCGACCATCAAGGGCGATGGTTCCATGGCGCTTATTCTCGATATCCCGCGTCTGGTACAGTCGGCCATTCTCGGACAACGAAATTTGTATTGACGCCGTGCAGCCGGTCTGACCGGCACTGCACATACATGCATCAAGCGATCGGGTTGCCATGAAGAATCCTTCGGATAACGCTACTGCCACAAACGCCGATCTGGTTAACAGACCGGCGCCCATGCCAGACAAGGTGTTTCAGCGCCTCAGTGCATTCATTCATGAACGGGTGGGTATCAAACTGCCGCCGTCAAAGCGGACCATGCTTGAAGCCAGACTGCAGAAAAGATTGCGGGTGCTGAATTATCCTTCGTATGACAGCTATGTGAATTATGTGTTCTCGGATGCGGGCATGGAGCAGGAGCTGCGCAATCTGATCGATGTGGTTACCACCAATACCACCGAGTTTTTCCGCGAGCCCAAGCATTTTGACTATCTGGTGCACACCATGCTGCCGGAATGGATACGCCGCAACGGCAGCCGCAAGCTCGCGCTATGGAGCGCCGGATGCTCCATAGGCATGGAACCGTATACGCTGGCCATGGTACTCAGCGATTTTGCGGAACGCTATGCCGGGTTCTCTTTCAGTATTCTGGCCACGGACATTTCATCCCGTGCTCTGCAGACAGCGGTTAAGGCTGTGTATGATGAGGACAGGATTGCCAATATTCCTCCGGAGCTGTGCAAGAAGTTTCTGCTCAGAAGCAAGGACCGTTCGAAAAAGCTCATCCGCATTGCACCGGAAATTCGCAGTCTTGTAGAGTTTCAGCGGCTCAACTTCATGGAGCAGTTCTGTTTTTCCAATCCCATGGATATCATTTTCTGCCGCAACGTGATCATATATTTTGACAAACCTACACAAGAGCGTCTGTTCAAGCAGTTTTGCGACTGTCTCCGTCCCGGGGGCTTCCTCTTTATCGGTCATTCGGAAAGTCTTGCCGGAATGCAACTGCCGCTCGTACAGGCGGCGCCAACCGTTTACAGGAGAGTGTAGACGAATGGCACAGAAAATTAAGGTTCTTATTGTCGATGACTCGGCACTTGTGCGTCAGACTCTGGCGGACATTTTCAGTGCGGATTCTGAGCTGGAAGTGGTCGGTACCGCATCCGACCCGTTCGTGGCTGCCAAACGCATGGAAAGTGTGGTGCCGGATGTGATCACGCTGGACGTGGAAATGCCCCGCATGGACGGCCTGACCTTCCTGAAAAAGATAATGACCCAGCACCCCATCCCGGTGGTCATATGTTCCGCCGTAACGGAGAAGGGCGCAGAAGCCACCTTCAAGGCTATGGAATATGGTGCGGTTGAAATTATCACCAAGCCGCGCATAAGCACGAAGCAGTTTCTGGAAGAATCTGCCATACGCATATGCGATGCCGTAAAGGCTGCAGCGCGCGCCCGGATGAAGAAGGTGACGGAAAAGCTCACCGTGGCTCCCAAGCTGTCGGCCGATGCCGTGCTGCCACCGCCCACGCCTGTTACCCGCGCTGTGGGTGCTACAAGCAAGGTTGTGGTTGTAGGAGCTTCCACGGGTGGAACCGAAGCACTGGCCAGCCTGCTGCTGGGGTTGCCCGCCAACTGCCCGCCTGTGGCCATAGTGCAGCACATGCCCGAGCATTTTACCAATGCTTTTGCCCGCAGGTTGGATGCCATGTGCGCCATGCATGTGAAAGAAGCAGAAGACAATGATCGCATGGAACCCGGTAAGGTGTTGATTGCACCGGGCAATATGCATATGTTGCTCAAGCGTAATGGTTCCCATTATTTTGTGGAACTGAAGGAAGGCCCCCTTGTAAGGCGTCACCGGCCGTCGGTAGACGTGCTGTTCCGTTCTGCCGCCCGCTACGGCGGCAAGAATGTGGTGGGGGCCATTCTTACCGGTATGGGCGACGACGGCGCGGTGGGCATGAAGGAAATGTTCGACGCGGGTGCCTATACCATAGCACAGGATGAAGCTTCATGCGTGGTTTTCGGTATGCCGCAGGAAGCCATAAAGCAGGGCGGCGTGCATAAGGTCATGTCGCTCAACGGCATTGCCGGTGAAATTCTGCGCATGTGTAACGGACATTAATCAACGTATCAGAGGTGTAGAATGCCAGGACATCTTGAAGGCGCTATTCTCCAGCGCGACAAGCAGACATATGCCATCGTGCCCCGTACCCCTGCGGGCATGCTGACTCCGGAAATTCTCGATACTATTTCTTACGTCTGCAAGAAGTACGAAGTGCCGATCATCAAGATTACCTCCGGCCAGCGCATGGCCCTTGTGGGTATGCGTGAAGATCAGGTCGAACCCATGTGGGAAGAGTTGAAGTGGAAGGTCGGCCGCGCCACCGAACTGTGCGTGCACTATGTGCAGGCATGCCCCGGCACTGCGGTCTGTAAGCTCGGCCTGCAGGACTCTCTCGGTTTCGGGCTTGAGATCGAGAACATGTTTCATGAAGAACCGTTTCCAGCCAAGGTGAAGTTTGGTGTTTCCGGCTGCCCCATGTGCTGTGGCGAAAGCTACGTGCGAGACGTGGGCCTCATGGGCACCAAACACGGCTGGACCGTCATTGTGGGCGGCAACTCCGGCGGCCGTCCCCGTATCGGCGACGTGCTTGCCGAGAACCTGACCACCGAAGAAGCCAAGGAACTTGTCCGCAAGTTCATGGAATACTACCGCAGCGAATCCGGCAAGCGTCTGCGTGTGTCCAAGTTTGTTGAAAAGGTGGGCATTGATGCGGTAAAGGCCGCTGTGCTGTAAGCCTGTTCTAAAACGTATTCCGAGACGTATTCCGAGACCTGTCCCGAAATCTGTCCCGAAATTTGTTTGAGACTTGCTTCGGAACCTGTTCCGACAATTGAAAGCCCCGCATCGTTAAAAAAGTTGCGGGGCTTATCCATTTGTGTGGGCAGCGGTCTGATAACGCGTATTATTGGTTCTTCTTCCCATTCTTGTGCCGGTAGAAGACTACCTGCACAGGTTCAACGGTGACCAGTCCTTCGCTTATTACGGCATCCAGTTCCGGCAGAAAGGCTTCGATTTTCTCAGGCGTGTCCACTATCTGGATGAGCAGGGGCAGGTCTTCGGAAAGACGCAGCACCTTTATGGTATGCACAAGGCTATTCGCCCCGAAGCCGGAAACACCGCGGGTGACCGTGGCTCCGGCAAGGCCGCGTTTGCGTGCCATCTCCACTATGACTTCATAGAGGGGGCGGCCTGCGTGGGTGTCGTTTTCTCCGGTGTATATGCAAAGGCGCTGAGCCTGTTCCGGCAGGGATACCATATCGCGTCTCCTTGAATGCAGCTAAACCAGTCGGCCGAGCGAAAGGCCGATCCAGAGAAAGACAAGGCCCACAACCAGCTGTCCTGCACAGTTGGCCACGGCATAGACCCATTGCGATGCGCTGATCAGGTTGGCTGTTTCAAATATGTAGGTCGAAAAGGTGGTGAACGCGCCCATGAATCCGGTCAGCACGATCACACGCATTTCCGGCGGCAGAGAGAGCCTGTCTTCAAACAGGCTCCAGACCAGTCCGAACAGAAAACAGCCGAGGCAGTTCACGGCAAATGTGCCCGCCGGAAACGATGTTCCGGCAAGGCGCTGCACCAGTCCGGCCAGTGTGTAGCGGCTGAGGCTTCCCAGCCCTCCGGCAATGAACAGCAGAAAGAGCTTCTGCACGAATTGCTCCTCTTTCGGGGACATGCCCGCGGTGAATGCCGATACTTCATTGAATTACCGGCTGGAAATGTTTACCAGTATATGAAGGCACCATACGCTCGGTATGGTGCGAGAACAAGAACCAATCGGCTGCGGTGCGACAGGCATTGTCCGCAGTTGTTCATGCGGGAGCATTATGGCCTTTGAAACGGAACTGAAATTTGTCGATGCCGACTTTGCCGCGCTGCGCAAAAAGCTTGCCGAACTGGGAGCGGAGTGCCGGGGCAGCCACGTGGAGCGCAATCTGGTGTTTGATACGCCGGAACGCTCGTTCAAGAACAGCGATATGCTCCTGCGTCTGCGCACGAAGATACGCAAAAACGGCGAGACCGCCGTGTTGACCCTGAAGCGCCCCCCGCAGGTGCCTGTCCCCGCCGATGTGAAAGTGTATGACGAGCGAGAGACCACGGTGGAGAACTTTGACGGCATGCGCGGTATTCTGGAAGGCATGGGCTACGATGCGGCCTTCCGCTATGAGAAAATGCGCGAGGAATGGAAGCTGGATGGTGTGGAAATTTGTCTGGACTCCATGCCCTTCGGCGATGTTGCGGAACTGGAAGGGGAGCGGGAGGCCATATTTACCTGCGCAGCACGTATCGGCCTGCGCATGGAGCAGGCAAATACCGGCACCTACCACGATCTGAACCGCAACTGGCGGGCAGCGCAGGGGTTGCCGCATGACGATAATTTTTGTTTTTCCACCTCGCGGTTGCATGAGCTCCTCGAGGAATTATAATCTGTATCAACACTGATAGCAGTGTATGATTGTCGCAGTGATGCGGCTGAACCATAGACAGGCCACACGGATCGACACATGAGCCACAGATTTGCCAATCCGGATAGACAGGACCAGATTCTGCTGGATGAAATGTTGCAGGAGCCCAGAAAATTCAAGGTGCTGCTGCATAACGATGACTATACGACCATGGAGTTTGTCATAGCCGTTCTCGTGCAGGTGTTTCGCAAAACAGCCCAGCAGGCCACGGCCATCATGCTGAGCGTTCACGAAAAGGGTGTTGGCGAATGTGGCGTTTTTACCGCCGAAGTGGCGGAAACCAAGGTAGCCATAGTGCATGCGCGGGCCCGTAAAGAGGGATTTCCCCTGCGGTGCAGCATGGAAGAGGTGTAGACATGCTCGGTAAACGACTTGAAGCAGTGCTCTCGGACGCCGTCTCGGAAGTGCGTAAACGGAATCATGAATTTCTGACGCTTGAGCATATCCTTTTCGCCATTACCCGCGACGATCAGGGCAGACACATCCTTTCCGGTTGCGGAGCCGATGCCGACGCACTGTCCAAGCGGCTTGAAGTATTTTTCTCTTCCCACCTTGAACCGTTGCCTGCCGACATGCCTACGGAAGTGGTGCAGACTCTCGGCGTGCAACGTGTGCTGCAGCGTGCGGTCATGCAGATGCAGTCTGCCAGCAAGGACAAGGTAGAAGTGGGCGACCTGCTTGCGGCCCTGTTTGAGGAAGAGGATTCCTATGCCGTTTACTTCCTGCGTTCGCAGGGTGTTACCAGACTGGATGTGCTTGAGTTCATTTCGCACGCCATGGGCAGCGAGGAATGGAGCGAAAAGGAAGGGGTGCAGGGAGACGGAGAAAGTTCCGGCAGGCCCGATGCCCTTGCCCAGTTTTGCGTGGATCTTACGACAAAGGCGAGGGAAGGCCAGATAGACCCGCTCATCGGCCGTACCGAAGAGCTTGAGCGCACCGTGCAGGTGCTGGCGCGCAGGCGCAAGAACAACCCGCTGTATGTGGGTGAGCCGGGGGTGGGTAAAACAGCCCTTGCCGAGGGCCTTGCCCTGCGCATTGTCAACGGCCACGTGCCGGACAGTTTTCTTGAAGCCAGCGTTTATGCGCTGGACCTTGGCGCGTTGCTTGCGGGCACCAAGTACCGTGGCGATTTCGAAGCGCGGCTCAAGGGCGTGATCAAGGAGCTTACTTCCATTGAAGGTGCCATTCTTTTCATAGACGAGATTCACACCATCGTGGGCGCAGGGGCAACCAGCGGCGGTTCCATGGACGCTTCCAACATCCTCAAGCCGGTTCTGGCTTCGGGAACCATTCGCTGCATCGGCTCCACCACCTACGAGGAATATCGCAACCATTTCGAGAAGGACCGGGCTCTGTCGCGCCGGTTCCAGAAAATTGACGTGCCGGAACCCACCACCGATGAGTGCCTTGAAATCTTGAAGGGTCTCAAGCCCTACTATGAGGAGCACCACGGTGTGCGGTATACGCATCCGGCCATCAAGGCTGCGGTGGAGCTTTCTTCCCGTTACATCAACGAGCGTTTTCTGCCGGACAAGGCCATAGACGTTATTGACGAAGCCGGTGCCGCCTACAGGCTGCGCAGCGCCAACCGCAAGCGCAACACCATTACCGCCGGAGACATAGAACGGGTGGTGGCACGCATGGCGCGTATCCCTGAACAGCATGTTTCTGCCGGTGACAGGCTGAAGCTGGCGAATCTGGATTCTACGCTGAAGGGTATGGTGTTCGGGCAGGACGAAGCTGTGGACGTGGTCTGCCGCGCCATTCTGCGCAGCCGTGCGGGGCTTGGCAGGGATGACAGGCCCACAGGCTCCTTCCTCTTCTACGGTCCCACGGGCGTGGGCAAGACTGAGCTGGCCAAGCAGCTTGCCCAGACGCTGGGTGTGCAGTTCCTGCGTTACGACATGAGCGAATACATGGAAAAGCACGCCGTGTCGCGGCTTATAGGTGCACCTCCCGGGTATGTGGGGTTTGATCAGGGCGGCCAGCTTACCGATGCCATCCGTAAGCACCCCTATGCCGTGGTGCTCATGGATGAAATCGAAAAGGCGCATCCGGATATATTCAATATTCTGCTGCAGGTCATGGACTACGCCACGCTTACCGACAATACGGGGCGCAAGGCCGACTTCCGCAACGTCATACTCATCATGACCTCCAACGCGGGCGCGCGTGAAATGGCAGCCAAGGCCATAGGCTTCGGCTCTGTTGTGGAGACGGATGTCACCTCGCGTGGTCTGAAGGAAGTGGAAAAGACCTTCTCGCCCGAATTCCGCAACAGGCTGGATGCCTTAGTGCCGTTCCACGGACTTTCCGAAGAGATCATGCTCAACATCGTGGATAAGTTCGTTGCCGAGCTGGAAGGCCAGATGAAGGATAAGCGGGTACGCATTGAGATGACGGATGCCGCCCGAAAGCGTCTTGCGAAGCTGGGATATGATCCGGCATTCGGCGCTCGCCCCATGCGCCGGGCCATACGGCGCGGACTTGAGGACGATATTGCCCGCGAAGTGCTCTTCGGCGCATTGCAGCGAGGGGGTATTGTCAAGGTAGGTGCCCGAAAACTCAAGGCATCGGAAGGCAAGGATGTTTCCGGTTTAACCTTTACCTTCACGTCGTTTTCCGGCAAGGATAACTGAACGCCGGGGGGCCGTTCGCACTGCATGCGAACTTGCTCTGCGCATTAATGACAGCATAAGCGCGGCGGTTTTTACCGCCGCGTTTTTTAGTATCCTATGAACGTATTCTGGCTGCCGGAAAAAGGGGTGGATTTCCCCAATCCTGAACTTGCCGATGCGGAAGGCCTGCTTGCCATAGGCGGTGACCTTTCCGTGGAACGGCTCATCTCTGCTTACGCCTGCGGAATATTCCCCTGGTACAATGAGGAAAGCCCCATTCTCTGGTGGTCGCCCGATCCTCGTTTCGTGCTATATCCCGACAATCTGCATATCCCCCGCAGTCTGCGCAGGGTCATCAATTCCCGCCAGTTCACCATCACCATGGACCGGGCCTTCGAGCAGGTCATACGCTTCTGCGCCTGCTCACCGCGTCCCGATCAATGCGGAACATGGATCGTGCCGGAAATGATCAGGGCTTATTGCGAGCTGCACCTGCACGGCATTGCCCATTCGGTGGAAGCGTGGCGGGATGGTGTGCTGGTGGGCGGCATGTATGGCGTTTCGCTCGGCGGTGTGTTTTTCGGCGAATCCATGTTCTACCGTGAGCCGGATGCCTCAAAGGTGGCGCTGGTCTGGCTGGCGCGTTTTCTGCGGCAGTCGGGATTCTCCATGCTGGACTGCCAGCAGGTGACGCACAACCTGCGCCGTTTTGGTGCAGAAGAAGTGTCGCGCAACGATTTTCTTGCCCAATTGAAAAAGGCCCTGCGTACTCCGACGAGACAGGGCCTTTGGGAAATTCCCGAAGATTTTTTCCCCTTGTAGAACAGAGGGGGCTGTTTGCCCCGTTTGTGCCTGTGCAGGGTTAATTGGCTCAGGCAGGGCTGGACTGTTCGCCGAAAGGCGGAATCAGGCCTGTTCTTCGCCGCCCTGACGGTCGAGCGGATCATGCTGGGTAAGGTCGTAAAAACCGCGCACGGCAAAGGGCAGGGGATAGTCGGTTACGTTTTCAAACCGGATGAAGCCCAGAGTCTTGCCGGGGGTGATGGACGAAAGAGGCGTCACGCCAAGCGGAATGGGCAGTTCAACAGGGCAGGCCGTTATGCATTCAATGCGGCTGCCGTAACGCCGGGAAAGATAGCTGACCACCGCGTCGCGTTCTTCGGCGGTGAAGGTTTCCAGCAGGGTGCGCTTCACGTCCTCTACATCACCGGGATTTGCGGGGTCCATGGGCGGTCCCACAAGGGTGTTCCAGTCGTAGGATGCGGCTTCTGCAAGATCCGGATCGCACCGGAATACGTGGGCTTCCACGTTGCGGCGGCCCTTGAAAGTGCGGATTGTGATGGAGATACTGTAAACCCTGTCGAGGGGAGTGCCCTCTTCGGCAGGGATGATATACGTTTGCATGCTTCCTCCGGAAGAGTTGGTTCTGCGGTTACCTTTACCTAGTCCATAATCATGCGGTCCGCAACCGGCTAAACCGGTTTTCCGTTTCTTAACAGCCCGCAATATCCGGCCTTTACCATGTATGTGCGGCAGGATACACTGGCGGGCGAGGTTCATATGCAAGAGAACATGTTCAAGCTCGTTACGAGCTTTACCCCGCAGGGCGACCAGCCTCAGGCCATAGCGGAACTGACCGCCAATTTGAATGCGGGCATCCGCGATCAGGTGCTGCTTGGTGCCACAGGCACCGGCAAAACCTTCACCGTGGCGCAGACCATTGCCGCAACACAACGCCCCGCATTGGTGCTTGCACCTAACAAAACCCTTGCCGCGCAGCTCTACAACGAATTCAAAGAACTTTTCCCGCATAATGCGGTTGAATATTTCGTCAGCTACTACGATTACTATCAGCCGGAAGCTTATGTTCCTTCCTCCGACACCTACATAGAGAAGGACTCTTCCATCAACGATAACATAGATAAGCTGCGTCATGCCGCCACGCATGCGCTGCTGACGCGGCGCGATGTCATCATCATCGCTTCGGTTTCGTGTATTTACGGCCTCGGTTCGCCGGAATATTACGCCAAGCTGGTCATTCCCGTGGAGACAGGGCAGCAGATAAGCATGGATTCCCTGATCGGGCGGCTTGTGGATGTGCAGTACGAGCGCAACGACTACGACTTTCACCGTGGCACCTTCCGTGTGCGCGGGGACGTGCTCGAAATCATTCCCGCCTATCACCATGAACGCGCTCTGCGGCTGGAATTTTTCGGCGACGAAATCGAATCCATGAGCGAGATAGACCCCATCACCGGCAACGTGCTCGGGTCGGTGGGCAAAACGGTCATCTATCCTGCCAGCCACTATGTCTCGGACCGCGACAACCTGAACCGCGCCGTGGGTGACATTCGTGTGGAACTGCAGCAACGGCTGGCGGAGTTCCGCGATACCAATCGTCTGGTGGAAGCCCAGCGCCTTGAGCAGCGCACCATGCTCGATCTCGAAATGGTCGAGGAAATGGGCTACTGCACGGGCATAGAAAACTACTCGCGGCATCTGGATAACCGCGAGGAGGGCTCTCCGCCTTCCTGTCTGCTCGACTATTTCCCCGACGACTTTGTGCTCTATGTGGACGAAAGCCACATAACCGTGTCGCAGGTCGGGGCCATGTTCAAGGGCGACCGTTCCCGAAAGCAGACGCTGGTGGATTTCGGCTTCCGCCTGCCTTCCGCGCTGGATAACCGGCCGCTGAACTTTGACGAATTTCTCGAACGCATCGGCCAGACCGTCTATGTTTCCGCAACGCCGGGCAAATGGGAGATGGAGCGTGCTCAGGGGCTGGTGGTGGAGCAGATCATCCGTCCCACCGGTCTTCTTGATCCGTTGGTGGAAGTGCGTCCGGTCAAGGGCCAGATGGACGACCTGCTCGGCGAGTGCAAGCAGCGGGCTGCCCGCGATGAGCGCGTGCTTGTGACCACCCTGACCAAGCGCATGGCCGAAGACCTGACAGAATACTTCAACAGCATGGGCACCGTTACCCGTTACCTGCACTCCGACATAGACACCATGGAGCGCATGGCCATTCTGCAGGCGCTGCGTCGCAAGGAATTTGATGTGCTCATCGGCATAAATCTTCTGCGCGAAGGGCTTGATATACCGGAAGTTTCTCTGGTAGCTATTCTTGATGCCGACAAGGAAGGCTTTTTGCGTTCCATGGGGTCTCTCATTCAGACCTTCGGACGAGCCGCACGAAACGTTGAAGGCCGCGTTATTCTGTATGCGGATGTCGTAACCCGCTCCATGCGGGCTGCCATGGAAGAAACCGCGCGCCGCCGGGAACGGCAGGAAGCGTTTAACACCGAGAACGGCATTACGCCCGCCACCATCCGCAAGAAGTTGGAAAGCTCTTTCGACTCTCTCTATTCTCCGGGTGATTCCAGAAAGGGTAAGGGCAGAGGCAAGGCGGGCGGACCCGCAATGCCGGCAGAGGATTGGGGACTTTCATCGGAAGACATTGGCAAGCGCATTCAGCAGTTTGAACGCGACATGCGCGAGGCGGCCAAGGAACTGGAATTCGAAAAGGCTGCGGAACTGCGCGACCGCATTCAGGTGCTGCGCCAGCGATTGCTGGCTGCGGACTAACAGGGCAAGGCTGTATGGGCTACAACGTCAGGAAAAGGACTCCCTTTCTCACGCGGGTGCTGCGCCTGCGTAACCAGCTTGGTTTCTTCTGGCCGCTGGTGATCAGCCAGTTGTCGCTGGTCACCGTTTCGCTGGGGGCCATCTATGGCTACATGCTCATAGAAGGCTGGAATTTCTGGGATTCATTCTACATGGTGGTTATCACGCTTTCCACCATCGGATTTGGTGAGGTGCATCCCCTGTCGCAGGAAGGGCGCGTGCTCACTACCTTCGTCATTCTGACCGGCGTGGGCAACTTCGCCTTCATCCTCGGTGCCTTTTCGCAGCTGCTTGTGGAAGGCAGACTTTTCAAACTTCTCGGGAGGCGCAGGGTGCTCAAGACCATCAGCAAGCTTCGCAACCATTGCATCATCTGCGGCTACGGGCGCATAGGCAGCGTTGTGGCACAGGAAATAATGGAAGAAGGCTACGACATCGTCGTCATAGAAAACGATCCCAAGACGCTGGAGCGCCTTGAGGAAGACGGCGTGCTGCATATCTCAGGCGATGCCACTTCAGACGAAGTGCTTGCGGAAGCGGGTATAAGTCACGCCAAGAGCCTTATCGCCAGCCTTTCCGAAGATTCCCAGAACGTCTATGTGGTGCTCAGCGCACGCCAGCTTAACAGGGACATCAATATCGTGGCCCGTGCCGGTGCGCAGGCGCATATGAGCAAGCTCAAGCTTGCCGGTGCCAATGTAGTGCTCATGCCCAACCGCATCGGCGGGGTGCGCATGGCGCAGTCGGTTCTTCGTCCTACCGTGACCAGCTTCATGGAACTGGCGCACAAGAAAACCTCGCAAGATATTCAGATGGAGGAACTCACCATTTCCGATACTTCGGAACTGGTGGGCAAGAATCTCATTGAATCGGGCATACGGCCGCGGTTCAACCTGATCATCATAGCCATCAAGAAGGTCGGGCAGGAAATGACCTTCAATCCGGAACCGAAGACCGTGCTGCACGCCGGAGATACCGTCATTGCCGTTGGCTCCACAAAGAGCTTCCAGCAATTTGAAGAAATTCTCTAACCCCGTTCATGCCATGCGGCTTGCTATAGTCATTCTGCATTACGGAAAAACGTCGCTGACGCGGCGTCTGCATGCGCAATTGCAGCAGTCCGACCCTGTTCTGGCGGAGCAGGTCTTTGTGCTAGACAACTGTGCGCCTGAACAGTATCCCGACGCATGGCTGAGAACGGATGAAAACCTGTATTGGGCCGGAGCCTTGCAGCTTGCCCTGCAGAAGATGGATGCGGCAGGCTACACCCATGTCTGGTTTCTGAATAACGATGTGCTCTTTGCCAGCACGCCGCCGTTCATCAAGCGGGCTGAAGGCAGGCTGAAGCGGCTGAACACCGTACTCGGGGGCAGGGGCGTGGGCGTGTATGCACCGGCAGTGCTCAGCAATCCCTATCATCCGCAGATGGTCCGCAAGGAAGGCATGCAGTATCGCACTGTCACCTATGTGGACGGCATTGCCCCGCTCATCAGCGTGGATTGCTGGCGGGAGCTCGGCGGTGTGGACAGTGCGGGCAACCCCTACGGCTACGGCGTGGATGTGTGGTTCTCGCTGTGTGCGCATGAAGCGGGCTGGCATGTGGTTGTGGACCACGAGGTGGCCGTGAAGCATATCTATCACTCCACGGCGCGGGAAATTTCCGGATTCATGCAGACTGCCGCTCTTGCGGAGCAGTCCTATCTTGCCGCCCGCCTCGGGGTGGATTACAAAACGCGGATGGATTCCCTGAAGCAGGACTGGCAGGATCACGCCGGGCTGTAGCCTTGCGCTGCGGCAGAACCGGCAATACGCAAAATTTCATGGGTCGTACGCGGAGCTGGCTTCCGGCGTGCGGTCATCTTTTACGATAAGCAGACAGGACAAGGTTACGAGTGACTACTTCCGATTCCGTTTCCGGCATGGCCGGTTCCTCCCTTTCTTCTGATGCTGCCGAACGTGCTGCGCAACTGCGCAAGCTGCTGCAGCATCACAACTACCGCTATTACGTGCTGGATGATCCGGAAGTAACGGATGCAGAATACGATATTCTGTTCCGCGAGTTGCGTGCGCTGGAAGAGGCGCACCCCGAACTGGCAACGCCGGATTCCCCCACCCGCAAGGTAGGCGGCGAGGTGATGTCCGAGCTGGAATCGCGCTCCCATACTCTGCGCATGTACAGCCTCGACAACGCCTTCAGTGCTGAGGAGTTCAACGACTTTGTGCAGCGTATAGTGCGCCTTGAGCCGCAGGCCGATATGCAATTCTGGGTGGACCCCAAGATGGACGGTCTTGCCATGGAACTCATCTATGAAAACGGTGTGTTCACGGCGGCCCTGACGCGCGGCGATGGCGAAACAGGTGAAGTGGTGACGCATACCATGCGCACCGTGGACAATCTGCCGCTCCGGCTGCGCGATGAAGCCGGTGTGGTGCCTGCCCGCCTTGAAGTGCGCGGCGAAGTGGTGATGAGCCGCAAGGACTTTGCCGCCATGAACGCCCGTCAGCGCAAAGAGGGGGGCAAACTGTTCGCCAATCCCCGCAACGCTGCAGCGGGCTCCGTGCGGCAGCTCGATTCCCGCGTTGCAGCTTCGCGTCCTCTCATGTTTCTTGCCTACGGTGTGGGCGTGGTGGAATGGGCAGACGGTGCTTCCCGCTGGAATTCACAGCAGGAAATCATGGAAGGGCTCGGCCACCTCGGTTTTCAGACACCGCCGGAGACGCGCCTGTGTACCGGTCCCGAAGAAGTGCTGGCGCATTTCGACATGCTCGGTGCCAAGCGTGACGAGCTTCCCTTCGAGATTGACGGCATGGTGGCCAAGCTGAACGATCTTGCCCTGCAGAGGGCGCTTGGCTTTACGGCCCGTTTTCCCCGCTGGGCCATAGCCTTCAAGTTCCCCGCGCAGCAGGCCCGTACCCGTCTGCTGGATATCCAGATTCAGGTGGGGCGCACAGGTGTGCTGACTCCGGTTGCGCATCTTGAACCAGTGGAGGTGGGCGGTGTTGTCGTCTCCCGTGCCACCCTGCACAATGAAGACGAAATCCGCGCCAAGGACCTGATGATCAACGACATGGTGATCATCCAGCGTGCGGGTGACGTGATACCTGAAGTGGTCCGCGCCGTAGCCGAAGAACGCACGGGCGAAGAACTTGTTTTCGACTTTCCCGCCGAGTGCCCCGTGTGTGGCTCCAGGGCTTCACGCGAAGAGGGCGAGGCTGCGTGGCGGTGCATGAACATGGCCTGTCCTGCTGTTGTGCGGCAGTCCATTATCCACTTTGTCTCCAAGGCCGGTCTTGATGTGCAGGGCGTGGGCAAGAAGTGGATAGAGCAGCTTGTGGACCGTGGCGTGGTGAAGACCCCTGTGGACCTCTTTGCACTGACCAGATTACAGCTCATGGGCTTTGAGCGCATGGGTCCCAAGCTGGCGCAAAATTTTGTGGATGCCTTTGCCATGGTGAAGACTTCCGCGACCTTGCCCCGCCTTATCTGCGCGCTCGGCATTCGCCATGTGGGCGAGCAGACTGCACGGGTGCTGGCGAACCATTTTCATACTCTCGATGCCCTGAAGGGTGCCATCACCGAGGAACTGACCGCCCTGCCGGACGTGGGGCCGGAAGTGGCCGCCTCCATCCGCTCGTTCTTTGCCAACGAAGGGAACATTGCCCTTCTGGAGCAGTTCCGCACCATCGGCCTGTGGCCCGTGCAGGAAGAAGCGGCAGCACCGGCCCCAGGAGATCACCCTCTGGCCGGAAAGCGCATGGTGTTCACGGGAACCCTGCCCACGCTCAAGCGTTCGGCCGCGCAGAAGATGGCGGAAGAGGTGGGAGCCTTGATCGCGGGCAGCGTATCCGCCAAGGTGGATTACGTAGTTGCCGGTGACGATGCGGGCAGCAAGCTTGCCAAGGCGCAGCAACTCGGCGTTGCCGTGATCTCGGAAGAGGAATTTCTGCGTCTTCACGCAGCTGTCGGCGCGGTGTCTGAAGGGACTGGTGCGGAAGAAATCAGCGCAAACGAAATCGACACAAGTGAAATCGTTACCGGCGAAATAGGTGCGGAAGAAATCAGTACGGACGATTCCGGTGACGACGAGACCGGTACGGACGGAGTTTCTGCGCACGAAACAGGACAAGGCGAAGCCGAACCTGTTGAAGCTGGTGAAGACGAAGCACAAGGTGATTCCGGAGAACCGGTTGAAACATCAGCCGGAGATGACGTAGAACCCCTTGTCGGGGCGCATCCAGAACCGTCTGCCCCTGATTCCGGCGCAGTACCCGATTCCGGTCCTGAACTTGGTGCAACGGATGCTTCCGCGTCTGTAAGCACTTCAGATGCTCCAGAGCAAGTCAAGCCGAAGAAGGACGCCTCTGCAAAGGGGATAAAGAAAGATCAGCACAGCCTTATCTGACGGAAGCGCCCCATTGCAGGGCGGTTCCAAAGTGATTCGGCAGCACGTATACGACGGGCGGGAGCTTTCCCATCTGTCGCAGGCCATAAAAACAGAGACGTTGTGAGCAGCAAGGAGAGCGTATGAGCGTATTAGTGATCGTTATGGGTGCCAATGGCCGTATGGGTAACACCATTGCCAATATGGTGCAGGCAAGTGACAAGCATACGCTGGCAGCCGTGGTGGAACGCCCCGGCAACACGCAGCGTCTGGATTCATGGGGATGTCTTGTGGGCACCGATCTTGATGAAGTGCTGCCCAAGGTTCCTGGCGGTGTGGTCATCGACTTTACCGCGCCCGAGGCAAGCCTTGCCCATGCGGAAGCCGCAGCCCGCCACGGCAACCCCATTGTCATAGGCACCACCGGCCTGAACGATGAGCAAAAGGCCCGTCTGGCAGAAATTGCCAAGATTACCCGCGTGTTCTGGTCGCCCAACATGAGCGTAGGCGTGAATGTGCTGCTCAAGGTGCTGCCCGATCTGGTGAAGCATCTGGGCGAACTGTACGATCTTGAAATGGTGGAGCTGCACCACAACAAGAAGAAAGACTCCCCCAGCGGTACCGCTATCCGCCTTGCTGAATGCCTTGCGGAAGCACGCGGCTGGAACCTGAAGGATGTTGCCAACTATCACCGCGAGGGCATCATCGGCGAGCGCCCCAAAGAAGAGATCGGCGTGCAGACCATTCGCGGCGGCGACGTGGTGGGCGTGCACACCGTCTACTGCATGGGCCCCGGCGAACGTATCGAGGTGACACATCAGGCCCATTCCCGCGAGACCTTCGCAGCCGGTTCTCTGCGTGCCGCTCAGTGGATTGAGCAGCAGCAGCCCGGCAAGCTCTATTCCATGTCGGACATTTTCTAATGCGTATCGCTCTGCTGCAGTGCAATCCGGTTGTGGGAGATGTGGTGGGCAATGTCCGCCGCATCCGGGAAGCCGTTGAATCCGCGGCAAGTCAGGGTGCAGACCTGTGTGTCACTCCCGAGCTTGCGGTGTGCGGGTATCCTCCCCGCGATCTGCTGTTCCGCGAATATTTTGCGGAAGCCTGCTGGGCTGCCCTTGAGGGACTGGCAGAAGAGCTGGCTGCGGCGGCAACGCCCATGCCCGCCGTGCTCATAGGCACCCCCGTGCGCAACGCCGAGCCGGTGGGGAACGGAGTATTCAACAGTGCCGTGCTGCTGGATGGCGGCACGGTAACTGTTGTTGCCAACAAGACTTTGCTGCCCACCTACGATGTATTTGATGAACGCAGATACTTTGAACCGGGCAGGGGCTGCGGGCGTGTGGTAGTGGCGGGCAGACGCATCGGCGTGACCATCTGCGAGGATGTGTGGAACGACAAGAGCTTCTGGACTGACCACAGGTTTTACGACACCGACCCCGTGGCGGAATTGCTGGACGGCAGCGTGGACCTGCTGGTGAACCTTTCCGCATCGCCGTTCTCGCTTGGCAAGCAGGCCATACGGGAGAAGATGCTATCTTCCCTGTCCGCCCGCCATGGCGTGCCGGTGGTGTATGCGAATCAGGTCGGCGGCAATGACGACCTTGTCTTTGCAGGCAAGAGCATGGCCTTTGACCATATGGGCAGGCTGATTGCCCGCGGGCTCGGCTTTGCCGAAGATGTGGTGTTGGCTGATCCCTTTGCCGGAACCGGTATAGTGCATGAAGACGATGCCGCGCCGGAAGCACAGGCGTGGCAGGCCCTTGTTTTGGGTACCCGTGACTATGCCCGCAAGTGCGGTTTTTCCAAGGTGGTTCTGGGCCTTTCCGGCGGTATAGATTCCGCCCTTGTGGCCGCTGTTGCGGCAGAAGCTCTCGGGCCGGACAACGTGCTCGGTGTGCTCATGCCGTCGCCGTATTCCAGCAAGGGCAGTGTGGATGATTCGCTGGAGCTGGGGCGCAGCCTTGGCATACGCACCGAGATCATTCCCATTGAACCCATGATGCGTGCCTTTGACTCCGCGCTTGAACCGGTGTTTGCGGGCAGGCAGCCTGATGTGACGGAAGAGAATATCCAGTCGCGCATCCGTGGCAATCTGCTCATGGGCATTTCGAACAAGCTTGGTGCCATGTTGCTGACCACGGGGAACAAGTCGGAACTGTCCGTGGGCTATTGCACCATCTACGGCGACATGGCTGGCGGACTTGCCGTTATTTCAGACGTACCCAAGACCCTTGTGTGGTCCATTTCGCGTTGGTTGAATAAGACCAAGGGCAGGGAAGTGATTCCTGTCGCCATCATCGACAAAATCCCCTCTGCGGAACTGCGGCCTGACCAGAAAGATACGGACAGCCTGCCCGAGTACGAAGTGCTGGACGCCATTCTCAAGGCCTATATTGAAGAACGGCACAGCCGCGCGGCTCTGCTCGCCAAGGGATTTGCTCATGCGGATGTGGACAGGGTGCTGCACCTTGTGCGTATTTCCGAGTTCAAACGCCGTCAGGCACCGCCCGGAATCAAGATAACTGACCGGGCCTTTGGTACCGGCTGGCGCATGCCCGTTGCCTGCAGAGTGAATCTGCCGGAAGGGTTGATGTAGCTGGTTGTTTTCGGGCCATCATGTTTGAATAAGAAAACCGGAAGCTTTGGCTTCCGGTTTTAGAATGCCGAAAAAGAGATTTTTGGTATTTTTGGCTCCGCCGGGCAGGAACCTAACGTTCCTGCACCTCGTATCAGCGATGAAAATCCGTTTTTGCACCTCTGTTCCGGCTTAACGGGGCTGCGGTTCTACTGAAAACAAAGGTTTGTCATTACCCTGAACCGGAAGCTTTGGCTTCCGGTTTTTTTATGTATGACAAGAGAGCCAGCCAATTATGCAAAATGGGAAATAAGCAGCCAGAGCAATGCGGCAGCGGCAACGGAAGCTGCCGCGAGCATCTTCTTGCTGTCCAGCCGTGGCATGCTGACGAAGCGTTCGCCGACGCGTGTGGGGCGCTCGCGGTATACTGCGGCGGGCAGTGACTTAATGTATCGCTTGAACTTCAGGCGTTCTAAATAGGGTCGCAGTCCTGCGGGGGGAGCGGTCTTTGCTGTTTCCGGCTGCGGAAAGAGCATGTCGAGAATGTGCATGGTCTTCATGTGTATGCCAAGGTAGTTGGCACATCCTGCGCAGTAGGTGACGACGGTTTTGCCCTGCGCCTCTCTGCTGCGCGCTTCTCCCCATGCTAGAGCCAGATCGTTGGCGCGCATAGCCACTGTGCCGCCTTCTCCGCAGCACAGGGTTTTCTTCCTGTTGTGGCGCATTTCGACAATCGCAATGCCCTTACTGTCGAGAAGCGCCCGTACGGCATCATGGGTTCCGCTTTCATCACGCAGGGGGCAGGGGTCGTGCACCGTGACGGTCATGTCTGCACCAGCCTCCGCAACCGAATCCACAGTCGGGGCGGCAGCGTCGGGCAAGGTGCCGGATTGTGTAATCGCATCGGGCAGCCCGTTTTCATGCAGGAACTCGTATACGGTCCTTACCCGGATCGCCGGAGCGTATTGGCTGAATACCTTGTGGCAGTTGGGGCAGGCCACCAGTACCGTGCGAACGCCGTGGCTCATCAGAAAATTGAGTAATTCTCCGAACATGGTTTCAAAGTGGTCCTGCCTGCCAAGGTCGTGCGATGGCTTGTTGCAGCAGTCCAGCACTATGCCTGCGGCGGGAATAGTGCGGCGTATGCGCGCAAACAGTTCGGCGGTGGCGTGGGGGTGCTTGCCCGGAAGCGTGCAGCCGGGAAAGAAGATGGTGTCGCACCCTTCAGGCAGGCTGTAGCAGCTGAAAAAGGGGGAATTGCCGAGCTTTTCATAGCCAAGAATAGGCTTGTAACGCGGCAGCAGCGTTTCACCTGCGGCGGTGGATTCCCTGCGGAGCGCCAGAAACATAGCGGCGGGGTCAGCTTTGTCCGGACATATGGTGGTGCACAGGCCGCATAAGCTGCATTCGAACGCAAGGTCGCGTATCTTTTGCGGGTTGGCGGTGTAGGCATCGGCAAGGGCTTTGGGGGTGCCGTGGCGGTCCAGAAATGCACATTGGCGCACGCAGGCCATGCATTCGGAACAGTCGGCCGAAACGGCTGCAGCGGTGGCGGCAGCTTCCGGAAGCACAGGCCAAGTGACCTGGCCGAAATGGCCGGATCGGGCAATGCTGCCGGTGCCGTGGGGCAAAGAGGTCTGTGGCTGTTTTTTCATGGTTCGTCTGGATGAGCTGTGTGTTGTTGGCTATTGCTCCAGACTGCACCTATACCGCAAGCCGGAGGCATGTCAAAGGAGCCGGTAGAGGTATAGCTGTACGTAATGACATGTCGTTTTTTGTATCCGCAGCGCTGATCTGGTTCGCGCAGAGCTGACAATGTGCGTGACATGCCTCGTCAATTGTCGGGGCTCACCATGGATTGGCTGCGAACATCCGCCCTGCGCGGATAATTTCCATCTTCGCAATAGGCGCAGCGCCCGTCGTGGCAAGAACCAGCCCTGCGCGAGTCATTGTGTTACCAGACTCGTATTACACAGAAGCACAAAAGCCCCTGCCCGGAAACATCAGGGCAGGGGCTTTTGCAATCTCTGCTGATCAGTTTTCAAGCCGCGTGTACTGGCTGTAGTAGGCTGCGGTTTCCCCTATGTCCGTGATGCGCGCCTCGATAATGGGGTTTGCGCTGTTGCCGAACTTCATCCACCCGCCGCGGCGGATGATGATGCACTCGGGGTGCAGCCCCACTATGATTTCCACCTGAACCTCTATGCGCCCCTTGGGGGTTGCAAGGTAGATGGGTTTGTTACTGTCGAGCGTACCCAGAACCGGAATGCCGGGATTAACCCATACGGTGGGTTTGGCGCTCTGTTCTTTTTCCGGCATCTGCGAGTGCAGGTATTCCTTGTGCACCAGCGACATGAGCCGCAGGGGATAGCCTTTGGGAGGCAGCGGTTCGGTGTGCAGCGCATCGGGCAGGCGGTATTTTCCGTCCGGATGCGCGAACTCGTAGTCTTCCCACGCTACGGGAGGGTGCTCGGCAACGGCAAAACCCTGCTCGCGCATTTCTTCCAGCGTGGTGGAAAGGTGAGGCACATCAATCGCCATGCGCAATACCTCTTCTCGGGTGGGGGCAGCAATGTCCAGCCGCGAGGCAAGGTCGGTCATGATGTCGAAATCGTGCTGTGACTGTCCGGCGGGTGTGAAGACGGGAGCGGAATACTGCACGCAGTTGTGCAGGCAGGAACCCAGAATCTCTTCGCGTTCATGGTTCAGGGCGCAAGGCAGGATGATGTCTGCGCGCAGGGCCGTGTCCGTCATGAACGCATCCACAACCACCTTGAATTCGATGGAATCCATGGCCTTGATGTTGGTGGCCGCGTCCGGTGTCTGGTTGACGAAGTTGCTGCCATCCGCCCACAGGAACTTGATGGGGGGTGTTGCTTCGAGAATCTCCTTGCCGATGGCGGGCAGCAGCAGTCGGCGGGCGGGAGTGCCCGCATTGTCTGCCCAGTCCGTATTCAGGTTGCGGCCGGAGGAAATGTTGAAATATACGCCGCCGCCCTTGCGTCCCACCTGGCCGGAAAGATACGCCAGCGCGTTGATGAACCGGACGTTTTCTCCGCCGTATACATGGCGTTGAATCCCCCAGCCGATGATGCTGGCAACGGGCTTCATGTCGATATTGGCGTAGGTGTTGGCAAGCAGCTGCAGGTCGTCCGGAGAGCAGTCGCAGGCGTTGAGCAGGCTATCTTCATCCTGCGCGGCGATAAGCTCTTTGAACTCGTTCCAATTGGAAGACTTGAGCAGGGCGGTGGATGAGGCATAGCCACGGACAAGTAGCTTGCGGATGACTGCGGCCGCGAGAAAGCGGTCCGTGCCGGGACGGATTCTGATGACGGTGTCTGAAAAATCTGCGTTTCCGTCGCCACCTGGGGAAATGGTGATGACCTTTCTTCCGTTCTTGCGGGCCTCGCGGATCAGCTGGCCAATATGCAGCGAGGAGCGGGACAGGTCCTTGCCCCAGTTGATGATATATCCGGCATTGAGCAGATCGAAGGGATCGTTATGATGCAGGGCGCCAAAATCCATGATGCTGGCTTCTATGCCCGCATCGTCGCACAATGCCCCCCGCGTGGTGCTGGCACCAAGGCTGCGGAACAGAAAGCGGCTGGCTTCGGCCAGCGCACCGCGATACCCGTGCGAGCGTATGTGCAGAATGGAGGCGGGCGTGTCCCGCAGCACCTTCAGTTTGTCCGCAATGCGGTCAAGGGCGGTATTCCAGTCCGTGGGAACGAATTCACCGTTCACCTTCATAAGCGGCGCGGTAATGCGCTCCGGGCTGGTCAGGCGTTCATATGCCTTGCGGCCTTTCACGCAGATGAAGCCTCTGGTGAAGGGGTGTTCCGGGTTGCCGGTGATGGAAACACTGCCGTCTTCCCTGCGGTCTATGACAACGGAACAGGCATCGGGACAATCGAGTGTGCAGGCGGAAATGTACTTCATGGTCAACCTTTGATGCAGATGAGAGGAACGGCCCGTGCAACGCGCCGGGCGAGTCCTGCCTTTTCCGTGGCCTCGACCACGGCGTTGATATTCTTGTAAGCTTCCGGCGCTTCTTCCGCAATACTCCGCATGTCGGAAGTGCGAATCGTAATACCCATGCGGTCCAGCACGGCAAGCATATCCTTGCCATGTATGGTTTTGCGGGCCGTGGTGCGGCTCATGGACCTGCCCGCTCCGTGATTCGCCGAGCAGAAGCTCTTGGCGGAATCAGTGCAGCCTGCAAGGATATACGATGGTGTGCCCATGCTGCCCCCGACGATGACCGGCTGGCCCACGGAGCGGCAAAATGCTGGCAGCTCGGGGTGTCCCGGTCCGAAAGCGCGTGTGGCTCCCTTGCGGTGCACATGGAGCAGGCGTTTTTTGCCGTTCACCACGTGTTGCTCTTCCTTGCAAGTATTGTGCGACACGTCATAGATCATCCTGAGCCGGGAGTGGGAATAGCACTCGGCAAATACGCCGCGCGCCAGATGGGTCAGTACCTGCCGGTTGGCGAGGGCGCAGTTTATGCCCGCGCGCATGGCTCCCAGATACTCCTGCCCGAGATCTGAAAAAATGGGAGCACAGGCCAGCTCTTTTTCGGGCAGAGTAATGCCGAAATAGTCTGCTTTGTCCGCCATGCGGGGGAGGAAATCCGTGCCTATCTGGTGGCCCAGCCCGCGTGAACCGCAGTGTATGGAGAGCAGAATGTCGTCAACGGCAATGCCGAAGGCCTGTGCTGCCGTGGCATCATATATGTCGGTAACGCGCTGCACTTCCATATAGTGGTTGCCGGAGCCGAGTGTACCCAGCTGGTCCATGAACCGTTTCTTGGCTTCTGCCGAAACGAATTCGGGGCGTGCCCCGCGCATGAAACCTCCTTCTTCGGTATGGTCCAGATCGGCCTGTGTGCCATAGCCGTGCGCCACGGCCCATTTGGCGCCGCCGGTGAGCATGGCTTCAAGCGAGACACTGGTGAGGGGAATTGCCCCTCCGGTACCCACGCCGCAGGGAATGCTGCGGAAGAGAGCGTCCGCGAGCTGCGTGCGTTTGCCGAGCACATCGTCCGGTGTGAGCCCCGTTACCAGCGTGCGGACGCCGCAGGCAATGTCAAAGCCCACGCCCCCTGCACAGATGACGCCGCCCGCGTCAGGATCAAAGGCCGCAACCCCGCCAATGGGAAAACCGTATCCGCTGTGGGCATCCGGCATGACCATGCTGGCAGTTACTATGCCGGGCAGGGTGGCCACGTTGCAGGCCTGCCGTAGTGTGGCGGAATCCAGCGTGGCACGGACGGCATCGGTGGCAAAGACATGACAGGGCACGCGCATGGGGGATTGCTGCGGAATCTGCCATTCGGCATCCGACTGGCGGATCAGCTGTATGTCCTTGAACAGGGCAGGGGCTGTCTTGTGCTGTGCGTGGTGTTTCTTTTTGGCCATACCGTGTGCGCTTCAGATTTGATACCTGGGGTTTGATACTGAGGTTTGATACCGGAGTTTTTATGCCGGAGTGTTGCTGCCGGAATACTGTCTGCGCGAAGCCGATACCATGTCCGTGTGTGGTGAACAGGTTACGCGTCTTCAAGGACAGCACAGGCCTAACGCAAAGAGGCCGGTAAAACCGGCCTCTGAAGGTGCTTAGTTCGCGTACAGCTTTTCGCCCGGTACGATCGGAATGTTGTGCTTCTGCAGAATTTCCAGCGCCTGATCGGTGCGGTCGAAGCGGAAGATGAGCGTTGCGTTCTCTCCGCCCTTCTGTACGAAGGCATACATGTATTCCACGTTCACGCCGTTGGCGCTGAGGGTGGAAAGAATGTGGTTCAGCCCGCCGGGCTTGTCGTCCACTTCCACGGCAACAACGGTGGTGCGGCCAACGGTGAAGCCGTTGTCCTTGAGCACGGACTTGGCGCGTTCATGATCGCTGACAATGAGGCGCAGGATGCCGAAGTCGGAAGTGTCTGCCAGAGACAGAGCGCGGATATTGATGTTTGCGTCTGTGAGTGTGCGGGTCACTTCTGCCAGACGGCCCGCCTTGTTTTCCAGAAATACTGAGATTTGTTCAACTTTCATGGTGCGACCTCTTCTTGGTATACGTGCCACCACGTGATAACGGGTGTTTCGTGCGTTATGTCTTGTACCACCAGCCACGCATGATGACAAGACGAGGTTGCATATGGATGCCCTGTGATTGTTCACATTTTCACACTGTTCCGGCTTGCATCGCATGCTATAACGGGTATATTGATCGTCTGACCAGTACCATCCGGACGGAGTTTGGTGCTCCGGCTCCGGAATGGACGGACAAGCGATCGCATTTCAGAAGGAAGGAAACCAGCATGTCGGATACCCCGTCGAATGCTCATCCGGCCCTTGTGGCCGGAACCATGAATTTCGGGTTTATGAAGGCGGAGAGCGCTCCGCCGAACGGACGGGATGTCGCAGTGATAGGTGCCGGGCCTTCCGGCCTTGCAACGGCAGGGTATCTTGCCTGCCTTGGCTATCAGGTGCATGTGTACGACAAACTGCCCAAGCCGGGCGGGTTGATGGTATTCGGCATTCCCAGCCACAGAATTCCCGCAGACCGTATTCAGCGTGGCGTGCGCGACCTTGAGCGCCGCCTTGGTGTTGTGTTCCGTACCAATACGAAGGTTTGTTGCAGTGCTCCCATGCATGAAGAGGAAGGGGACCACTTTGCCTGTGATATCCTGAGTCTCAACGACCTTGTGGATAACTATGATGCCGTGATGATCTGTTCCGGCTCATGGAAGTCGCGCAAGCTCGGCATTGCGGGCGAGAATCTCAAGGGCGTGTATTCGGGGCTTGAATTCCTGTTCCCCATCCGCGCGATCAAATACGCATCCACCAACGTTTCAGTGCCGGATGTGAAGGACAAGGTTGTTGCCGTGATCGGTGCCGGACATTCCGCCGTGGACGTGGTGGATTCCGCCATATCCCTCGGTGCCGCCAAGGTGCATCTTGTGTACCGCAAGACCGTGCGCGAGGCTCCCTGCGGCAGTTTTGAAATAGACCGCATGCGCGAGATGGGTTGCGAGTGGATGGAACGCTGCACCCCTGTTGCCGTACACGGCGAGGACCGGGTGCAGGCTCTGGAAGTGGCCAACGGCATTACCGGAGAAAACGTGGTGCTGCCTGTGGATGTGGTTGTCGGGGCCATAGGTGAAATTCCCACGCCTCCGTTCCAGAAGGAGCTGGGGCTTGAGAATGTACGCAGGGGCGAAGTGCGCTGGCTGAACATGACGGCCATAGACAATGTGTTTGTGGCGGGGGATGTGCTCTCCGGCCCCAGCAAGATAGGCAAGGCTGTCTATAGCGGGCTTCGGGCCGCACGCTCATTGTCCAACTGGCTGGACCTGAAGGCGCAGCACCGCGAAGACGAATACAATTTCGAAGCAGACAAGATGACCCGCTAGCATGTTGCGGATACAGAATACCGGAGGCAATGATGCTTGAGGGTACCAGAACTCTTCACATAGATTATTCAAAGTGCATTGGCTGCGAAACCTGCGAAGCCGTGTGCAAGTTCCTGTATGATACGCCGCGTATCACCATGACACGCACGACGGAGGGGATAATGATTCCCCTGTATTGCAAGCATTGCGAAAAGGCAGCCTGCATGAACGTGTGCAGCAGGGGAGCGCTCAACCGCGACCGTGACGGCGCAGTGGTGCTGCAGCCCATGCTGTGCCGCGGCTGCGAGACCCGCAACTGCGTCATGGCCTGCCCCTATGCGGCTTTTTTTGCCACCTGCAGCGGCGTTGCCGTTGCCAAGTGCGACTTGTGCGCCTCGCGCCGCGCCATCGGCCTTGGTCCTGCCTGTGTGGATATGTGCCCCTGCGGCGCCATTCTCTATGTAGACCGAGACGAGATTGCCAAGCTGGAAACGACGGAATCGCAAAAGGCGCACCAGCGGGTTATGGATCATATCCGCCCGCCACGCTGCGGCAAGGAATGATTGCGCAGTATCAGAAAACAGAAAAGGCCCGTCATGTGGCGGGCTTTTATACTGCTGACAAAGACCTTTCTGTTATTTGCTCCGCAGGGCAGGAACCTAACGTTCCTGCACCTCGTATACGCCGATGAAAATCCGTTTTTCGGATCTCAGTTCCGGCTTAACGGGAATGCGGCTTTACTGCAAACGAAGGTTTGTCATTAACGTAAAAGGCCCGTCATATGACGGGCCTTTTGTATTGCATAAGCGGCATTGTTACATCTGCGGCAGGTCGTTGAACTTGGGCATCTGGGGCTTGGTAGCCACCTTGGCGTCCACGGTCAGTTCCAGCTTGCCGTCTGCAACCTTGACATCATAGTGGGTGATAACGCGCATGTCATTGGGATGCATGAGCTTCTTCTGGCGGATCATTTCTTCCACAATGCCTTCAAGGGCTTCCTGCGCATCGGTGGAAAGGTTGAAGCGGCCAAGAGAGTTCTTCAGGTTGGCCGACCAGCGGTCCTTGGTGAGAAATGCGGCGTTCCATGCGAACACGCCCAGACCCACTGCGTTGTCTTCACCGTTCAGTGCCTGCGATTCCTGCAGAAGCGGACGGCAGAACGTGAGGACGGCATCAGCTATGTCCTGAGCGCCGGAAGTTTTGCGTTCCTTGATGGCCTGAATGCGTTTTTTCAACTTCTTCTGCTGCTTGGCTGTATCAGACATGTCGTTTCCTTGTTCGTCCGTTAATATGCGATATGAATATGACGTGCTGCGGGTTTTAGGTGGTTTTTGCCGCAAGTGCAAGTCCTGCGTGGAATGCGAAGGTACTGGGCTGCATGAGCGGTAAGAGCTGTGCAGGGTATCAATATGGCAGGGTTGATGTATTCATCATCGTTTTTGCCCGCAGAATATGCGACCAGACCGGACCAGACCAGATTAAATCAGACCCGATTAGACTCGATCGGACCAGATCGGATCGGGAACCGGATAGGGCTAAACGGGATAGGGTCGGCCCCAAACCGGACAGAGCATGAAAAAAGCCGCGGCACAGGCCGCGGCTTTGAACGTCATGTGGGTGCCGGTTACACTTCAAAGAGCATTTCAAGGTCAGAACGGGTGAGCGATTTCCATGAATCCTGTCCGGGGATAATGGCATCTGCAACGCCCTTTTTCATTTCCTGCAGCTTGAGGATCTTTTCTTCCACGGTGTTGGAGCAGATCATCTTGTACGAGAACACCTGCGAGGTCTGGCCTATGCGGTGCGCGCGGTCGGTTGCCTGGTCTTCCACAGCGGGGTTCCACCACGGGTCGTAGTGGATGACGTAGTCGGCACTGGTCAGGTTCAGACCCGTTCCGCCTGCCTTGAGGGAGATAAGGAAGATGGGAATGTCCTTGTTGTTGTTGAACCTGTCCACCTGATCGAACCGGTCTTTCGAGGTACCGTCAAGATAGGCGAAGGGCATCTCCGAGATCTGCAGCCATGAGCGGATGATGTGCAGCATGGACACGAACTGCGAGAACACGAGCACCTTGTGGCCTTCTTCCACCACTTCCGTGATCATGTCCTTGAAGGCGTCGAACTTGCCGGAGGGCAGGTTCGTGGAGAATCCGGGCATCTCCAGCTTGAGCAGGCGCGGGTGGCAGCAGATCTGACGCAGCTTGAGCAGGGCGTCCAGAATGGACATCTGGCTCTTGGCCATGCCCTTTTCGTCCACGTCGTTCAGCACCTGCTGGCGCAGCTTGGTTGCCAGTGCGGCATACAGCTCCGCCTGTTCGTCGGCGAGGGCGCAGTACTGGATGTTCTCGATCTTGGGTGGCAGGTCTTTTGCCACTTCAGACTTGGTACGGCGCAGAATGAACGGTTTGACGCGGTTGCGCAGGTAGTCGAGCGTATCGGCATCGCCATCCTTGATGGGTTTGATAATGCCGCGCTGGAAGGAATGCTGCGAACCGAGGAAGCCGGGCATGAGGAATTCGAACAGCGACCAGAGCTCGAACAGGTTGTTTTCGATGGGCGTACCGGAAAGGCACAGGCGCTGTTTAGCCTGAATCTTGCGCACGGAACGCGCCGTAATGGTGTTCGGGTTCTTGATATTCTGGGCTTCGTCAAGAATGATGGAGTTGAATTCGTAGTTCTGCAGTTCTTCAAGGTCGCGTCGGAGCAGAGCATACGTCGTGATGACGAGATGCGATTCTTCGATTTGCTTGAACATGTTTTCGCGGCGGGTGCCGTAGATGATCAGGCGTTTCAGGCCGGGAACAAACTTTTCCGCTTCACGATCCCAGTTGGGCAGAACGGACGTGGGCACGACGATGAGGTTGGGACCGTCGGACCCGGTTTCCACCATGTGCTGGATGAATGAAAGGGTCTGGATGGTTTTACCAAGACCCATTTCGTCAGCAAGAATGCCGCCGAACCCGTATTCGCGCAGGAAACTGAGGTAGCTCAGGCCCTGCGCCTGATAATTGCGCAGGGTGGCATGCAGCCCGTTGGGCGCACTGAGCTGCTTGATTTCCTGGAAGGAATGGATTTTCTCGCGCAGACTGTTCCAGAACGGGTCCGTGTGCACGTCGGGCAGGTCTTCCAGAATATTGTCCAGCGCAGGGGCTTCGAACTGTTCGAAGCGGTCCTTCGGGGGTTTTTCTGCGTCAAGGCCCATGGCGCGCAGCTTGTGGGCGATTTTTTCCAGCCACGATTCAGGCAGGCTGGTGTAAGAGCCGTCCTTGAGCTGCACATAGCGCTTGCCCTGCACCCATGCCTTCCAGATGGTGTCGATAGGCACTCGCTGCCCGTCGTATTCCACCTCGATTTCCAGCGAGAACCACTTTTCATCCTCGTTGGATTCCACCGTGGCGGTAATGGCGGGCGTGGTAAGACGCACTTTGTACTTGGACAGGGCCTTCTCGCCATAGACGCGATACTGCTCGACCAGCTTGGGGTAGGCATCCAGAAGGAAGGTGATGGCTTCTTCCGGTTCAAGGAACCACACCCTGTTGTTTCTGGGCTGAAAATTCATGGAGAGCAGCAGATCGGTCAGGTTCGCTTCTTCTTCCTGCATGCGGCGGATAAGATAGGTGCTGCCTTCAAAAGAGTAGCTGCCGGTCATGAAGCTGGGGTTGGGGCCGGGCAGCAGGAATTCACCGTGCACGGTCTCATAGAGGTTCTGAATCTCGAGCGTGAGCAGAGAACCTTCTTCGTCGAGGAACAGTTTGGGATTGTACGTGGCAGGAATGAAAATGGGTTCCATGTGCTTGAGGAACTCTTCCTGTCCGAACAGGTCCGTGGCGGGCAGCTGCGTCCAGACGCGGTCAAGGAATTCGGGAATGTCTTCCTTCTCGATCACGGGAGGCTGCAGGGCCAGATCCTGAACCAGTGAGGAGTTCAGGCTGGTATAAACGGGGTAAAATCCCTTGTTCCAGCATACCCATAGGGGAATCTGCCCGTGGAAGGTCACTTCGCTGTCCACGATGGACTGGGGAGGTTTGCCCTCGCTGCGGATCATCACGTCGAAGGTCAGGCCTTCTTCAGTGAGCTGAGGCTTGAGCTTGAGATCCATTGTGCCGATTTCAACACGGCAGGGAGAGTCGGTATCCTTCCAGAAAAGATAGTATTCACGGCGCACGGTCCACAGGAACCACGTGAGCAGTCCGTCCGGAACCTCCACACGGTGGCCGAAATAGTCGTTGTAGCGTCCGATCTGCTGTGCAACGATAGGCAGTTTGGGCGACAGTTCACACCAGTCGGGATTCTCGATGATCTGTTCCAGCGTCACTTCGTTGTGTACGGTGGAAAGGCCCGATTTGTTCTGACGCGCACGGAAAAAGGATACCTGCAGGCGGCCCGGTTCGGGATGGAAACGGTATATCAGGTAATGACGGCCTGCCTCGGGCTCTATGTCGGTAGAGAAAAATGCGCGGAAGTTCTGTCGCCA